>CADCWI010000066.1 GCA_902806355.1 uncultured Thermomicrobiales bacterium | reverse complement strand
CGGCTTCGGCGGCTCGTCTGGCGCGTACTTCACGTCGCAGTAGCCGGCGAATCCGTTCTGGCCGGGAACGAGATCGTTCTTGCCACCCCACCAGACGAAATAGCCGTTGTCCTTCAGCGTTCGGAGCAGGCACGGTTCGTCCGGCCGCAACATGTGGTGCATCGTGCGATGGCCGCGGACATGAGGATACCAGCCGGACATGAACGAGCACCGGCTGGGAGTGCATACGGGATTCTGGCAATAGGCACGGCTGAACGACACCGCGTCCCGCTCCACCCATTCATCCAGCACCGGCGTCCTGGCGGCCGGATTTCCCATGTGCCCGAGGGCATCGCCCCGCCATTGATCCGGATTGAACAGCACGACGTGAGGCAGCTTGCCCGACAACGAAACACCTCCCGTGACGCGACGTTCGCGAATACGGCCTCTGTCGAGCGGCGGACCGTGCGTCAGACGCGGGACGTTGACCAAAGACTCACGCCCGGGCCGGAACGGCGTTCCCCATCGTGATTCTGAACGCCCTCCGTCATCCAGAGGGAGTGAAGCGACCGAAGGATTCCCCGGCGATGGGCCGCATCGCACCGTGGCCGCTCAATCCCTGCGAGATTGCCTGTGAAGCCGGTCCGCAGAGCGGACAACGTGTCGGCAGGCGCACGATCCGACTGCGTCGTATGCGCTTCGCGCGGGGATTCATCGCTTCGCCCTGGATGACGCTCAGCCTTGGACAGCCCACTCAACATGACGACAAGATAGGCACACAACTCAGGACAACGGATGGTTCCCCACCGTGATGGAAAACGGCGTCAGCAACGATGTCATTCCGGATCATGACTTGACGGCGCCCGCGATCCCTTCGACGAAGTACCGTTGCAGGAACAGGAAGACGATGATGATCGGCAGCAGGCTGATCGTGGCCGCCGCCGCCATGCCGCTCCAGTCGGTGAAGAACTCGCCCTGGAAGGCATAGATCCCGACCGAGAGCGTCCGCAGGTCTGGCCGCGACAGCGTCAGCACGAGCGGCAGCAGGAAATCGTTCCACGAGTACATGAACTGCATGATGATCGCGGTTGCCACGACCGGCTTCGTCAGCGGCAGGAAGATCTGCCAGAAGATGCGGAGGAACCCGGCGCCATCGAGGATCGCCGCTTCTTCCAGCTCCTTCGGCAACTGGCTGAAGTATCCGGCGAAGAGCAGGATCGTCACGATATGGGCGCCCCCGCTCTGGGCGAGGATCACGCCAGCCAGGGAATTCCCGAGGTTCAGGAAGTTGATCAGCTCGAAGACGGGGATGATCGTGTAGCCCTCGGGCAGGAACACGGTCGCCACGAAGAACCCGATCACGATCTTCTTGCCCGGGAACTGGTATCGCCCGAGCACGTACCCCATCATCGCCGTCGTCGTCACGACGATCAGGACCGAGAAGAACGTGATGATCAGCGTGTTGAAGAAGTAATCACCGATCCGGGCATCGGTCCAGGCTCGGCCGAAGTTGCTCCACTGGAACGTCTCGGGGATCAGGCCCAGCCCGCCGAAGATCTCCTGGTCGGTCTTGAGCGCGGCCGAGATCATCCACAGGAAGGGGTAAATCCAGATGACGGCGAGCGGCAGCAGGAGGATCGTGAAGACCACCTCCCGGAACCGCGGGTTGTAGAGCCGGCTCGCGATCGATCGCCGATCGGTCGCCACCGTGTGCTGGACCATCGGCGTGCCCGGGTCGCGGGCGGTTTGGGTAGATGTGCTCACGATCCGCTCCCGATGAATTCACGACGACGCGCTTGCGCCTTGCGCAACCCAAGACCCTGCAGGATGGCGATCACCATCACGGTCATCCCGAAGAAGACACCGGCCGCCGAAGCGAACCCGAGTCGCGGGATTCCGCTCTCGCCGAAGGCGTTGCGGTAGATGTAGACCTCCATCACCTCGCTGGCGAAGAAGGGCCCGCCCCCGGTCATCGTCTGGACGATCGGGAAGACCTGGAGCGTCTGGACAACCGTGATCAGGGCGATGATCGCGGCGAACGGGAGCAGCAACGGGAAGGTGATGTCCCGGAACAGTCGCCAGGCGTTCGCCCCGTCGAGCTTCGCCGCCTCGTAGAGGTCCTGCGGCACGACCTGCAGCGCGGCGAGCCAGTAGATCATCGTCACCCCGAAGTTCTTCCAGATGTGGACGCCAACCACGGTCCACATCGCCGAGTCGGGGTTGCCCAGGAAGTCCAGCGGCCGGTCGATGATGCCGAGACTCGTCAGGATCTCGTTGATCGGACCATTGAACGGGCTGAAGAGGAACGTCATCACGATTCCGACGATCGCCGCTGTCGTGACGACCGGGATGAAGAACATCGTCCGCAGTACCGGTCCGAGCCGCAGCGCCGCGTCGTTGAGGATGATCGCGATCACGAGCGACAGGATCAGGCGCAGCGGAACACTGCCGATCATGAACAGGAACGTGCGCCGGTAGGCATCCCAGAAGTAGCCATCGGCGATGACCTCGCGGTAGTTGGCTAGCCCGACCCATTCCCGCGTGTCGGAGAATCCCGACCAGTTGAGGAACGAGAAGTACCAGGACGCGACGAGCGGATAGAACGTGAACATCACCGCCAGGATCAGCGAAGGCGTCATAAAGAGGTAACACCACCGCGCTTCCCAGATGCGCCGCCATCCGCTCTTGCGGGATGTTCCGCCGGTTCCCGGAAGCGAGCCGCCTTTCGACATCAGGTCGCGGGAACGGCTGCCCATGGAGATCGCCATAATGCGCCTTTCCTGATTACGAATCAGCCGAGTTCGGCATAATCCGATTCGAGGTAGTCGGTCGTCGGATCCCAGTTCGGGAAGACGTAATCGTCGCGCGAGACGTTCGCGCCATCTCTTCGCGCGGCTTCGATCGCTTCGTCGAGCGCCTGGTCCTGCCGGTCCTGAAGGTCCTGCATTGCCTGCTTTGGATCCTCAAGCTGGCCGGTATAGATGCCTTGGACAATCTCACCGAAGCTCGGGGTCGGCCGCTGCAGCCGCAGGTAGACCTGGCTTGTCTCCGGGTTTTTGATCCTTACATCCGGGCACAGTCGCATGTATTTCTCATAAATGCCATAGACCGTGCGCATGCGCTCATCGACCGGTGCGCGTTGATTGACGCTGTCGAAGACACTCGGATCACTGCCACCCGTGATGCTGACAAACGCCAGTTGCCCTGCTTCTGAGCCGAGATAGGTGAAGATTTCGGCAGCGACCTCCGGTAACTTGCTCTCGGCATAGAGCCACTGATGATTGGTGCCTGTGTTCTGGTAGCCCATTGGGGTAAACGACGCACTCGGCGTCGGGATTGGCGACACGCCGAACTCGAAGTCGGGATTGTCCCGTACCCAGATCGGAAGCGTAAACTCGCCCTCAAAAATCATCCCGGCGACACCCTGTGGCATTTGGGCCCGCGCTTGAGGATCATTGAGTGACATGGACCCCGGAAACACGACGCCATCGTCCCGCAACGCGAGCAGCAGCTCAATCGCAGCGAGGTAGCCATCGCTTGTATACACGTACTCCCCGGTACGGTAATCGATATCGTCAGGACCGGCTGACGATCCGGCGAGTCGCCCCATGTTCCGGACGTATTGCTCCCAGCGCCCCACCTGCTTTCCTACTAGGATGATCCCGTAGTATTGCCCCTGGCCGTTTTCCGTTACCTTGCGCGCAGCATCGCGGAGGGTATCCCAGGTCAACGGTGTTTCCGCCGGGTTATACCCGGCCTCCTCGAGATACGCCCGATTGAAATAGTTGACGATGCCGGCCCGCCGGCTCGTCGAGCGTGGGAAGGTGTAGACACGGCCATTGAAGACGTTGACGCCCTCAACGAACGAGACCGGCGGAAACCCCGCCTGCCAGGCGGGGAAGTTGGGAATAAGGTCGTCAATCGGGCGAACCCACCCCTCCCGAACCGCCTCCGCGATCGGAATCTCTTGCGGAACCTGGAACACGTCAGGCGCGTTTCCATTGCGAACACCAAGCGGGACGACCTGGGCAATTTCGGTCCACGGCAGCCCGAGATAATCGAACTTGATGTTCGGGTGAGCCTGCGTGAACGCGTCGAAGTACGCCCGGAAGAACAACGCCTTGCTGTCGCCGCTATCGACCCAGCGGAAGGTGACCTCGTCCGTGGGAAGCGTGATGCCTGTCTCGGGCAGGATGATCTGCATCGGATCTGCAGGTTGGCTCGGAGGAGTCTGGGCGTCTGCGCCTGAGGGTACGACCCTCCCGGCCGCAAAGGCGAGCGCCGAGCCACCCGCTACCTTGAGCGCCTGTCGCCTGCTGAGCGAATGTGCGACCTCTGATGCGGTGCGATCGTGATCATTCACGGGAGCATGCCCTCCTGCCGGATCGAAAACCTGCATACGGTGTCCGAGGCATCATGCGGGGTGTCGCGCCGAAATGCGACACCCCGCGACCACCAATACTCAGAGCGCGGCGTAATCGGCATCGGTGTAGTCCCTGGCCGGATCCCAGTTGGCGAACACGAAATCGTCCTGCGTGACCTGCGCTCCGGCATCCTGGGCCGCCTTGATCGCGCGATCGAGCTCGGCGGTCCAGGCATCCTGGAGACCCTGCATCGCTCCCCGGATATCCCCGATCTGGCCGGAGAACATGCCTTGGACGGTCGTTCCATAATCCGGCTGCACCGGCTGGATCTGCTGGAATACCTCCGCCGCATCCGGGTTGCGGACGCGGGGATCGGGCGCCAGCCGGATTTCCTGCTCGAACAGCTCGATCACCCTGGCCGCTTCGGGATCATCACCGGCCGCCACCGACTGCGCCTCCGGGAACAGGGCGGGATCGGCGACGCCGACGATCTGGGCCCACGCCTTCTGCCCCTCGACCGATCCGACGTAGGAGAAGATGTCGGCGGCGATTTCCTTGTACTGGCTGTCGGAATAGACCCACATCGGGTTCGATCCGCCCGGTCCGACGTGGTAGGTCGGTGAGACACCCGTCAATGCGATCGGAGTCTGCGCGACGCCGAAGTCGAAGTCCGGGGATTCCTGCCGCCACTGCGACACGTTCCATGGACCCTGGATGATCATCGCCGCCGCACCCTGGGGAACGCGGGCGCGTGCCTCCGGGGCGTTCAGGGAGCTGGAACCGGGGAAGATGCTGCCGTCGTCGCGAAGCGCGAGCAGAAGCTCGATCGCGCCGACGAACTCGTCGGCGGTGAAGGCGAACTCGCCCGTCTTCCAGTCGATCGGCGCGTCCCCGGAGAAGAAGCCGACCTTGCGGCCGGACATCGAGCCCAGCGCGTTGGCCCAGGCCGAGTATCGATTGGTCTGGGCACCCTCGAAAATCAGGCCGTAATACTGCCCGGCCCCTTGCTCGGTCAGCACCCGTGCCGCCTCGCGGAACTGGTCCCAGGTGAATGGCGTGGTTGACGGAT
>CADCWI010000065.1 GCA_902806355.1 uncultured Thermomicrobiales bacterium | reverse complement strand
CTGGCCGAGGGTAGCGTTGCTGTCGACGCCACGGCGGTCATCGAAGTAATCGTTCGTCAGATTGCAGGCCGCATGGGTCAGGACGGAGGCAACGATCATCAGGGCGAAGTAGACCCAGCGCACCTGGCCTTCGGAGTAGGCAAGCATCGTCGCGGCGATGACCGGGACCGTCGATGCCGTGAACGAGCGTAGGCGCAGCGCGCGCATCCATGTGCCGAGCGCCGAGGCACGAGAATCCGCTCTCTGCCACGGCATCGCCAGCCGCTCGAGCGCGCCCAGCGCCGCTGTCAGGGCGAGGCCCAGAATGCCCGTCAGCACCAGCCCGACAAACATCTGCCGGATCTGGAGCGTCTGGTAACTGGTCCAGATCATGGCACCGAGTCCGCTGTCCGGGTTGACGAACTCGGTGCCCACCACGACGACCAGCGCAAAGCCAAGCGCAAGGCGCAGGCCGGTGAAGATCGACGGCATCGCGCCCGGCAGGGCAACGGTCAGGAACAGCTCGCGCCGGTTCGCCCCGAGATTGCGAGCAACATCCCTGAACGAGCGATCGAGTTCGAGTACTCCCCGCATCGTGCTCAGCGCGACGAGAAAGAAGATCGAGAGCGCGACGGTGACAAGCGTCGATGTCTCTCCAGTGCCGAACGCGATGATCATCAGCGGCAGCACGGCAATTTTGGGAATCGCGTAGATCACGGTTGCCAGCGGCATGAAGAAGACGCGCACCGGCCAGAACAAGCCCATCCCGAGGCCGAGCGCGATGCCCGGCAAGGCGCCGATCAGAAACCCCGCGACGATACGAACGACCGTGATCCGGATGTCGCCAAGCAGGTCATCCTCCCGCACCATCGTCTCGGCGGTATTCCACAGGGAGCTTGGCGCCGGCCAGAACCGGGGATCGATCCGTTCGCTCCTCGACAGCAGTTCCCAGATGCCAATGATGATGATCGGACCGGCAACCGTCAGAAGGAGCTCCAGGATGCGCCGGGTGCGAAAGGGGTCGCTTCCATGTGCCTGGTGGGCCGATGACTCCTTCATGATGCGATCGCTCGTTCCTGCGCGAGCCGGGCACGCGTCACCTCTTCGCGGAGAAGGTCCCAGGTTTGCGCGAACAACGACCCGAATTCGGGGTTGGACCGCACGTCCTTGGTGAGCCGAGGGCGGGGAAACGGCACGTCGAGGATGGCGCGGATCGATCCCGGCTGGGCGGTCATGACGACTATCCGGTCGCCAAGCGTGATCGCTTCATCGATCGAGTGGGTGATGAAGAGGACCGTCTTTCCGGTCTTGTCCCAAATGCGGAGCAGTTCTTCCTGCAAGAGATACCGCGTCTGCTCATCAAGGGCGCCGAACGGCTCGTCCATCAAGAGCATGTCGGGATCGACGGCCAGGGCGCGACCGATCGCGACGCGTTGGCGCATGCCTTCCGAGATCTGGTGCGGATAGGTGCGGGCGAAGCGGGAGAGTCCGAGGGTCGCGAGAAGCTGGGCTACCCGATCCTTGCGCTCACCGGGCGTGATGCCTTGCAACCGCAATCCGTACCCGATGTTGTCCTCAAGGGTGAGCCATGGGAAGAGGCTGCGCCCCTGGAACACCACGGCGTTGGTAACGGTCCCCCCGGAAGGCGAAGTGATCGTGAGATGACCACTGGTGGGCGACTCAAGCCCGGCGACCATCCGGAGGAAGGTCGATTTCCCGCAACCGGAAGGGCCAACGAGCACGCAGAACTCCCCTGCCGGAATCGTCAACGTCACGTGCTGGACAGCGTCGATCGCGCCGCCCGAGGTGAGGAATTGCTTGCCCAGGTCCACTGCCTCGATGGCGGCTCCACCTGTGGCGAGATCGCGCTGGCGTTCACTTGTCGTCACGTTCGAATGCCTGTCACGGATTGAGCAGCGTGTTCGCCGAATCGACGTACTGTGTGTCAACCAGCGTGGCGGGGTCGATATCTTCCTCGTAGTCGAGCTGCCCACGGTCCCGGAAGAACTCCTGGAGCAGCGAGAGGCTTTCGAGGCTGATCGTGCCGTCCGTCGAATACACCGGCTTGACTGATTCGGCGATGAGCTGGGGTGGGACCTCGGTGTATTTCTGGATGATCGCGAGATGCAGCGGGTCATTGAAATTCGCGGTTAGGTCCCGGGATGCCCGGAGGTATCCGGCGACAAACCTCGCCGCCGCGTCCGGGTTGGCGTCCAGCCAGGATTGGTTGCCGAAGATCATCGTCGGCTGGATGTCCTGGACCGGAAAGTCGGCCAGCAGGCGTACCGCGATGCCCTCTTGTTCGGCGCGAGTGGCCAGCGGCTCGCCGATCATCGCCGCATCGAGAGCCCCGGATTCGAGCGCGACGACGGCATCCGGGAAACTCAGGAACTGGAGCTTCACATCGGCGATCGAGAGCCCCGCTGTCCTGAGCGCGGCATCCAGCCAGAACTCGGTAGCGCCCGGCGCGTTGACGGAGACCCGCTTCCCCGCGAGGTCGGCGACATTGGTGATCGACCCGTCCTCACAGGCGCGGCTGGAGATCATCAGCGGTGTGGCGACCGGGGATCCCTCGGCGTGTCCAGGGGCAATGACTGTCACGCCGAGATTTTGGCTTGCAGCATTCCAGAAGGCAGGGCCGGTACCGCTGATTCCGAGATCGAGATCACCGGTCGCCGTTTGCAGCACGATGTCCGACCCTCCCGGAAGCTGCTCCAGGGTTACATCGAGCCCTTGCTCCGCAAAATATCCCTTCTCGTAGGCGACGAACACCGGGGCGAAGATCGAGACGGGAATGTACCCCATAGTGATCTGGGTGGCACCTTCCGGGGCCACGACTGGCGAGAGCTCGGGAATGGGACCGATCTCGGCAACGGGGGACGAGCTCGGGCCGGGCGAGCAGGCAGCCGGCGTGCCCTGGGCAAGGCCGATGTGCAGTGACATGCCGCTCGTGATCATCACGACTACTGCAAGCAAAGCAGTCGCTCGGAAGGTGGAACGGAACTCGGCTCGTCGTCGAGTTCGCGAAGTCATCGAGTGCCTCGGATCAGAATGGTAATTATTCATGATTGCCCGCCTCGAACACGCTGTCGCTCTTGTGGGTTTGGGATGCCCACGGATTTCCTCTAGTATACGTCTGACCGAACGAGATTGTGAAGAATATCACGGAACCATGACACATTCCCGCGGGGCACATGGTCGCCACTGGCAGGGGCCGGTGCTTAGAGGGGCGACAGTGATTGCCAGGCGGAAAAGCATTGTGGAAAACCGCATGGGCTTGGGTCACCTTGTGCACTGCCGGTGCGTCTAATGAATACGTAGACATTCGTGGACTTTAGGAGACAACAATGGGCACGCAGCGGATGATCGAGTTCGAGACCACGTCGGAGGAGGGTGCCGCCAAGGTCAATGAAGCACTGGCTCCTTCGTTCGGGGTTCTGGTCAAGGAGGCGCCGGATGGCGTGAGCTTGACGCACGGGCGCGTACGAAACCGCCGCCGCTTCCCGGCGTTAGGCGAGCTGGCCGAAGAGGGCTCGAAGCCGCTGATGGACATCGGGGTCACGCGGGACCTGCCTCAAGTTACAGGGGAGGGCATCGAAGGCGGGTATCCCGGCCCCGAGGTCGTGGAGAGAATCGGCAGTTACGGCCCTGGGCTGTGAAGACTCGACACGGAGAGTATCGCTTGGGAGATCACCCCCTTATGGAGAACGGTGCGAACCGGGTGACGGTTTTCCGCCGAGAGCGTCCGCACTTACTGGCTGTGGCGTTCCGCATCCTCGGATCGGATGCTGACGCTCAGGACGTCGTGCAGGAGGCGTGGATTCGGTTCGCGAGCGCTGACATCGAGCACATCCGGAACCAGCCGGCGTGGCTGACCACTGTCGTGACGAGGTTGTGCCTCGATCTCCTGCGCCGGTCACGCGAATATCCTCTCGAACCGGAACACCTGGCGGCAACACCGGCCAGCCGTAGCGACAACCCGGAGGAGATTGCTCTTCTCGCGGGCGAACTGACCGAGGCGTTCACGGTCGTCCTCGATGAACTGACACCGCCTCAGAGGGTCGCGCTGATACTCCACGACGTATTCGGCACACCCTTCGATGAGGTTGCCTACATTCTGGGCACGACTCCCGGATCGGCGAAGAAGCTGGCGAGCCGCGCACGAGGGCGGGTGCGCCGGCGGACCAACGCGGAAGATGTGGACTCCAACGCGACGCGGGGAGTGGTGAGCGCATTCCTCAGAGCAGCCCAACAGGGCGATATCGACGACCTTGTCAGGCTCCTCCACCCTGATGTGACGAGAACGGCAGACCCACAAGCCCTTCCGCCGGGTACGGCATTGCGGGTGCGGGGAGTACAGGCCGTTGCATCCGAAACGCAGTCGCTTCGGGCCAACGCCCGTCGAGCACGGATGGTCGAGATCGATGGGCAACCGGGCATTGCAATCCTGGAGGGTGCGGATCTGCTGACTGCCCTGGTACTCCACATCTCTGGCGACCGGATTGTCCACTATGACGTCATCGCTGATCCTCGACGTCTCGCCCAGTTGCATGTCGAGACCTGAGTCGAACGGCCGCAGGAGCGTGCCATCTCACGCTGCCCGTGACGGGACCATCGCGGGCACAGGTCTCGCCCGCTGACGGCACCTTGGGAGGATCCTCGAATGTCCACCGCGTACGTTGTTGTCACTTTGTTCACGATCGTGGCGAATGGTGGTATCGCCGTCGCTGACCTGAGGAGGGCAAACTTCGTCCTCGCCAACTCAGCTGAAGTGGGCGTGCCGCCGTCGTGGCTTCCCCTACTGGCAACGCTCAAGGCCGCTGGCGCAGTAGGGCTTTTCCTCGGCTTGCTGGGATTCCACCTCATCGGAGTGGCTGCGGCACTCGGGCTTGTCGCCTTCTTCGTGGGCGCGATAATCGCTCACCTGCGGGCCAGGGTTTTCTACAATCTCGCGTTTCCAGGCGCATTCCTCGCCCTGGCGATCGCGTCCCTGACGCTCGTGATCTCGCATTGACCGACGTGTCGGCGTGGGAAGCTGGCGCCACGGATACACCCTCTCTGGAGCCCTGGACCGATCAGGAGGTGATTGGCTGCGGGGCGGTAATCCCGGCAAGCTCCAGCTCGTCCGCGAAGTGGCAGAGAGCCGGTTGCCCCGCCGGACCACGCTTGAACGGCGGCGCCTCCGTCCTGCAGATGTCCTGAGCGTACCGGCAACGAGGGTGGAAGTAGCATCCGCTGGGCGGGTTCGCCGGATCGGCGATCTCGCCCTGGAGCTTGATCCGTGCCCGCGTGTTCCGTAGTCGCGGGTCCGGGATCGGCACGGAGGAGATCAGGGCCTCGGTATAGGGATGGGCAGGCGCCTGGAAGAGCTGTTCGGTCGTCGCCGTCTCGACCAGTTTGCCGACGTACATTACGGCCACGCGATCGCAAATGTGCTCGATAACGCTGAGATCGTGGGAGATGAACAAGTACGTCAGGTTGAGCTCCTCTTGAAGGTCCTCCAGCAGGTTGAGGATCTGCGCCCTAATCGAAACATCAAGCGCCGACACCGCCTCGTCGAGCACGACGAGGCGGGGATCAAGGGCGAGCGCCCGCGCGATCGAGATCCGTTGCCGCTCGCCACCGCTGAACGCGTGCGGGTAGCGGTGCATGTATTCCGGCCGCAGCCCGACCTTGCGCAGCAGCTCGGCGACACGATGTTCGAGCTCCTTGCCGCGAGCAACCTTGTTCACCTTGAGCGGCTCACTGACCGCGTCCATGACCGTCATCCGCGGATTGAGCGACGAGTAGGGATCCTGGAAAACCATCCGGATCTCGCTCCGGATCGATTTCAATTCGCTCCCGCCGAGGGTCGCGAGATCGACGACGTTTCCGTTCTTGCGGTGATACCGGATCGCGCCGCCAGTGGGTTTCATGGCCCGCACGATCGAACGACCGGTTGTCGTCTTGCCACAGCCACTCTCGCCGACGAGCCCCAGCGTCTCTCCAGGCTGGATCGTGAAACTCACACCATCGACCGCCTTGACCGCGCCAACCTCCCGCCGCATCAGGCCGGACGTGATCGGAAAATGCAGCTGGAGATTCTCAACCTCGAGAAGTGGGACCTGGCGAGCCCGTTCGTCAGTGGCGGACGTTGGACGCTGTGTGACCTGCATGGGTTATCGCTCCCTCACCTGCGCGGCGGCCGTGCCGGTTCGTCCGCCGGACGACGCCTTCACGACATCGGCGAGCTTGGGCTCATAGAGCAGGCACCGGACGTCCCGGTTGTCACCGACCGGTATTGGTTCCGGCAAGATCTGGTCGCAAACGCCGGGCATGAACGCGTCGCATCGGGTGTGGAACGGACATCCCTTCGGCCGATCGAACGGTGAGGGAACCATTCCTCTGATGGATTCCAGGCGGTGCATCCGGTGCTGTCCCAGGCGTGGAATCGAGCGGAGCAGCGACCGAGTATAGGGGTGCTTGGGATCGTGGAAGATCTCGTCGACCGAACCCCGCTCGACGACAAGACCGAGGTACATCACGACGACCTCGTCTGCGATCTCGGCAACGACGCCGAGGTCATGGGTGATGAACATGATCGACATGTTGAGCTCGGCCTGAAGGCCACGCATCAGGTCGAGGATCTGGGCCTGTGTCGTCACATCGAGCGCGGTCGTCGGCTCGTCCGCGATCAGGAGCGAGGGGTCGCACGCGAGCGCCATCGCGATCATGACCCGCTGCCGCATGCCGCCGCTCAGCTGGAACGGGAAGGTGTCGATTCGATCCCTGGCGCGGGGAATGCCGACCCGCTCCAGCCCCTCGATCGCCCTCTTCGTCGCTTCCTCCTGGGACGTGCCCTGATGGAGGATGATCGACTCCGTGATCTGGTCGCCCACCGTGTGAACCGGCGAGAGCGAGGTCATCGGCTCCTGGAAGATCATCGAGATCTCCTTGCCGCGGATGGCTCGAATCTCCTTCCCTTTCGGGTTGAGACGAGCAAGGTCGGTGACCTTCTGCTGCACGCCATCCTTGTCGCGGCGCTGGAACAGCATTTCCCCCTCGACGATCCGTCCTGGGGGTTGCACGATCTGGAGGATCGAACGCGCGGTCATGCTCTTGCCGCACCCGCTCTCACCAACGATGCAAAGGGTTTTGCCGCGCCGGACCGTGAAGTCGACCCCGTCGATCGCGCGCACGAGCCCTTCGTCGAGCGGAAAGTGCGTCTTGAGTCCGCGAACATCCAGCACGACATCGCTGGCGATTGTCTGGGAATCCGTCATGGTGGGCTGGTACCTCGGGACATGGAATCGATCACGTCGCGTAAGGATCGGCGGCATCGCGCAGGCCGTCGCCAAAGAAGTTGAGGGCGAGGACGGCGATGACCACAAGCAGGCCGGGCAGGAGGAGCCATGGTGCGGTTGAGATCGACCGGATGTTCTGCGCTTCTTCGAGAAGCACTCCCCAGCTGTTGATTGGCGAGCGCAGACCCAGCCCAAGGAAACTCAGCGTTGTTTCGGCGAGAATCGTCGCTGGCACCGCCAACGTCAGGGACGCGATGATGTGACTCATGAACGATGGCACCATGTGCCGAAGGATGATTCGCATCTCGCTGGATCCGTCGAGGCGGGCGGCGGTGACGAACTCCTCCTCCCGCAGCGACAGAAATCGGCCGCGGACCACACGCGCAAGCCCTGTCCAGCCGATAATCGAAAGAATGATCGTGATCCCGAAGTACACCTGGAGGGGGGTCCAGGTTCGTGGTAGCGCGGCCGCCAAGCCGAGCCACAACGGAATCGTGGGAATCGAGCGAATGAACTCGATCACGCGTTGAATGAAACTGTCGATGCCGCCACCGAAATACCCGGAGATTCCGCCAAGCAGGATGCCGAGCACGAGGCTGATCAGCACACCGATGAGCCCGATCGACATCGAGATTCGCGTTCCATAAATCATTCGGCTGAGGAGATCCTGGCCGAGTCGATCAGCTCCAAGGATGTACATCGGCTGGGAGGGGTCCTTGGGACCGATCAGGTGCCGATCGGTTGGGATGAATCCGAACAGCTTGTACTCGTGGCCACGCACGAAGAAGCCGACCGGAATTCGTTGGCTCTCGTCGATGGTGAAGGTTCGGCTAAGCGTCGCCTTGTCGATCTCGGACTTGAGACCAAAGACGTGCAGGCCGACCTGCAGCCCGTCATCGTTGGTGGTGAACAGGCGGAGCGTCTGTGGCGGCGCGTATGTGTAGGTGGAACTGACGAGATTCGGGTCGGCGGGCGCGAGGAACTCCGCGAAGATGGCGATCAGGTACAGGATGATCACGATCGCGCCGCCGATCATCGCCAGCTTGTGGCGCTTGAACTTCCACCACATCAATCGCCACTGCGAGGCGACATAGGCGGTTTGGGGCGCCTGCTCCGCCCCAGCTGGAGCCACCGGCGACGCCGTCTCCAATTCACCGGCGCCGATCGCTGCGCTTTGTTCGTGTTGGACCTGACTCGACATGGTGCATTTCCTCGGACGGATGACTCGTCGGTGTGGATTCCAGGGCAGGGACGAGCGCTACATGTACCGGATCCTGGGATCGAGCCAGGCAAGCAGAATGTCAGAGATGAGCGTGCCGATCACGGTTAGGACACTGAGGATCAGGATCAGGCTGCCCGCCAGGTACATGTCCTGGGATTGCAGTGCCCGCAGCAACAACGGCCCGATCGTCGGCAGGCTGAGGACGATCGCGACGATCGCCTCTCCGGAGATGATTCCTGGCAGTGCCCACCCGAGCGTGCTGATGAACGGGTTGAGCGCGAGGCGGACAGGGTATTTGAGCAACAGTTTGCGCTCCTCAAGTCCCTTGGCACGAGCCGTCACGACATAGGGCCGGTTCAACTCGTCGAGCAGGTTCGCCCGCATGATCCGAACGAGACCGGCCGTGCTCGCGACGCCGATGATGATCACCGGGATCCAGAGGTGAGCGAGGAGGTCACCGAACTTTGCTAAACTCCAGGCCGCGTCCTGATATTGGGGGGAGAACAAGCCACCAACGCTCAGCCCGAGGTACTCGCTGGAGACATAGAGCAGGACGAGCGCAAGCATGAACTCCGGAATCGCCAACCCAAGAAAGCTGACGAATGTGAGCGCGTAATCACCCGGTGTGTATTTCCGGACCGCCGAGTAGATGCCTACCGGGAAGGCGACCAGCCAGGTGATCAACAGCGAAGCGAGTGAGATGCCGACCGTCCAGGCGAGACGGCTGCCGAGCAAATCCCGGACCGGGCGGTTGTATTCGAACGAATCACCGAAGTCGCCGTGCAGCAGGATGTTTTTGATCCACAGGTAATACTGAACGTAGACGGGTTCACCCAGCCCGTACTGACTTCGAAGCGCGTTGAGCGCCTCCTGGTTGACCGATTCACCCTGGCTGCTGAGTTGGGAGACGAGCGTGGTTAGGAAGTCCCCCGGCGGGAGCTGGATGATGATGAACGACACGATCGAGATCGCGAACAGCGTCGGGATCATCAGCAGCACGCGTCGTCCAATGTATTGCACCATGGTCAGACTCCCAAACTGGAACGGGACGCTCGAACTATCCGGGGACGGCGCGGCGCCTTAGTTCGCACTCGCCGCCATCGTCAGTGTCCAATCCCCTTGCGCGGCTGGAGCAGAGACTCGGAGCAGTACGCGGCTGACGTGATCACCCCAAACCGGGAAAAGCCGCGCATCATTGATGTCGATATGCTCGATCTCCGCCTCGAACATCGCCGGATCGAAACGCACGTCCAGAGCCTGTTCGACGCCCTTGAAGCGGAGGACACCCGGTTCCGCACGCTCGACGTCCGACGCCGCCATCAGGGATAACGTCAGTTGGTCCGGAGCGGATTCGAGCGCCCATGTGTCCCGCACCGAGACCGTGGAGTTTGCTCCGCGATCGAGGCGGATCGACCGTCGCCAGGAGCGGACGCCGGCCCCTTCGGGATAGGCTGAGGCGATATCAAGCGACAGTTCGGCCCTGCCGTCCGAGACGCTGGCGTCCACGTCCGTGGCCCGGAAGTCCAGGCCCGCCTGCTGTTGATGACCATCGATGGTCGGCAAGTTGTGGTAGGCGCTCTGCATGGTCCAGATGTCATACCGATCGGCGCTGAACGTCTTGCGCGTATAGGTCTCGACCCCGACATCGATGAGGACCGGAGCACCGTCGAGCCCGACGATGAAGTGGCCGACATCGTTATGGTTATGGCTTTCGGCGTTGTGGCCGCCCTTCGCCGCGAGAAACAGGCCTTCCGTCGATCCTTCGCGCTCGCGTGCGGTCAAAACCTGGATGCCATCCATCCATGAGTCGCGGATCAATGGCGGTAGTTGTTTCGCAACCTCGTCCGGGATAGGGTCGAAGATGGCAGGGAGTTCCCGCCCGATCGACAGCTTCGTTTCCGGCAAGCCCTTCCGCAGGCGCTCGGCTTCGGCCGCCTGCGCCATCAGCTTCGGATCATCGATGCGCTTGCCATAGTGATAGACCACGCCCGGCTCAGGGGTCGTCTTTGCAGCACCATCGGCGAAGTTGACGTACCAGGACCCTCCGATGTGGGCACGGTAGACGTAACGGCCAATCTCCTGGACTAGTGGAATACCGAAGGCATTGAGCGCCTCGTCGCTGGCGCGGGCAAGCAGATCCAGGCAGTCGAACAGGCTGCCACCAGCCCGCCCCCAGTAGGAGATGCCTTCATCGCAGCCGCCATCCGGGTGATACCCGGCGAGAAACGCATCGATGCCCGTCAGCGCACGATCGACGGTGGCGGCCCTGATCTCAGCATCTGGCTCGAGCAGGAGGTTGGCGGCGAGCACATTGGAGTGGATCCAGGGGTTCCAGTTATTGGGCGGCCGGTCGTCAGCACGAGGTGAGAGGCCCAGCCACATCCAATCATCGACGGACCGGTATGGTTCCACGATCCGCGCGTGGACCTCATGCTCGATCCGATCCAGGACGACAGGAAGCTCTCCGGAGAGGGTTGGGCGCAAGAGGTAGTGCGTCCAGGCCAGCAGTGACCCCGTTTCCGCGGCGAACAGGTCAACGACGGGAAAGGACGTGTCTGGCAGGCCGCGCTCGAAGCGGCGGCTGTAACTGTGCGCGGAGACGCCCCAGAAGCTCTCCTCGCAGAGCGCCCAGATGCCATTGACGATGTCATCGAGAAAGCGACCGTCCGCCTCGATGCACTCGGCGAGCACGAGCTGGATCAGCGCCTCCCGGCGCTCGAAGTGGGGCGCTTCGTAGCGGCTGCGATTGCCGTCTCGCGCGAAGTCCAGGAACACCGAAGCCGGGAGCGCCGGCCACGCCATGCCCAACCTCGGCTCCGCTCGCTGGACGAGGCCGGCTCGGGTTTCCTGAGGAATCACCGCCCACCCGTCCCGGTCGTCGATCGGGGGATAAGGCCGCCATGACTCCCGGCCGACCAGCGCCTTGCGGACCAGTTGCGGTGTAAAGCGGCTGGTCAAGATGGACGTGGTCGCCGTTGCCTGAGTGGTCATTCCGCTAGAGCCTCGCTGCAATTGGTCGTGGCATCGCGATATATCTCGGCTTGCGAGATGTGGAGCGACGGTCCCCTTGAACATGAGTCAGGCGTCGGCTCCATGGGAACTCGGCCATCCACCACTCTTCATGGACAGAGAGCGGTTCCTCCAACGTGCGGAACCGCTCTCTCGTGCTAGCGATCAGGACTCGAAGAAGTACTGCTCGGGATTGGATGGACCTGGGTGCGGGTAGAGGTACGCATTCGGCATCGGCTCCACTAGGTTACGGAAGTTCGTCTTGACAATCCCGTATCCGGGACCAGGGAGAGCAATACCGATGGCATAGAACTGCTCGGCGGCGATGTCAAGGATCTGCTGGAACAGCTCCCCCTGGGCCACGGGATCGACCGTTTCACGGAGCTGTGTGACGAGCTTCAACTGCTCCTGAACCTCGGCGGGAGGCTCGACCGCGGCTGCAAGCGGGTTGGCGGGCTGGGCGAACCACTGCCACCAGCCGATTCCGTAATTAGACTCGTTGTTGACCGGAGCGTACCAGCGCATCTCAAGGATGGCGTCGTTCAATCCGCCATCACCGCCCCAGACGACACATTCGTGCTGGTTGGCGTCCTTGCGCTGGTAGAGAAGGGAACGATCCTGCGGTTGCAATTGGGCTTGGACGCCTACCTGCTGCCAATATCCGATGACGAGGTTCATCTGATCGACCCAGGTCGGCTCCAGGGAGGTGACGTCTACCCGGATGACGAGTGCCTGGCCGTCTGGACGAAGGCGCATCCCGCTCCCATCCTTGTCCGGCAGAACCTTGTCGAGATGCTGGTTGGCGAGGTCAACACTATACTCGGTGAACTGCTTGGCGAGCGTCTCGTTCACGTAGGCAGATTCCGGTCGGGGTGCACCCTGCCACGGTTCGCCCTGGCCGACGAAGACCGCGTCGATGATCTCCTGCCGGTTAATCGCGTGCGACAGCCCGACCCGGAAGTCCTTGTTGGCGAAGATCGGCTGCAGCGCCGGGTCCTGGCTCGTCATGTTGAAGGCAATCATGCAGGTGTTCATCGACGCCAGGAGCATTTCGAACAGGCGGAACCCACCGTCCGCTGCTGCCTGAGACAGCACGGACTTGTTGGGATCCGTGTTGATATGCCGGGCGTGCATATCGAGCTCGCCATTCGTTGCCTGGAGCAACAGCACCTCGTTGTCCTGGACCGTGTTGAAGACCACCTCGTCGATGTAGGGCAGTTGGTTGCCCTCGGGATCGACCTTGAAGTAGTACGGGTTGCGCTCGACCCGAACCCGTGTCCCTTCGGCGTAGGGCTCGACGAGCCTCCAGCCGTACAGCGTCGGCAGCTCCAGATTCTGGAAGCGGGCGTCCGAAGAAGTGCCGGGGATGGCCGTTCCCATCTGCTGGAAAAGTCGGGCCCACGTTTCGGTGCCGGCATCGGCCACAAGCTGGTCGAGATTGGTGGTGTTGTACTTGGCGTGGAACTGCTGCAGATAGTGCTTCGGGTAGCCCGTCCAGTCGTCACCATTCGGGGTGGCCAGGTTCTGGATAAAGAGGCCATCCGGGCGCTCGAAGGTAACGGCGAAGCGAAGGTCGTCGACCTGCTCGATCGTCCACGGGTTAGTGCCGAGACTGGTGGTCAGTTCCTCGTTGCGGTAGACATCCTCGCCGTAGAACATCACGTCCGCGACGGTGAAGGGCTGGCCGTCCGACCACTTGTGGCCCTCGCGCAGCTTGAAGGTATACGTCCGCCCATCGGCACTGGTCTCCCACGATTCGGCGACGTTCGGGACGACGGCTTCCCAAGCTGGATCCCACCGCACCAGATAGTCGTAGGCAACGGTACGAACCAGCCAGGCGAAATCGCCCCCACCAACGATCGCAGTCCGCCACGAGCCGCCGTATTTTCCGACCTGTTCGGTCGGCGTGACGATCATCGGATTGAGGGGAAGCCGTTCTCGGACGGGAGGGAGTGCGCCACTTGCCGTCTGCTCGGCGAAGAGGGGTGACTCAGCGAATTGGGCAGGAAGTTGGACCGGAGGTGTTTGGGCCATCGCGCGAACGGGGAAGCCCATCGCGAATGCGGCGCCGGCACCACCGGCGAGCGCTGCGAAATCACGACGGCTCAGTGGGACTCCCTGCGACGGCTTGTTTTCGGTATATCGACGCATCGGGTTCAACTCCTTCTCATTGAAAGCGGCGTGTGGACCTTGAGTTCCTGACCACCACCACCGGGGATGTGTTGATGCCTGCCAGCTCGACCGATTCGTTCCTCCTGCGTGCGCTGTATCTTCCATCCCGGAGTGGCACGGGTGCCGCCTGACACACTGACTCCCAGCAATTGACACTGCTTGGGAGGGTGGCCCCGACGGACGTGCACCCCCTGGGCGATACGGCCGGAAAAACGCTGAATTACACGTTGACCTAGCTATATTATATATGTCCACCGGTTTTGTCCATGTCGCTCGCGAAGCGTTGCCGGATTCACGACGGTAGGGGGCCGACCACGACGGGTGCTTCCGCTGTGTCCCAGTGCACCGACACCGTCCCGTCCTCCAGCCAGCGCACAACGGGCGTGGAGGGTGCCTCCTCATCAAGTGCTCCCAGGAAGACGACGCAGGCCAGCTCGTGTCGATCCGTGACCTGATCGATCTCGAGCAGCGGCAGCACATAGCGGCCGAACACGCTGTTGAGCGTCTGGTCGCCCATCCACGGGTTAGGCAGCCGGGGCCGATCGTATCCTTCGATTCCGGTGATGGAGCTTGTCAGCTGGCCCTCCGTGGCGGACGAGCACAGGGACGTCGTGGACGCGGAGACAATAGGGATGGCACCCGGGTGAAAGCCGAGCGGAAACCCGCCTTCGACCGCTTGAACCGGTGGTGCCCCTGCCGCGAGTTCGACCCGGTGCGCACGCAGGTGAGTGTCACCGTGCGTGACGATCACGGTCTCGATCAGGTGGCTGTGGTCTCCCAGCGTCTGCTCGTGCCGGAACCGCAACCAGCCCGGTTTGCCCACCATCGCCTCGAGCGTGCGATTCCGATGGCCAATGTGGTCGCCACTGATCAGGCACAGCATGCTGTCCGGTGATGGCGTCCCTCCGGTGAGGCCGGCATTGAACGGTGCATGCGTTGCGTAAGCGAACTTGCCGTACTTGGCGGGAGTGTGCGAACTCAAGGACGAGAAGCGCTGCACGCCGCCCGTGGACGCTGAGCCAACAAGGACCCAGCCCGGTTCGCGGAGCACGCGCGTGAAGTCACCGTGCTCGACGGGCAGCGGGAGTTCGTCATCCGTCCAGAACGGATCGTCGTCGGCAAGTGTCCACAGTGCGCCGAACGCCTGCATCGCCCAGTAGGCCGATCCAGTCGCGACATAGGGTTCCCGGATGTCCGGGCTACCACCAAAGGAAAGCTCCTGACGCAACGTGCCGTCGGCACGGACCGCTCCAGAATCGACGTACCAGCGAATGTGGCGTCCGACAATCCGGCGCAACACTCCGGGCGGGTGGGGCCAGGCACCGGCGTGATGAGCCCCGATCGGGGCGCCGAGGCGTGCGAACTTGTAGGAGAGGCTCCGACCGTATTCCGGGTACCGTCCATCGTCGGCGAAAAAGTACGGAACGTGAGCCATCAACTGCCGGATGCGACCGAGCAGCTCATCGCGCCGAACGGGTGTCGTCGCCCCATCGACCTGCGCCCAGGCGAGCACATGCGAGGTGAAAACCCAGAGCGTGTAGTCGTCGAAGTGGTTGACCCCACGGGTCGGGCCGTCGTCGTACCAGCCGTCGCCGCAGTAGGCATCGTCAAGCCAGATGAGGACATCATCAATGATCGACTGGTCGTGTGGCGCGCCGAGCGCCTTCCGGCTCGCGTGATTGAGCGCCCAGAACAGCGCCCAGTTGTTGCGCCATGTGGAGGGACGCCGACCGCAGGCGTCGAGCCAGGCGGTGATCTGGGCGCGCTCCGAGTCATCGAGGGTGTCCCAGATGTGGGACCGGCTCTGCCAGAGCGCGAACGCGACTTGTCCGCTCTCGACCGTCCGCTGGTCGGACTTGCTGGACGGATCTGGATCAGGCGGGACTCCCCAGTATCCCGATGATGCCGGATTCGTTCCGTTCAAGAGTGCCTGCCGGGTCAATGTCGCGATGTCGTAGCTCCGGCCGCGCCATTCCACGCGGGTCTCGCGGTCGGGCCGCGATAGCCAGCCGCCGAGCCCCCACAGCATGCGGGTGACGCCTTCGTAGGAGCCGCCGGCATCGTGGCGATTGGGGACGCCATCGAGCAGGGTGCGGGCGCCGGTCGGGTCGAGATGGTCGACCCAACCAGCGACAAGGCGCGCCCAGAGCGCCTGGGCCTCATCCATGGTGAACGGGAGCATGTTGGGAATCGCTCTCTCCGTGAATCGGAACCCCACGGTAGTTTTGGTCTTCTGCCATGGAGCCATGTATGAACGCTTGACACGCGTCACTGTTCGTATACTATATATCTCTCAACGCGCGACGAAAAACACATCAGCAAGACAGAGACACGAAACTGGCCTGCGTGAGGCAGTCGTGGGTGCGCCCGGTGACTCATGGAGTCCCTCACGGGAAGGAACGTGATGGCAACGCAATCGCAGTCCACGGGCGTAGATGTCGGGGCACTTCCGGGAGTCTTGCCGCGAAGGGCAACGGTGACCAGGCGCCAGCGCGTCATGCAGGATCTGCGCAGCCAGCGCGTCCTCTACCTGATGATCCTGCCCGGCGTGCTCTACTTCCTGGTCTTTCGTTATTACCCGATGTATGGCGCGATCATCGCCTTCAAGGATTATCGTGTACTGGATGGCATTCTCGGAAGCCCGTGGGTTGGGCTGCAGCACTTCCGCGACGTATTCAACAGCACATATTTTTCGAGCATTCTCCAGAATACGCTCCTGATCAGCGTCTACCGCTTCGCATTCGGTATCCCGGTTGGAATCGCGCTGGCGCTGATGCTCAATGAAGTGCGGATCGGGTGGTTCAAGCAGAGCGTCCAGACCGTGACATATCTCCCGCATTTCCTTTCCTGGGTGATCGTCTTCGGCATTGTTCAGGTGTTGCTGGCCCCGTCCGGCGGTCTTATCAACAGGCCGATCGTCGCGGCCGGGGGATCGCCGATCAATTTCCTTGCCGACCCTGACTGGTTTCGGACCGTCCTGGTCGGCTCTGGCATGTGGAAGGAGGTGGGCTGGAGCGCGATCATCTACCTCGCCGCCCTCGCCAGCATCTCCAACGAGCTCTATGAAGCCGCCAGCGTCGACGGAGCCAGCCGGTTGCGACGAATCTGGGATATCAGCCTGCCCGGAATCCTGCCGGTCGTGATGCTGGTCTCGCTGCTAAATCTGGGGAACCTGCTCAGCGCCGGCTTCGAACAGGTCTTCATCATGTACAACCCCGCCGTCTACAGCGTCGGCGACATCATCGATACCTGGGTCTACCGGCAGTTGACCACGGGCTTCCAGTACTCCACCGGCGCAGCCGTCGGGCTGTTCAAGAGCGTCATTGGGATGATCCTGATCGTGTTCTGCAACTGGCTCGCCCGCCGGACCACGGGCAAGGGGATCATCTGGTGACGACCGGAAGTCACCGGGCCAACGACGGATGGTGAACGTTGCCATGAGGGGACAAGGCACATGTTGACGTATTCCAAGGGTGAGCGGCTGTTCGACGCGGTGATCATCGTCATCCTCGCGCTGTTCGCCCTGACCGTGATCGTCCCGTTCTGGTACGTGATTGTGATGTCGATTACCCCGCTCGAAGTGTGGTCAAGCACATGGGGAGCGTTCTTTCCGCCAGTAGAGAAGATGACGCTCGCGGGGTACGAGCAGTTGCTGACGTCGGAGCGGCTCCCGCGCTCGTTCTTGGTCTCGATCGGGGTCACCGTCGTCGGCACCACGCTGAACCTGCTCGTGACGACGATGATGGCCTATCCGTTATCGCTGCCCCACTTCCGGCTTCGCACTCCGATCCTGATCGCCGTTCTGTTCACGCTGCTGTTCAGCGGCGGCCTGATTCCCACTTACCTGCTCGTCAAGGATTTGGGGCTGATGGACAGCTACTGGGCACTGATTCTTCCCGGGCTCGTCAGCGCCTGGAACCTGTTGGTGATGAAGGCGTTCTTCGAAGGCCTTCCGCCAGAGCTGCGTGACGCGGCCAGGATCGATGGTGCATCCGACTGGCAGGTGTTCCGGCAAATCGTCCTTCCATTGTCCAAGCCGATCCTGGCGACGATCGGACTGTTCTACGCCGTCGCGCACTGGAACGAGTTCTTCAATGCCATCCTCTACATCCAAAGCTCGGAGAAGCAGCCACTGCAGATCGTCCTTCGAGAGCTGCTCTCCTCCGGGAACATGAACGAGTTCGTCGACATCAACGTCCGGGCGATCGTGCCCACCCAGTCGCTCCGGGCTGCCGCGGTGATCATCGCCCTTGTGCCGATGCTGCTGGTCTACCCCTTCCTGCAACGCCATTTCACCAAGGGAGTGCTCCTGGGCTCGATCAAGGGATGACGAGGTGGGCACAGTCCTCGTCCCCGCTGGGTCCGAACCCATGTCACCAGCGATATCACACGGTTGAATCCACCGCGTCTGCTGCCCGTAAGTGTCGAGGGCCACATTAGGAGGAACCGCCTATCCCGCCATCCAGTGTCCGAATGGACGGAAGTTCCGAAGTTGATCCAGTCACGCAAGGGAGTTCCTATGGGCAAGTCGATGACACCCGGTTCCAGGCACAGACCACTGACATTCATGCTGGCCATCCTCGTCCTGCTGACGTCGTCTCTCGCTAATGTCGCCGCGCAGGGGGCAACACCAGGAGCGACTCCAGGTGCAACCCCGGGCGCCACACCGAATGCAACTCCGGTTGGAACCGGCTACACGCCGTTCCGGTTCGAGGAGACCCAGACGATCACCCTGATGTCAAGTGTGCGGTCACAGGAAGCCGGACCGCCGCCAGAAGACTGGCCATGGCTGCAGCGCGTCCGCGACGAGCTGAACATCGACGTTCAGATCACCTGGATCACGGACGCATCGCAGTACACGCCAACGTTGCGAACGCGAGCCGCCGCCAACGATCTTCCCGACGTGTTCACGACCGACTTGTCGACGACCTCGCTGCTCGTGCAGCAAGGGTTGGCCGCCGATTGGACGCCATTCCGCGAGTTCATGCCAACCTACGTCCGTGACAGGGATGTCGAGGAATTAGCACCGATCGGCACCTTCGACGGCAAGCAGTACAGCCTGGTCACCAGGAATGCGGATCCGTACAAGGGCGTGATTGCGATCCGGCAGGACTGGCTGGACAACCTCGGCCTGGAAGTGCCAAAGACGACCGACGAGTTCCTGGCCGTGGCGCAGGCGTTCACGACGCAGGATCCCGATGGCAACGGCGCCGCCGATACCTACGGGTTCACCGGTTCCGTCAACTTCGAGGGCTTTCTCACCGGCTTGGGTGGCGGCACTTCCGGAGGCGCCTTCCAGGGCGCGTTCGGCGACTCGGCACCATGGACGGTCGCGGAGGACGGCACCCTCGTGAACCGGGCCGTGACCGAAGAGCACCGGCAGTACCTTGAATTCGTCAGTCAGGTCCAAGCGGCCGGTGTGATGGATCCAGACTGGGTAAGCCAGGAATCGCTCGATGCGTGGGCGAAGTGGAAGGCGGGACGGATCGGGATCCTGTTCGAGGACTGGTGCGCACTGTTCTGCATCCAGGGCTACTCCGAGTTCAAGGGCGCGAATCCCACCGGGAGATACGTGCCGATCGATCCTCCGGTTGGCCCGAACGGGCTTTCCATGGCCGGGGAGCGGTCGAACGCGGGCATGCAGTACGGAATGTCACAACGGGCGGTCGATGAGGGGCGTGGCGAAGCCGTGGCCCGGCTGCTGGAGTGGATCAACGGACCTGGTTACCTCTCCACCGCGCACGGTGAAGAAGGGCAGGGCTGGGAGCGAGACGCGGAAGGCCAGATTCTCCAGATCAAGGAAGTGGCGGCCCTCCCGTATCGCCAACTGACCGGCTGGGCGCTGGTCGGCTCCTCCGAGGAGCTTGTCGCCCGGTACGAATCAGTGCATTCGTATGACGATGGTGACACCATCGATGTCTTCAGTATTCTCGAACGTAGCGGCGCGTACCCGATCAGCGACACGACGCAGTGGGCAGCGATGCCGCCGGCTCCCGCCTCGACCTACGCCGACTTCATCCGTACGCAGGCGGAAACTGAATACGCGTTCATGACCGGACAACGGTCGTTCGAGGAGTGGAACACCTACGTCGAGACGCTGAACGCGATCGGCCTCGCCGAATGGACTGCCCAGGCTGAGGAGCGCGCCAAAGAGCTTGGCATCATCCAGTAACCCGCTGATGATGTCGGCCTGATGACAGAACGATTCGGGGTTGGGGTTCGACAACCAGATCGGCGCCCCAACCCTGAGTTGCTCCGCTCCGCCAATTCAATGATGCTGCGACGGGCGGATGGCCCCAGCGGCGAGTTCGTGAAGAAGTGCTTTCCACATGTACGTGACCCACGATGTCGGCAAAAAGATCAGGGCCCGGGAAGGGCCACATGGTGCAGACGCCTGGAGCCTCGACTACGCCTCGAAACCGAAGCCGTTCTTTCACCCGGTGCGGACGCCACAGGGACAGACCCTCTCGATCGCCGAGCCCTTTGACCACCTCTGGCATCGTGGGCTCTGGTTCACCTTCAAATTCGTCAATGGCGATAACTTCTGGGAAGAACGGGATGGGTTCGGCTCCCAGGTCGTGCGTGGAATACCCATCGTCAATCATGACGACCCGGACTCCCTGACGATCTCGCTCTCGATCGACTGGATGCCGCCCAACGGCGAAGACCCGGTGCTGTCCGAGCAGAGGACCATCACGTACCGTCCCGGCGTCGATACGGATACCTACGATTGGTTGACGGTGATGACTCCACGCCGGGATGTCGAGCTCGATCGCACTCCGTACACGACGTGGGGCGGTTATGGTGGGTTGTCGTTCCGTGGCTCACGGCACTGGCACGTCGATCGCTACCAACTGCCGGACGGCGCGGTGGAGCGTTTGGCTCCCGGAACACGTGCCGCATGGTGTGACCTCTCGGGGCGGATCGATGGCGGGCCCGACCTGAGCGGCGGGTTGGCAATGCTGGATCACCCTGCCAACGTGCGCTTCCCGGCACCGTGGTACGCCGGGAGCGGGTCCGGCACGTTCATAAATGCCGCCTTGCTGTTCCACGAGCCGGTGGCACTGGCTGAAGGCGAAGAGCTCCGGCTCCGCTACCGGGTGCTCGTCCACGACGACATCTGGAATGCCGACCGGTTAGTGGGCGAGCACAGGCGCTTTCTCGATGAAGCCGGGAGCCAGGGATGAGGGCGCATCGATGACGACGGATGTCCAGGCTCTTCCGTTTCCAGCGGCCGTCGGGCTGACGCACCTGCGGGTCTATGACACGGCTGGCCCGGATGGTGTGACGGGAGGGAGCCCGCACGTGCACCTGGCCAGCACCGAAGCCTATATCCCGATTGCCGGGAACGGTGAGGTGCAGACCCTGAGCGCGTCGGCGGAGGCAACATTTCCCCTCTACAGGGGCAACATCGTCTGGTTCGAGCCAGGCGTGATCCATCGCCTCGTCAACGTTGATGGAGAACTCGAGCTTCTCGTGATCATGCAGAACGCCGGATTGCCGGAAGCTGGCGACGCGGTGTTCACCTTCGCCGACTCCATCATGGCCGACGAGCTGGCCTACCTGAACGCCGCGTCGCTCGGAGCCACGGCGGACGATGAGCGCATCGGCGCGGCGCTGCGCCGTCGTGACTTGGCCGTGGAGGGATTCGAGCATCTGGTGCGGGCGCATCGGTCCGGGGACGAGGGGCCGGTGCGAACGTTTCTGGAACGAGCGACGGCTCTCAAGCGAGCACTGGCGCCGGAATGGGAGTCGCTGGTCGAGGCGGGGCCGGTGCGGGCCATGCGGACGACGCAAGAGCGACTTTCCAAGCTGGAGCACGGTGACACCGACGGTCTCCTGAGTGCTCGCGTCCAGAGCGGCAGCTGGGAGATACAACGTCCCGGCGTTGGGATGTGTGGTGTGCTCCAAGCGTACGCGCCCGAGGGATCACGGGTCTGACAGCTCGAGAAGAGATGACAGACGAAGGCAATTGACAAGCCGAGCGGTATATCATATATCATTGCAGCTTCTCGGGACGCGCAGGAGTTGAGGTAGGCAGTTTACAGGAGGGCGGCAGGCATGGCTCCGGATCGATCCGGATCACGAAGTGTCCGGGGAACGTCGCGTGGGAAGACCCAGCTTGACGAGCACCCCGTGGCGCCGACAGATGGCGTCAACCTGCGATTGCTGGAGAGTCGTCAGCCGCACCGGACCAAGCAAGCAATGGTTTACGAGGCACTTCGTGGCGCGATTATGCGGACCGAGCTGCAACCAGGCCAGCGCCTGATCATCGATGACATCTCGCGGCAATTGGGCGTTAGCCAGATTCCGGTCCGGGAGGCGCTGCAACTGCTCCAATCGGAACGGCTTGTCACCAATGTTCCGCACATCGGCGCGACGGTCGCCCCGATCTCGCTAAGTGACCTTACGGAAGTCTTCCTGCTGATGGAGGGCTTGGAGGGGGTAGCGCTGGAGGCGGTGATTGCGCGGGCGCCGGACAGAGCGCTCGATAGCCTGGAAGTCATCGTGCGCCGCATGGATGACGCCGTTGCCAACGACGATGGCAACGCCTGGGCGGAGCTCAACAGCGAGTTCCATCGGCAGATTGCTGCGGCGGCGAACATGCCACTCCTGTTGGACATGACCCGGCGCACGCTCGATCAATGGGATCGCATCCGGCGCTATTTCAGCATCCTTAATAAGCGTCTTCCCCGCGCCCAGGCTCAACACCACGCCATCCTCGACGCCCTGCGCTCGCGAGACATCGACGCGGTACATCGGCTCAGCCGGGAACACAATCGCGAGCCACTCTCGGCCTATGTCGCCGAATTCGAGCTGGGCTCGCCGACGGCGGTCCCGCCCGGACCGGACGGAGATCGCGGTACTTATACATGATGAATGTCTTGAGCCAGAGAGATCGGGGAGGGAGCGTTGATGGCCAACACGCGCATCGGCATCATCATGAACGGTGTCACAGGACGAATGGGAACAAACCAGCATCTCGTGCGCTCCGTTGCCGCCATCCGTGAGCAAGGCGGAATCGTCGGCGCCAACGGCAAGCGGATCGAGATCGACCCCATCCTCGTCGGCCGCAACGAGGAAAAGCTGGCGGCGCTAGCACGGGCCAACGGCATCGACCGTTGGAGTACCGATCTTGACGCATGCCTCTCGAACGCGAGCGACGAGGTGTATTTCGATTCCCAACGGACGGAGCTTCGAGCCGACGGTGTCCGGAAGGCGATCGCCGCCGGCAAGCATGTGTACTGCGAAAAGCCGATCTCAACGAGCGTCGACGAGGCACTCGATCTCGCCCGTCTCGCCCACCAGGCCGGAATCAAGAACGGCGTGGTTCAGGACAAGCTCTTTCTTCCCGGCTTTCGCAAGCTCAAACGCCTGATCGACGGGGGGTTCTTCGGCAGGATACTGTCGGTCCGGGGCGAGTTTGGTTACTGGGTATTCGAGGGAGACTGGCAAACCGGGCAGCGCCCCTCCTGGAACTATCGCAAGGAGGATGGCGGCGGCATCATCGTCGACATGCTCTGCCACTGGCGCTACCTGCTGGACAACACGTTCGGCCCGATCCGAGCGGTCAGTTGCCTTGGTGCGACGCACATTCCGGAGCGCATCGACGAGGAAGGCAGGCCCTACGAGGTCACATCGGATGATTCCGCCTACGCCACGTTCGAGCTGGCGGGCGGCATCGTCGCCCACATCAACTCGTCCTGGTGCGTGCGCGTCTATCGGGACGAGCTCTTTACGCTTCAGGTCGACGGGACCGAAGGCAGCGCGATCGCTGGCCTCCGCGAATGCAAGTCGCAACATCGCGCCAACACGCCCAAACCGGTCTGGAACCCGGACGTTCCCAGCCCGTTCGATTTCTTCGAGGATTGGCAGGATGTTCCCGACAATGATGTCTTCGAGAACGCCTTCAAGGTGCAGTGGGAAATGTTCCTGAAGCACGTGGCGTTCGATGAGCCATATGACATGGGGTTCATGGACGGGGCGAGGGGTGTGCAGCTCGCTGAGTTGGGACTCCAATCGTGGGCCGAGCGCCGATGGCTTGAGGTCCCGGAGCTCACCCTGCCAGCGGCGGCCCCGCTCCAAAGGCAGGAGAGCGTCGTATGAGCGCCCTGATCCAGACTGAAACCGGAACGACACTGCGGCTCCCCCAGCCGGACGGGAGCATTCGCGATCACCGTCTCGGGCCTGCTTCCCCATACGCCGAATCCTTCCCGGTACCCACGAAACGGATCGCCTACGCGGCGGCGCATGTCGTCGCCGATCCCCTGGCGGACATCAATCCCTCGCTTGATACGGCGATTGATTGGAAAGCGACGCTGCGCTATCGCCGGTACCTGTGGTCTCTCGGCCTGCGAGTGGCAGAGGCGATGGACACCGCCCAGCGCGGGATGGGACTCGACTGGCCGACGTCCCGGGAGCTGATCCGCCGCTCGATCGCGGAATCGCGCGCATGCGGTGGCCAGCTTGCGTCCGGCGCGGGAACCGATCACCTCGTGCCGGGCCCGTCGCTCACGCTCGACGACATCGTGGCGGCGTACGAGGAGCAGTGCGGATTCGTCGAGGGCGAAGGAGGCCAGATCATCCTGATGGCAAGCCGGGCGCTTGCCGCCACGGCCAAATCGCCGGATGACTACGCGATCGTTTACGACAGGATTCTCTCGCAAGTGTCGCAGCCGGTGATCATCCACTGGCTCGGCGACATGTTCGATCCGGCACTGGCGGGGTACTGGGGCTCCGATGACCTCGATGTGGCGATGGACAGGTGTCTCGCCGTGCTCCGGGCACACGAGGACAAGATCGACGGGATCAAGGTCTCGTTGCTGGACAAGGATCGCGAGATCACGATGCGACGGAAGCTGCCGACGAGCATTCGCATGTACACGGGGGACGACTTCAATTACAGCGAGTTGATCGAAGGCGACGAGGAGGGGTACAGCGATGCGCTGCTGGGCATCTTCGACGCCATCGCCCCCGCGGCGGGAGCGGCCTTCGCGGCGTTCGACGCCGGGAATCTCGATCGTTACCGGGCGATCCTCGAACCAACGGTGCCGCTGTCGCGACACATCTTCACGGCGCCGACCCGGTTCTACAAGACCGGGGTGGTCTTCCTGGCCTGGCTCAACGGACATCAGTCGCACTTCCAGATGGTTGGCGGGCAGCAGAGCACCCGTTCCGTCATGCACCTGTCCGAGCTCTTCGCGCTTGCCGACGCTGCTCATCTGTTCCACGACCCGGACGAGACATCGCGACGGATGCGCGCGTTCCTGACGCTTGCGGGAGTGGAACAGAGATGAGCTCCGCCATGGAACGGTTGAGCTTGAACCAGAAGACCGTCAACGGCTGGTCGCTGCCCCAGGCGGTCGAGGGCTGCCTGCGCGCCGGGATCCCCTGGATCGGGGTCTGGCGCGACAAGATCGAGGAGACCGGGCTCGACGAGTCGGCACGGATCATCCGCGACTCGGGACTCAAGGTCTCCAGCCTGTGTCGGGGCGGCATGTTCCCGGCGCCAACGGCGGACGGGAGACGGGCAAACATCGAGGACAACAAGCGCGCGATCCACGAGGCGGCGACGATCGGCACCGACACGCTGGTGATGGTCTGTGGCGGGCTCTCCGGTGTGCACGCGATTGATGACGCGCGTTCGATGGTGCGGGACGGGATCGAGGCGATCCTCCCGTTCGCCGGAGAGCACGGAGTGAAGATCGGAATCGAGCCGCTGCACCCGGCGTTTGCGGCCGATCGCTCGGTGATCTCACTGCTGGGTGAAGCCAACGATCTCGCCGAGCATTTCGACACCCCCCAGGTCGGTGTCGTGATCGACATCTACCACGTCTGGTGGGACCCGAAGGTCTACGAAGAGATCTCACGCGCCAGGGGATACACCCTGGGTTTCCACGTCAATGACTGGCTCGTGCCCAACACCGACCCGCTCATGTCGCGCGGGATGATGGGGGATGGCGTGGTCGAGAACCGCCGGCTACGCAAGGCCGTCGATGCGGAGGGCTACACCGGTCCGATCGAAGTCGAGATCTTCAACGTCGAAACCTGGGCGATGAACGGGGACGAGGTGTTGACGCTGATGAAGGAGCGTTTCAAGCAGGAGGTGCTGTAGCGCGCTGTCGCCCTGTGTGCTGATGTCTCTTCGCCTTGGCCCATTACGCCCCGCCACACCCGTCACTCCGAGCGAAGCGATGAATGACGACCACGGAGACAGCACATGACGACAAAAGAGCCGGTCAAGGTTGCGATCATCGGCACGGGGGGAATCGCTGGCGCGCACCTGGAGGCGTGGAAACACGGTGGGGATCGGGTGACTCCGGTTGCCGCCGTCGATATCGATCGGACTCGGGTGGAGACGTTCGCGGAGCAGCACGGCATTCCGGGCGTGTACACCGACGCGGGAGAGATGCTGGCGGCGGAAAAGCCTGACCTCGTCCATATCTGTACTCCTCCCGCGTTTCATTTCCCGATCATCATGCAGTGCCTCGATGCCGGGGCCTGGGTTCTCTGCGAGAAACCGCTGGTGGCGTCATTGCGGGAGCTGGATCAGGTTGCGGAGGCCGAGCGGCGGACAGGGAATGCCTGCATCAGCGTGTTCCAGTGGCGATTCGGCGCTGCCGCGCAGCACCTTCGGCGGCAGATTGAGGCGGGGACGTTCGGTCGGCCCTATGTCGGACTCTGTGCGACGACCTGGTACCGGCCGGACAGTTATTACGAGGTGGACTGGCGGGGCACCTGGAAGTCGGAGCTGGGTGGAGTCAACATGGGGCAGGCGATCCATCTGATCGACATGATGGTCTGGCTGATGGGAAACGACTGGGAAGAGGTAACGGCGATCACCGACACGCTCCACCACGATATCGAGGTAGAAGACACCGCTCTCGCGATGCTCCGGTTCCGGAACCGGGCGCTTGTCTCGATCGTCTCCAGCGTGCTCTCGCCGCGCCAGGAATCACGAGTGCGTCTGGACTTCGAGCGGGCGACGCTGGAAGTCGTGCAGCTCTACCGGTATGGCAATGACGACTGGACGGTTACGGCACCGGAAGGAACGGACCTGCCGGAAGGAGCTTGGCCACCCGCCGATGACGCGCGGGCGAGCCATGGTGCGGAGCTTTCACACGTGCTCGACGCCATGCGTGACGGAACACGACCACCGGCCACCGTTGCGGAAATCCGGCCGACGTTCGAGCTGCTGACAGCGATCTACAAGTCAAGCCAGACCGGGCAGCCGGTCAAGCGGGGCTCGATCGGCGGAGATGACCGGTTCTACGTCCACGTCGGCGGGTATCAGGGGTAAGGGAGCGGATCGTAGTAACCGTGTTGGATGTCAAGCGGTGTGGGGCAGAAAGCGTCCCTGGCCGACCTGCGTATGCGGCCAACTGAGCCCATCGCGAAGCATCGCGTTGAGGATTCCCAGCATGCGCCGG
>CADCWI010000064.1 GCA_902806355.1 uncultured Thermomicrobiales bacterium | reverse complement strand
CGAGCCCGATCATGCCAGCGGCGGCGATCGTTAACAGCGCCGCCAGGATCGGTCCCCAGTGCCGGTGCTCGATCCGGGGCGCGACGAGCAGGCTGCTCAGCAGACCCCCGGCCCCCGCTCCCGCCAGGACAAGGCCGGTCTCGATCGGGGACAGCCCCAGCACATCCCGGGTCAGCGCGATCACCACGAGCACCACTCCTCCGGCCAACAGGTTGAGGAGCATCAGCACGCCCTGGATCACCCGTTGCTCGGGGACGCGCCAGATCGCCCGCATCCCGGCCAGCAGCTCTTCCCTTCGGCCCGCCTGGGCAACAGGCACCGGGGATGAGGACTCGCCGGGTATCCGTTGCAGCAACGCGGCCGACGCGAGAAACGAGACGGCATTCACGCCGATCGCCGTCGCCGCACCGAAGACCTGGAGCACGAGCGCACCGATCGCGGGGCCGCTTAGTGTCGCGATCGCATCTCCCGCCTCCAGCTTGCCGTTCGCCCCGACAAGCCGGCTCCGCCCGACGAGCGAGACCATGAACGCACGCGCCGAGGTGAGGAACACGAGGTCTCCGATGCCGACCACGAACATGATCGCGGTCAGCATGGGCACCGGCACATCGTCGATTGCAAGCGAGACAACGAGGGGAAGGAGCACGGCGGCTCGTCCGTAATCCGAGACCAGCATCAACCGGTGACGCGACACACGATCGACCAACGCGCCGATCGGCAGCGCGAACAGGAGTGCCGGAACGCGATTCGCCGCGGTCACGATCCCGGCCGTGACGACGGAGTCGGTCGCCGCCAGCACGATGATCGGCACCGCCAGCTCGTTGAAGCGGTCGCCGAACATCGAGAGCGTCCGCGCCACGAGGTAGAAGCGGAATGACCCGTTTGCGGGCGATCGGCGGGAAGAACTCACGTAGGGCAGTCCTTTGGACGAGAAGTTGGCCGGAGATCACGGATCGTCATTGCTTGGTCAGCCGCATATGGAATACTGGCTCACGAGGTATCTCTACGAGATTTCATGAATCTTGTATTCCATAATGACGAATCGACTATCTTCATATGTCGGGTAGAATGTCATACATATGAACGACGGCAAGAAGCATGAAGGAGGCTCAGGTGGTTGCGATCACACGATTGACGAGTAGTGGGCAACTCACGATGCCGGTCGAAATACGTCGTGAAATGGGGCTGAAGCCAGGTGATTCGGTGCTCTGGACGAAGGACGCGCGAGGGAACACGATCGTTCGACGTATGCGGTACACCGTTGAGGAACTGGATGGCATTTTGCCGGCCATTGACCATCCAAGCGTGGAGACGGATTTCGAGGACATGATTGCCGGAGCGTTCGAGGACGGTGTCGAGGACAAGATCCGAGAGTTCGATCCCAAATGATCTTCCTTGACGCAAACGTCTTCCTGCGCTATCTCGCGCCTTCATCGTCTCCGGCTACAGCCGTCATGAAGGAAATTGCACGAGAGCTGTTCGCGTCGGTGAGCCGTGGTGAGCAGGAAGCGACCACCAGCGAGGTCGTGATTCATGAGGTCTGTTCTATCCTTCAGTCTTCCAACCACTACCGAATGGTGACCGCAACGGTCGTCGATGTTGTTCAACCGCTCATCGCTATGCCTGGCATGATCTTCCCCGGATCTGACAAGCGAGTTTATCTGAGAGCATTGGAGATTCTGCTCGGCTACCCGAAGCTCGAGTTCTCGGATGCCGTCATTGCCGCCCGTGCGGAATGGCAAGGGGTTTCCCTCCTCACGTTCGACGAATACCTTGCTGGCATGCCGTTCGTCACGCGCTGGGTCCCCACGTCATCAGCTTCGGAATAGACGCACGCTGCCTTCACGACGCATCTCACAGATTGGTCATGTGGACCCTTGCCGGTGCAGCTTGCGTGCGGAGCGCAGGGACGGTACCGTGCCGCCAAACAAGCACGGGGCGCACCCCTTGCCTCGCTGACTTCAGTTGACCATTGAGAGGAACCACGGGACACGCTCATGACGACCTCAGCTCAACCATCCGCCCGCCGCCCCGCAACGCCGGATGAGCTCCGCGACCGGCCGGTCCGGTTCGCCGTGATCGGCACCGGCGGGATGGGCAGCGTCCATGCTGCCGGCCTCGCTGCCAACCCGGACGCCGAGCTGGCCTGGGCGGTCGATCTCGACAAGCCGAGGGCCGAAGCGCTGGTTGAGACGACCGGCGGCCGCGCGACCGCCTCGATGGTGGACGCGCTCGCCGATCCCGCGGTCGATGCCGTCCTGATCGCCCTGCCGACGAGCCTGCACCGGATGGCGACCGAGGCCGCCGCCAGGGCAGGCAAGCACGTCTTCTGCGAAAAGCCGATCGCTCGCACGGCCGAGGACGGGCGCCTCATGGCCGAGGCGTGCCGCGCCGCGGGCGTGACCCTGATGATCGGTCACGTTGTCCGCTTCTACCCCGAGTTCGCCCGGATCAAGGAGATCCTCGATGCGGGCACGCTCGGCCGGATCGCGATGGTGCGCACCTCCCGGGTCAACCCGCCGGTCCACGAGCGCAGCCCATGGTTCGCCGATGTCGAGAAGAACGGCGGTGTCGTGCTCGACCTGATGGTCCACGATCTCGATACGCTGAGCTGGTACTTCGGTGATGTCGAGCGGCTCTATGCTCACGGCCTGACCTATACCGAGCACCAGCCGAAGCGTGACTACGCCGTGGCATCCGTCCGCTTCCGGAATGGCGTGATCGCCCACCTCGAAGTCAGCTGGGCACATTCCCTTTTTCGGACCGGGATCGAGGTGGCGGGCCAGTACGGCCTGCTGCGCCACACCAGCGAGAACGGCGCGACGCTCACCCTCGAACGCACGACCGCGACGAACGACGCGCTGGAACGGCCAGCGCGGATGCTGATGCGGCCATCCCCGCTGACGCCGCACGGGATCGAAGTGCGGCACTTCATCGACTGCTTGCGCAGTGGGGAGCCGGTGCTGGTCGATGGCGAGGCGGGAATCCGGGCGATCACGCTCGCGAACGCGGTGCTGGACTCGATGCGGACCCGGCAGCCGATCCACTTCAACGAGGATGGATCGGTGAGGGCGTCGTGACGAGTCATGCACGACCGGACCATGGCGAACGAATCGCAAGGGCCGATCACAGACCATGGCGAAGTCATCGATGGGCCGCTCCTGCTCGATCACTGCGTGATCGCCTATGAGCGGATGCGGTCCATCGTGTATCAGCAGCGCACCGAGCAGCTGCTCCGGTCCCTGTGCACCGAAGATGCACCCCACGTAGCGCGGACGGGAATCGCCGCCACGGACCGGTGTTGGATGTTCTGTCGCATCGTAGTGGCGGACCTCCGTGTCCGCCTTAAGGTAAATATGAGCATCCAGCCTGGTAGGGAGCGAGTCTCCGGGTCGACACGAAGGTCGACCCTTACGCAGTTGTCAGGCGCGCAGTAGTGGCTGCCTCACCACGCACAACGGAGAACCACCACATGAACGATACCGTCCGGATCGGGATGATCAGTTTCGCCCACCTGCACGCCGAAGGCTACGCCGGCTGCGTCAATTCGATCCCTCACGCGGAGCTGGTCGCGATCACCGACGACGACCCCGAGCGCGGCCGCAGTGCCGCCGCTCAGTTCGGGGCTACCTTCGAGCCGGACCTGGCGACGCTTCTCGCCCGTGACGACATCGACGCCGTCATCATCTGCTCCGAGAACGTGCATCACAAGCGCCTGACGCTTGCCGCCGCCGAGGCCGGCAAGCACGTGCTCTGCGAGAAACCGCTGGCGACGACGGTCGAGGACGCGCAGGCGATGATCGATGTCTGCGCCCGGCACGGCGTCAAGCTGCAAACCGCCTTTCCGGTCCGGTTCAATGCAGCAACGGTCGCGCTGCATGACGCCGTCCGCTCCGGCCAGATCGGGGCTCCGCTCGCGGTCAACGCGCGCAACCCCGGCACCTGCCCGATGAGCTGGTTCGTCGAGCCGGAGCTGGCCGGTGGTGGGGCGGTGATCGACCACACGGTTCACGTCGTCGATGCCCTGCGCTGGATCTTCGATGCCGAGTTCACCGATGTATATGCCGAGATCGACACCCGCATCCACGATATCCCGGCGGATGACACCGGCCTTCTGATGTTGACGATGAGCAACGGCGTGCCGGTCAGCCTCGATACGAGCTGGTCACGTCCGGTGAACTGGCCGATCTGGGGCGGGGTCGAGATTGAGGTGATCGGCGAGAACGGGGTGCTCTCGCTCGATGCCTACAGCGACGTGATCGAGATCGCCGAGATCCGGGGACCGAGCTTGGCGTGGGAGGCGACGCAGGTAAGTGGTGACCCGGAGATGGTGAGCGCGTTCATCGATGCCGTGCGGAACGACACGCCGCCCCCGGTCACCGGAGAGGATGGCCTGCGGGCGGTCCAGGTCGCCCTCGGCGCGTATGAATCGGCCCGTACGCACGCCCCCGTGCGGCTTGCTTCCTGATCCCGACCGCTTCATGAACGGCTCGCCATCGTGCGACATGCGTATGCGGTTGTGACGCGGCGCTTGAAGCGGGTCGACTCCTTTGGGAAGGGTTGCCCGCGCCGGTATTTCTGGTATCTTTCCCACGTTCACTGCTCATGATGTTCTTGTGACCGGCAACTGCTGCATCAGCGCCTCTCTCCAGGAGGCGTCTGACAAGGGACGACATTCCCGAACTCATGGAACCCGGCGCACCGCTGTCGACGTCAGACGGTCAACCTGCACGGGTGCTCCGGCACAGGCTATCTGCAAACGGAAAAGACGTGCGGGCAGGGGCGTCTGCCCCACCTACTGAAATGCGGCCGAGCACGGCTGATTAGCGGAAGCAGACGACATATGGCAACGATGATCAGTGACACAGTGGTGGTAGCCGAGGAGGAAGCGGCGCGTACGAGCCGCCTCAAGGGTTTCTTCGGGCACTTTCTCGTGCGGCGCCTCTTTCGTGCATTCCTCACCATTTTCTTCGTCTCGACACTGACCTTCTTCCTGGTCCGGTTGTTGCCGGGAAATCCGATCCAGGTCTACATCAACCAGCAGATGACGCAGTACGGTTACTCGTACGAAGACGCCGCCAACCAGGCCCGATCCCTGTTTGCGATCGACACCGAAAAGCCGATGCTGCTGCAGTATCTCGAGTACCTGAAGAACCTGGCGCAGGGCGATCTCGGCATGTCGGTCACGGCGCCGGGAACCACGGTCGCCAGCATCATCCAGTCCCGAATTTGGTGGACGGTCTTCAGTGTCGGCACCGCTCTGCTGCTCTCGTTTGGGCTCGGCAGCCTGATCGGCATGGTTATGGCCTATCGGCGCAACGGGCCGTTTGACGGAATCATGTCCACCATCGGATCGATTACTCACTCGATTCCAAACTACCAGTTGGCCCTGCTGTTTATCGTGATCTTCGGCGTTCGTCTCGGCTGGATCCCGTACACCGAGATGCGCGGTGCCCTTTCCAGCGGGCAGCCGGTGGAATTCAGCCTCGCCTTTTTCAGGAACGCGTTCTATCACGCCATCCTTCCCATTTCGGTCTACGTGATCACGACGATCGGGGGCTGGATGCTGTTGATGAAGAGCAGTACGATCTCGGCGCTCGAGGAGGATTACGTCACCGCCGCCCGCGCTCGCGGGATCCCGGAATGGCGCGTCCTGCTCTTCTACGTTGGGCGCAATGCGATCCTGCCGCTTTTCACGACGCTGACGATCTCGATCGGGTTCGTCGTTGGTGGGTCCCTGCTGGTCGAGCCAATCTTCCAGTACCAGGGTATCGGGTCGCGGTTGTTCGAGTCGATCCAGGCGCGGGACTACACGACGTTGCAGGGCATCTTCCTCTTCATCACCATCTCCGTGGTGGTTGCCAATCTCCTGGCCGATCTCCTCTACAGCCGGCTCGATCCACGCATTCGCTCGAAGGGATAGCGCGAGATGGCACAAGCAACGATCACCACCGAACCCGTGCCAGCGTCCTCGGCGGAAGTGGCGCCCCAAATCCACAAGAAGAGCTTCTGGCGTATCTTCGTCGAGCGCAACAAGGCCGGGACGCTCGGCTTCATCATCCTTGGGTCGATCCTGTTGCTGACGTTCATCGGGCCCTTCTTTGTATCGGGCGACAACCGGACCGATGTTGCCAACATCTACGGCGCGCCATCGTGGGACCATCCGCTCGGGTTCGATCACAGTGGTCGCGATCTCTGGTACCAGATCGTGAATGGCGGTCGTAGCGTCATCATCGTCGCGACGATGGCGGCTCTGGCATCCACGTTCTTCGCGGTGACACTGGGCGCCCTGGCCGCAATGATCGGTGGCAGGTTCGACATGATCATGCTGACGATCACCGATGTCGTGCTCACGGTTCCGCAGATCATCCTGCTGGGCGTGCTGGCCGCCTACGTCCGGCTCAATGGACCCTTCCTGCTGGCCCTGATCCTTGCCGCCACCGGTTGGCCGGTTCTCCTGCTCGCGGTCCGGTCACAGGTGCTGTCGCTCAAGGAGCGGGAATACGTCGAGGCCGCCAGGATGCTGGATCTGGGGATGCCGAGGATCCTGTTCCGCGAGGTCCTCCCGAACATGGCCAGTTACATCATCATCAACTTCGTCTTTGCCATGAGTGGTGCTGTTTACGGACAGGTCATCCTCTATTTCCTGGGCCTTGTGTCCCTTTCCGGTATCAATTGGGGCCTGATGATTCAGGATGCCTTCCGCCGGGGCGCCGTGTTCAATGCGGACAGCATGCTGGGGTTGCTGGCGCCAATCTTCATGATCGTCATGTTGCTCTGGTCCCTGACGCTGATCGCGCGGTCGCTCGAGGATATCTTCAACCCCCGGCTCCGCGAGGTATGAGATCGTCCGACGGAAATGAGAAGCACCTTGGAATGGCCGGAGAACGAGTGTGAGTGAGCCAACGAAGCGGCAGTTCGTTCCCGATGCCCGGATCGATGATCGTGCCGCGACGCGAGGGACCGCCGCATCGACCGCACCGACGATCCTGTCGGTCGAGGACCTGTGGGTCGAGTACAAGACCCCGCATGGCTGGATGCAGGCGGTTCGCGGCGTCAATCTGGACATTCGCCAGGGAGAGGCTGTCGCGCTTATCGGCGAGAGCGGCTCCGGCAAATCGACACTGGGATTCGCGTTGCTGCGGATGCTTGTGCGAAGCGCCCGGGTTGCCAGGGGCAAGGCGATCTATCGCGATCGCAATGGCCAGACCTCCGACCTGATGACGATGGACAACAAGTCGTTCCGCAAGTTCCGCTGGAACGAATGCGCGATGACCTTCCAGGCGGCCCAGAACTCGCTCAACCCGGTAATGCGCGTCAAGGACACCTTTGTTGAAACCGCCCGCGCCCATGGCTGGCGGAATCGACAGGAGGTCCATGACCGGACGCTCGAGTTGCTGCGGATGGTCCAGTTGGATCCCCGCCGTGTCTTCGATGCCTATCCCCACGAGCTCTCCGGCGGGATGCGGCAGCGGGTCTCGATCGCCTTGAGCCTGTTGCTCGAACCGCAACTGATCATCCTCGACGAGCCGACGACGGCGCTCGATATCCTGACCCAGCGCGCGATCATCGACGTCATCCGCGATCTGCGCGACCGGCTCGACTTCACGATGATCTTCATCTCGCATGACCTGTCGCTCGCCGCCGAGCTCGCCGATCGGGTAGCGACGATGTACGCCGGCGAGATCGTCGAGTACGGACCAGTGCGGGACACGTTCTACACGCCGAAGCATCCGTATACGGTCGGTCTGCTCAACGCGGTGCCTCCCATCACTGGCGAGGAGTTCACCCCGCTGACGGCCATCCCGGGCAACACGCCGAACTTGATGCAGGTCCCGAGTGGGTGCCCGTTCCACCCCCGTTGCCCCTATGCCACGGACATCTGCATTCGCGAGGATCCCCCGCTGATCGACCTGGGCAATACGCATTTCGCGGCCTGTCACCATCATGACAAGGTCACCAAGGATCAGGACGTCTGGGAGCGCATGGAAGAGGAGATGGCTGTTCAAGGTGGAATCGCCGCCAAGGTATGAAGGTGCAAGGAAGCAAGACCATGTCCGAGCCCGTGATGTCCCTCCAGAATCTGACGCGGAAGTTCGACACACGCGGTGGTGAGATCACCGCTGTCGACAATGTGTCGTTCGATCTCAACAAGGGCGACATCCTCTGCCTGGTCGGGGAGAGCGGCAGCGGCAAGACGACGGTCGCCCGGATGGCGGCCGGGATGTTGAAGCCCACGTCGGGATCCGTCATCTTCGAGGGGCAGGACATCAACACGATGTCAAAAGGCGACTTTCACCGGTACCGCAAGGCGGTCCAGATCATCCATCAGGATCCGTACGCCTCGCTGAACCCCGTGCACACCATCGGCGACATCCTTCGGGCGCCGTTGCTCCATCACAAGCTGGTGAAGGGCCGGCGAGAGGCGACACAGCGTGCCGGCGAGCTGCTGGAGTTGGTGGATCTGCACCCGGTCGCCAACTTCATCGACAAATATCCGCACCAGTTGTCTGGAGGCCAGCGGCAGCGTGTCTCGGTCGCCCGGGCGATGACCTTGAATCCGCGAGTGATCATCGCCGATGAGGCGGTCTCGATGGTCGATGTCTCGATCCGGGTCAGCCTGCTCAATACGATGCTCAAGCTCCGCAACGAGCTCGGCGTCACCTTCCTGTTCATTACGCATGATCTCGCGGTAGTCAAATACTTTGCCTGGGAAGGCAACGTTGGCGTAATGTATGTTGGCAAGCTCATTGAACATGGCCGAACGCCGCAATTGATCGGGCGCTCGCTTCATCCCTACACACGGGCCCTGGCCGCCGCGATTCCGGAAGCCGATCCCGACCTTACCCGGTCGAAGGAGAAGCTCCAGTTGCGCAGCCTGGATATCCCGAACCTGAACAATCTTCCGGGCGGGTGCGTGTTCCATCCGCGTTGTCCCTATTGGGAACCTGGGCTTTGCGACACCAAACCTCCGCCGCTCGTCGATGTGGGAGGCAACCGCGAGGTTGCCTGTCATGTTGCCGTTCGTGACATCCAGAATGGAGGCGATGGGCGGAACCTGATCCCGACAGAGGAGAAGGTCCGTCCACGTGCAGCCGACTGATGTCACCGCGGCGGGTCATGCGTTGCCGAATCGGATGGATGCAGGTCACTCCTGACGCTGCACGACAGTGCGAAAGGAGGTTGTTCGTCAGGCGAGGTCCATGTCAGCGGCCAGCACGTGGCGCGTAACTACCGCCTGATGCGTCCTGACCGGGCCAAGCCCCGCACCTTGCGACGAAAACGGTGCGCGCGAACAACTGGAGGGCAATGGCGCTCCGGTTCGGGATAACCAACAGGCTCATCGTCGAGGGCCACGCAGGCATTTTGTGGATCGTATCCGAGGAGAAACGATGTCAGAGGGCAATCTCAAGAACGGACTGATGAACGGTTCGCTGTCACGGCGCCGCCTGATCGGCAATTCTGCCGGCGGGTTCGCTGCCGCGATGCTTGCTGGTGGTGCATTGCCTTCTTCGGCAGGCAGTGCGGTGATGGCTCAGGACGGTGGAGCCGAGTTTCATTCGGCGTGGCCCTACCTGGACCTGGGTGCCGGTGGGCACTTCAACGTCTTCGTCACCAACGGCATCATGGCGCCGCCAAACATATACGGCGATCTGATGTATGTGCCGATGGCCATGCTCTATTGGGCAACCAACGAGTGGATGCCGCTGCTGGCTACTGAATGGTCATTCATCCAGACCGGCGAGGCTGCCGGTGGCCAGGCGGGAGGAAGCCCGGTCGCGAGTCCGGTTGCAACACCGGTCGCAAGTCCAGCGGCGAGCCCGGCGGCGAGCGGAGCGGTCATGGCCGCTGATACCGCAGCGGATACCCTGCAGGTCAGGTTGCGCCAGGGTGTCATGTGGTCCAATGACCAGCCGTTCACCGCGCAGGACGTCGTCGACACATTCTGGTGTCTGCGCATCATGTCCAATACCGTCTGGCAGTACATCGACAATGTCGAGGCTGTTGACGACTACACCGTGAACTTCCACATGTCGAATCCGGCCACTGTGGTCGAGCGGTACGTGGTTCGGCGGTCTCCGGTCTCCTCGGCTGTCTTCGGGGAGTGGGCACAGCGGGCCCGTGACCTCTTCGGTGGCGGCAAGACCCTCGACGATCCGGAGGGCAAGCAGTTGTTGGATCAGTTCAATCAGTTCCGGCCCGAGCAACTCGTCGTCACTGGCCCCTATACCATCGATCCCGCCAGCATCACTAACGCGCAATTCGACATGCCGAAGAACGACACATCGTATTACGCCGATCAGGCACGGTTCGACAAGATCGTCAACTTCAACGGCGAGACGGACACGATCTCCGCGGTCGTTCTCGAAAAGCAGGTCGATTACGCAACGCACGGCTTCGCCCCCGCGACGGAAGCGCAAATGCAGGAATCCGGCATCCGCGTCCTTCGCCCGCCCACATACAGCGGCGCAGCGCTGGTCTTCAACTTCGCGGCACACCCGGAGTTCGCGGACAAGAAGGTGCGCCAGGCACTCGCCCACGCGATCGACCGGCAGCAGGCGGGCTTTGTCTCCCTGGCGGAGTCCGGCGTCGGCGTTCAGTACATGACCGGCATGAGCGATAATCTGGTGCCGGTCTGGATGTCCGAGGCGGACATCGCCAGCCTCAACCAGTACGAGTACGACCAGGAGCGGGCCGCCGCACTGCTCCAGGAAGCGGGCTGGACCCGTGAGGGCCAGACCTGGAGGAAGCCGGACGGATCGGATGCGTCGTATGAGCTCGTGTTCCCCGCCGAGTTCGCCGACTATTCGGCGACCGGCCAGAATCTCTCCGAGCAGTTGACGGCATTCGGAATCCAGACCGCGGCACGACCGATCACGTTTACCCAGATCCCGATCGACGTCGACCAGGGCAAGTTCCAGATGGCGATCCGGGGCTGGGGAAGCTCGGCGAACCCGCATCCGCACTTCTCGTACACCACGGCGTTCTTCACGCACAACACCCTGGCGATCAACAACGGCGGGCAGGGCATGGCCTTCCCGCTGGAGCAGGAGACCGATGTCGCCGGTGCGGTCGATCTTAACGCGCTGACTGTCGCCTCCGCCGAGGGTCTCGATGAGGAACAGCAACGGGCCCAGGTGACGACGATCGCCAAGGTCTTCAACGAGCTGCTCAACATCATTCCGCTCTACGAGCGCTATGGCAACAACGCGGCACTTGAAGGCGTTCGCGTCGCCGCGTGGCCGGGAGACGATGATCCGATCCTGGAGAACAGCCCGTACGCGGACGGTATCCCGACGATGCTGATGTTCGAGGGACGCCTCGAGCCAGCACAGGGCTAGGGGCCGCCGCAACTGGTAGGTCCATCAGAGCTACCAGCTGCGGTATCGCACGAACGCCGGATCTCGAAAGAGATCCGGCGTTCGTGTTGTCCGCTCCCCGTTCAGCATAGGAAGAGGCACGAGGGCACTGGATGCAGCGCCCAACGTCATGGTATCGAGGACCGATGCGGCCGGGTGCCGTGTGAGCAATGCCGAGCAGAGTCCGCCCTTTGTGCGAATCGCACCCTGTCTCCGTCGCGTGTGGTCCAATATTGTGCAGGATGCACACATATCATGTGTGAATATCATCACGATGCACGATGCCTCACCGCCCCGAAACTCGGTAGGCTCATGAGGGTTAAAAGTTCTAACTGCGCGTGGCAGGTGCACGAACCTGCCATGAGAGATGACGATGGGGAGAAGACGTGGCCGACACCATGACTGACGATCGCAGCACATTGCTTGGAATAGCACCATCACCCGAGGCGATCTACGCCCAGATCGAGAACGAGGGTGTCAAGTTCATCAACCTCCAGTTCACGGACGTGATGGGCATCGTCAAGAGCGTGACCGTTCCGGCGAAGATCTTCCACCACATCGTCGAAGGCGGTCAGTGGATCGACGGCTCGTCGATCGCCGGATTCACGCGAATCGCCGAATCCGACATGTACCTTCAGCCCGATCTCTCTACATTCGCGATTCTGCCCTGGGAGCGTGACGACTACCCGACCGCCCGGGTGATCTGCTGGGTCTACAGCCCCAATGGCGAACCATTCGCCGGCGATGCCCGCTATGTGCTCTACAAGCAACTGGAGAAGCTGGCCGGGCTCGGGTTCAGCTACAACGCCGGGCCCGAGCTGGAGTTCTTCCTCTTCTCCCGCGAGGGCGGAACGCTTGCCCCGCTGCCGCATGACGGTGCCGGCTACTTCGACTTCTCGACCGACCTGGGCTCGACCGTCCGCAAGGACATGTCGCAGGCTCTTGACGAGATGGGGATCGATGTCGAGGCCAGCCATCATGAGGTGGCGACCGGTCAGCACGAGATCGACTTCGAGTACGGCCCGGCGATCCCGACCGCCGATCGCGCCGTGACCTTCAAGTACGTCCTGAAGGCGATCGCCCAGAAGCACGGCCTGCATGCGACCTTCATGCCCAAGCCGCTGGCGGGCATCAACGGCTCCGGCATGCACGTCCACCAGAGCTTCGGGTTCCTGGATGCCAGTCAGGGCAAGAATGCCTTTGTCGACGAGAGTGACCCGTACGGCCTCTCCAAGGTCGCCAAGCACTTCATCGCCGGGCAGCTCAAGCACGCCCGCGGGCTCTGCGCCGTGATCGCGCCGCTGGTCAACTCCTACCGCCGGCTCGTTCCCGGGTTCGAGGCCCCGGTCTACGTCGCCTGGGCTCGCACCAACCGGTCGGCATTGATTCGCGTTCCGGCCATCCGCAGCGGCAACCTCAACGCGACCCGGATCGAGCTCCGCTGCCCTGATCCGTCCTGCAACCCGTATCTCGCCTTCACCGCGATGCTCGCCGCCGGGATGGACGGCATCGCCAACGAGCTCGAGCTCCAGGACCCGGTCGAGGAGAACCTCTACCACTTCACGGACGAGGATCTCAAACGCCGCAACATCCCGACCCTTCCGGCCACGCTCGGCGAGGCCGTCAGCGAGCTCGAGAAGTGTGATGTCATCCGCGAGGCCCTCGGCGAGCACGTCTTCGAGCGGCTGGTCGAGGCGCAGACGGCGGAATGGGGCGAGTTCCGAACGCACGTCTCGGAGTGGGAGCGCGAACGCTACCTCGAGGTGTACTAGCACCACCGTATTGAGGCAGACACACGGGTCTGCCTCAATACGCCGCCAGGCCGACATGCGCTTGGGCAATGCGTACCATCTAGGAGCATCCTCTGGGCTCGGATGAACCCACCACCTCGTAAGGGCAGACCTCCGTGTCTGCCCTTGACGCGCCACCATATCGGTATGTATTTGGCCAGCCCCTACGCCAGCATGGGAGAGTGCCCGCGCAACCTTTCGGCCCGACCGAACTCAAGATTTCGTAAGGGTTGACCTCCGTGTCGACCCACGCTCGCCTACCAGGGCAGACACGGAGGTCTGACTCTATATGGTGGGGTCGGATGAGCAGTGCGTCCCATTCGTGTCTGCCCGTCGCTTCGCGTCTTGGTGACAGATCGGGTCGATCTCTACGGACGGGCCCCCACCACCTGGCCGGCTAATGGCATTCCCCGGCCTTGGTCAGTCGCCGCTGAGGATCATCCCGCCGCCGGACGTCACCATCACCGCGCGTTCGAACTGGGCGACGGGCGTGCGGTCCATCGTTCGCGCCTCCCACCGGTTCGCCATGTAGTAGTCCTTCTTGCCCTCGATCACCACCGGCTCGACCGTGATCACCATTCCTTCGACCAGCTTCGGACCGGTGCCCGCCTTGCCCGCGAACGGCACCTGCGGGTCCTCCCAGATCCGGCGTCCGATTCCATGACCGCAGAATCCACGGGCAACATTGTATCCATGCGATTCGGCGACTCGCTGCATCGCCCAGCTCACGTCCCCAACACGGTTGCCCGGCCGCGCCGCCTCGATCGCCGTCATCATCGCTTCCCAAGTGGCGTCGATCAGTTTTTGCTGGCGCGGCGTCGCCGGCCCGATCGTGAACGTCGCCGCCGCATCGCCCGCGAAGCCGCCAAGGAGCATCCCGGCATCGAGCGTCAGGAGGTCGCCGTTTTCCAGCACCTCCTCGCCTGGGATACCGTGAACCACGATGTCGTTGCGGTTGGTATTGATCGCGCCGGGAAACCCGTTCTGGGTCTCGAACACCGGCTCTCCCCCGAGCTTGGCGATGTAGGCGCGGGCATGGTCGTCGAGCGATTTCGTCGTGACGCCGGGTCGAGCCATCGCTTCAAGCTCGCGAAGCAGGCGCGTGGTGGCCCGGTTGGCGCGTTGCAATCCGACGAGCTCTTCCGGACGGGTGATGATCATGCGTGACTCCGTGTGTAACGAGTGGTTTCTTCTGTCAGTATGGACAGACGCAATTCGCCGCGCCACCGGGCGGCCGTGCTGACGCGGTACGGCGCCAGGCAGACGGCAATCAGCAGCATGTTCAATGAAGGATCTCCGCACCATGACCAGGGATGAAGAGATCGGGATCGTGCAAGCGTTTCACGACACGCTCAACGCCGGGGACGCAGCCGGGGTGCTCGCCCTCGCCACGGAGGATATCCGCATCGGCGGGCCGCGCGGAACGGGAGAAGGCAAGCCCCTGCTCGAGGAATGGGTGCGCCACGCCAGCGTCACGATGGAACCGCAACGCTGGTTTCACATGGACGGCACGGTCGTTGTCGACCAGGTCGCCCGCTGGCATGATCCGAGGACCGGTGAGGAGACATCCAGCCAGCGGGTCGCAACCGCGTTCGGCATCCGCAATGGCCGGATCGCGAGCATCGCCCGTTACGGGGACATTGGGGAAGCAATCACGAGCGCCGGCCTGGAGGAGTCGAACGCAGTCACGGTCGACGATCAACCCGGGACCGTTGAGACATAATACGTCATACGTACGTTCAAAGTCCGAAATCGGACCTTACCGCACGGCGCGCGTTGCGATCCCCAAAGCGAGTGCGTCCTCGATCAGCGCGACAGGCAGATCCGGAACCCCGTAGGTGCTGGTGACGTGGGTCCGTGCCCGATTGCCGGCGAAGGCGCCGGCCACTGCCCCGGCGCCACCGAGGACCGCGCCAAGCACGGGCGCTGACGGCGAGCGGTACTCGGTGCCAATCGCCGCTCCGCTGACCGCGCCTATGGTGATCCGGCCACCAAGCGGTCCAGGATTGATTCGTGGCGGAACGATCGGCAACTTGTCGACGATCATTTCGCCACCGGTGCTGACCTGCATGATCGTGCGGGTCGTCGGTGTGCGGAAGGGGATCCATCGTCGCCAGGGCGCGGACCGGGGAGCGTCACCATGATACCGGGCCAGAACCCCGATTGGGACCATGGACCGCAATCCGGCGGCGAATCCGAGCGAAGCCGCCCGAAAGATCAACGACGATGTGTCGGTTCGGCGTCCGCCGAAGAGCCTCGTTACCATTACCTTCCGTCCTTCTTGTTTGTCTTGGCCATCGCTGCACCACGTTCAAGGGAGGTGCCGCACAGGCGAGCGTTGCGGTCATTGCGTGTGTTGGTGAGCGAGTGCCGCGAGCGGCATTGGCACCACCCACGGTGGCGCTCGCCTCTCATCCCTTACGCACGTTGGTTACCGGCAATCCTGTATTCCGTGATCCCGTGCCCAGGAGCGCCAGACTCCTGCAAGCAAACTGACCGCAGGACAGCATCTTTCCGGAAACGCAATCTTCGTCTAACGTTTCACCTTCCTGGATACGGCAGGATTCACCATGTGCCAAGGAGGAGGATTCCTCCCTGGACCACAACTTGCTTCATATGCGGTATCATCCCACGATGTCCGCAACATACAATCAAGAAGGAGCTCGCATGAGCAATCGCATATCGCGACGAACAGTGCTCGGAAACGCGGCGAAGATCGGTGCGGGCGCCGTTGCCGGTGCCGGGCTGGCCGGGGTCAGCAAGCGGAGCGCAACCTATGCCGCACCGGCCCTGATCCAGAACACCGGATCCAAGGTGCAGGTGACCTATTGGACATCGTTCGCCACCGGCGTCAATGGCGATGCCCAGAACAAGCTGATCGCCGACTTCAATGCCGCCAACCCGGACATCGAGGTCCTCGCCGTTCCGCAGGAGTCGTACGAGGCGATCGCCCAGGCCCTGATCGCCGGTCTGCAAACGGGTGACGTGCCCAATCTCGTCCTGTTCTCGGAGGCGTGGTGGTTCCGGTTCTATCTCGCCCAGGTCCTGGTCGACCTCAACACCCTGATCACCCCGGAGACCAGGGCAGAGGATTACAACCCGATCCTGTTCAAGGAATATCAGCGCAATGGTGGCCAGTACGCGATCCCGTTCGCGCGCTCGACCCCGCTGCTCTACTACAACGCCGAGATGGTCGAGCGGGCCGGACTGACCGGTGACGTGTTCAGCAAGTGGAGCAATCTGGCGCAGTCTGGCCCTGACCTGATCGCCGGTTCTGGCGCCGATGTCGCGTTCAGCTTCGGTTCCGCCGCCGGGTATGGCTCCTGGTTCCTGCAGGGAGCGGTCTGGGCCTTCAACGGTGCGTACTCCGACGAGGAGCTCAACATCCTGTTGACGGAGAAGGGCTCCCTCGAAGCGGGCGAGGCGATGCGGAACCTCGTCTCATCCCGTGTCGCGGCGGCCGTCACCGACCCACAGCAGAACTTCATCACCGGCGCGACAGTTGGTACATTCGCTTCGACCGGTGTGCTGGGCAACATCAGCTCGAGCGTCGAATTCGATTTCAAGACCGCATTCCTGCCCGCGGAGTATAGCTTCGGCTGCCCCACCGGCGGCGCGGGAATGGCAATCCTCAACACGTCCCCGACCGAGGTCCAGCAGGCAGCCTTCAAGTTCATCGAGTACTGCACCAGCACAGAGGTCACCACGTACTGGTCGCAGACCACTGGCTACATGCCGGTCCGGATCTCGGCCCGCGACAGCGAGCCGATGCAGGCGTTTTACCGGGAGAATCCGAACTCGAAGACCGCGGTCGATCAACTGGAGAAGGTCCGCCAGGTCGATTCGGTGATGGTTGCCGTCCCGAACGGTGCCCAGATCATCGGACAGGGCTGGGAGCAAATCCTGGTCAACGGCCTCCCGGCGGCTGAAGCCTTTGCGAGCACCAAGGAATCGCTCGACGTCGAGAAAGAATCCGTTCTCGAGCAGATCCAGGCCGTCGAGGGATAACGCCTTCACAATGTGGTTGATGCGGACACGCAGCGCCAGCAGGAGATCTTCTCTTGCTGGCGCTGCGCGTCGTTAAAGTGGTTCGTGTTCGCCAGGCGTCTGAGGGCAGGCCCACATGGAACGACGATGGGGATATGCTGGAGGCGAATCATGAGAACCATGCTCAGGAAGTGGGGTAAAGGCGCGGGGGTACGGATTTCGACTGCAGTCATGCGGGCCGCGAACCTTAATCTGGATCAGGAAGTAGACGTCCGGGAAGAGGAAGGATGCGTTGTCATCGCTCCCCTCCGGCCCATTTCCTACGCTTTGGCCTCGTTGCTGGATGGCATCACTGAGGACAACCTGCATGAGGAGGTCTTGACCGGCGACGCAGTTGGCCGGGAAAGTTGGTAATACCCACGCCGTATATTCCTGAGGCAGGCGACATCGTCTGGTTGCAGATGAGGTGCACCGACGTGAGGGCAAAGATTGTCGTTCTCATCGGCGGTGACAACGGATAACTGGTCGATGCTTATCGCGGTCTGATCTCTGGCCAAGCGACATCAACGCTGAGCGGGGCTCTTTTCCGGACACGTTCTCTCTATTGTCCTGGCGGCATGTGCATTCATATAATCAATGCCATTCATTCAACATGCCCTTGTTGCATTTCTCGTTCAGCATCGACTTCGACGTTGAGTTTTGAGATTGCTGGACATACCTTTGCATCCCGCGATCCCGGTGCTGCTGGGCACCCTCCTCGTGCGGAACCGCTGTGAGAACGACGATGATCACCAAAGACCCGCAGACAGTTGGCCGACACGTCGATCCATTCCAGGACCAGGCAATCAATTGTCGCGACCTCGGCATTCGGATCGTTGCGCCGGCCGGATCAGGGAAAACCGAAACGCTGGTTCGTCGAGCCATCAAGCGGATCGCGTCGAGCGAGGTCCAGCCGTCCCGAATGCTCGTTCTCAGCTTTGATAACAGCGCGAAACGCTCGTTCGAGCAAAAGTTCAGTCGGTTAGCGTCTCGGGTGGCCAAGCCGGAAATTACGACAATCAACGCGTTCGGGAACCATTTACTCCGACGCAAATTTCCTGATCTCCTTGGTGAACTCATGAAGCCAAGATCAAGCGAACAGGATGAGTTCCGACAATGGGTTCGCAGGGAACTGGATCATCCGGACGTCTTGACTTGGGATGGACGGTACCGGTCGCTGACCGACGCGTTCACGGGGTTGAAGCAGCAGGGAATTCTTCCACTGGAGGCAGAATCGGCACGCGCTCGCCAATGGCTACAAAGCCATTTTCTTAGCTTGCCGGATTCAGGCGAGAGCTTCAGCGTCGAAAGTTTGTGGACGCTTGACCAAACCGTAACTCCTATCGAAGAGCAGTCCATACAGATCGCAGCGATTTTCCAGGCCTATATCGTTGCGGATAACTACATGCGAGAACGTGGATGGATGGACTACGAAGACCAAAAACTCCGGCCGGTCAAAGTTCTTCAAAAGAATGCGGCGGTACGAGATGCTCTGCGGAGTTGTTACGACGAGATCGTGGTGGATGAATGCCAGGATATCAATCGTCTTGAGGCGTTGTTGATCTACTACGTGACAGGATCGGCCACTACGCTCGTGCTCGCTGGCGATGACGACCAATCGCTCTATGAATTCAAAGAGGCGAGTTCACTTTATCTTCGGGAACCAGAGCGATTTTTCGGTGACAGGGTATTTGCAACGTGTCACCTGAATATCAACTATCGATCTCCTGAAGAGATTCTTCAGCCTGCGCAGAAACTGATCGAAAACAATTCGGCGCGCCTTCCCAAGGAACCAAAGTCCGGGGTTACTCATTCTGGACTCTTGGAAACGCATGTTGCCGCTGCCGATCGAGCACATGACGACTTGCTGGCTGAAAGGATCGAGACCTTCATCGGGAACCGAGGAGTTACTGGTTCCACGATCGAACCCCATGATATTGCAGTATTGTGTCCCAATGATGATATAAAGCGTCGCATGCAGCGTGCATTGCAGAGACGAAGAATATCCACCGCGGTAATCACCACCGACGGCCGGCGCCAGGAAGGCGGGGTATTCGTCGACACCATGCGCTTGGCAAAAGGTCGTCAGTGGCCTGTCGTGGTGCTCCCGGCAAGTGAAGACTCACATATGCCGGGCGAACGCTCCGTACGAGTGGGTGACATGGAGTCACAACGACGGCAATTCTACGTCGCTATGACTCGACCCACCGAGCGTTTGATTATTGGATACGTGCGTGACGGTGCCGATGACGAGATCTATACCACTCCAAAAGGTGAAGTTCTGACAACGAACGGTGCCAGTCGTTTCCTGTTTGAAGCGGGAATCGCTAAGCCTGTGGAACCTACAACCTCAGGAGCGTCCGATTCACTGGTTGACCAACACGCTGACCCCTCACCCCCTACTTCGCTTACCGCCGACGAAGCGCGATCGAAACCAGACAAGTCAGTGGCACCAGTACCAACGGCAATCAGTGCAGAAGTAAGACAGCCACCAATTGTCAACGAGCCGGCTTCAGTACCAGCGTCACCTTTGGACACTGTTAGGCCCACGGCCAACTCGACCAAGGGCCCTAAAGCAGTCGTCCGTTCCTCTTCAGATTCACGAATCCGGGGATCGGTCCCTGGTATACCACCGTCTACCAAACCTTGTGATCTAAGCGTCAAGGAGTTGGTAGGTCTGGAGCAAGCCGCGAAGTTTTTGAAGAACACTCCGCCCGATTTCAAGTACGCCATGCTGGAGGCATGGACTGTGATGCAAAACGTGCTACGGAGGGTGGCTGACCCCCACAACCAGCGGATGGATGCGTTCAAGAATATAGAGGCATTAAACAATAGGGGAGTGCTTGACGATCAGTGGGCCAATTCGCTTCACACTTGGCGAAAGCTTCGCACCGCCATCTTAAAGGAGGACAAGGACATCGGGAAACGGGAGAGTGCAATCATCGAACAGATGGTTCACCAGACAGCGGCGGCGATCGACCATATTCGACAGAGGTTGGAGCGAAAGCACCCGTTGTTGATCGAAGACCAGAGAATTGTTGGCATCGAACGGTTGATAACGTGTATCCAGACCGGGTCACCACATCCGTTGACCAGGAAACCCGTTCGTGCCTTGCGCTTTCGCCCTGTTGAAGACGCGAGAGACATGCTGATCTTGCAAATGCTCACAGTACTGCGTGACGTTCGTTACTACATTCCAGTGGATTATCGATGGTCGACCTCTCCGATCTTTGCGAGGGTGTCCAACGACCTTCTGGGCTACTGCCATGCCTCGATCAGGGGATCCGGGAGACATCGGTTCAACGTCTTCAACCCTTCGCAAACGACCGAAGTTGTCGATCTCCTCAAACAGGTCGTGCTCTCTGAGCTGGGAACGCCGGACTGCGGCTCGACGCTTGCCCGCGTATTCGACGACGCACGAGCTGCCGGGAATGGTGACTACCCGGTCGGGCTGAAGCTCAATCCGAAACGCACCTGAAGCCGGCTATCTCCTCCTGATCGAGAGCGCCGCTAACGCTTTGGCAATATCCGATGCGTCCCCTCCTGACAGTCCGGGAGGGAGGTTTCCAGGGATCATCGCATCCCGGCAGGAGAGCGTGGGCGGGCCCAGGCATGCGACTATGGTGTCCGATTGTATGGATCACCGCTTGCCTTGCCCCACGTGCTCGCCAGGAGTCGAATCACCATGGTCTCTTCGTCGCCATCGCCGTCCGCGCCTGAGCTGGACGCCGTATCCCGTGCCTATGTCGAGCTCGCGTTCGGCATCGAGCGGCACATCGAGGGCACCGTCGATGCCTATTTCGGGCCGCCGGAGCTCAGGGATGCGGCGCTCGCCGCGCCGATCCCGCCTCCCGATGCCCTGCTTGCACAGGCGAGCGATCTCCTGGACACTGTGACCACCGCCGACCTCGCGCCGTCACGCGCCGATTACCTCACCGCCCAGGTGCAAGCGCTCCTGACAACCTGCCGGAAGCTCACTGGGGAGGAGATTCCGTACCGTGAGGAGGTCCGGCTCTGCTTCGATATCGAACCAGGCAAGGTCGCCGATGCGGTTTACGAGGAGGCGATCGCCGCGCTTAGCGATGCCCTGCCCGGGGAGGGAGACGTCGCGACCCGGATGATCGCCTGGCGCGAGCAGTTCGAGATCCCGGCGGACACCGCACGCGCCCAGATCGACGTCATCGCGGAAGAGGTGCGACGGCGGACGCGGGCGATCGTGACACTGCCTGACGCCGAGGCGATCGAGATCTCGATGGTCCGCGACAAGCCCTGGAGCGGCTACAACTGGTACCTCGGCGCATGCCGCTCGTTGATCGAGATCAACACCGACCTCCCGATCCGCGTCAACGGCCTGCTCGACCTGATCTGTCACGAGGGCTACCCGGGACATCACACGGAGCATGCGATCAAGGAACAACGCCTCTACCGGGAGTTGGGATACGGGGAACACGCGATCCAGCTCATCAATACCCCGGAGTGCGTGATATCCGAAGGGATCGCGACCCTCGCCGAGTCGATCATCTTCACTCCGGAGGAGGCGGCCCGCTGGCGGGCATCCGCACTCTACGCCCCGCTTGGCCTGACGATCGATCCGGCCCGGGAGGTGCAGATCGGTGACGCCCAGCGAGACCTGCGATCGGTGGCGGGCAACGCCGCCCTGATGCTCCACGAGGAGGGCGCTCCCCAGGTGGATGTCGTGGCCTATCTGGCCCGGTACGGGCTGGAGACCGAGGAGCGGGCGCGACACCGGATGCGCTTCATCGAGGATCCGCTGTGGCGAGCGTACGTCTTCACCTACCATGTCGGTCGCGACCTGCTTGGGGCATGGATCGATGCCGGCGACGCTGATGGCAGGAGTGGTCCGGGAGCTGATGCAGAGCGCCCGGACCGGTTCCGACGCCTGCTCGAGGAGCAGGTAACGCCGTCCGCAATCCGCAGCCAGATCGACTAGCATGCGGAGTGACGGGTACCGTCGTAGGGACCGATCGTGTATCGCGTCTGCGACTGGCCCTCTGCAACGTGGTTGCGCTCTGCTCGTACACGAGGATCTGTGATCGGTGTCCGATGTCGAGGCGACAGGATGCAGGGCCATGGTGGAGCTGCGCTCCACAGGACAGATACACGATCTGTCCCTACAACATGGTTCACGGCTGCTCGGGCGTGGGGGACGAGCGTACGGTGAACGCAACACACCCCCGGATGGTTGGTGCCATCCGGGGGTGTGAGGTCAGATGGGCAACAGGTTGAGGTCAACGCCAGGTGCGAGAATCGGATCGTGTTGGCCGCTCGGGAGGGGTTCGATGCAGCCAACGGGCCGACCGGACATGATGATGAGAAGTATCCCGCCCCTGGCGATATGCCGAGTGCAGCATATGCTGCACTCGGCACCTCATACTATCGTGGCCACCGGAAGGCATTATTGTGGCGGTCGTAGGAACGAAGATCCTTGCGGGCCTCGTCGGCCGTCGGGTATCCGCTGCCAGATCGGAGCACGCCGCTGTAATAGCGGTCGAACCGTGTTGAAGAAGGGTTGCTCCGGGTATTGCGTGTCAGAAATCGTCGTACGAGGTTCATGGTGGTGGTCTCCTTTGCCAGCATCATTGGTGACGGGTGACACCGTCCGCTTCCGTATCATCACTATATCATAGTATAGCGATAACACGATCATTTGTCAACAGATTATAAACATATCGGCATAACATCACGGTCGGCTCCGGATGGTGACGGACGGACCCTCACCCCGTGCCTGACAATCTCGTGTCCCGGGGTAGCTGATCGTCCTCTCCACGGCGTACCATCGTTCCCGGACGACCCTCCGCTCCGCACTCGAGCGTCGCGAGTCACATGGTGTCCTCTCCAGCACTCGTGGATGTGGGGGTAAACTATGTGAGCGATCTGTCCTCCGGATGTTGCCTTGAGTCTGAGCGGGCCGACGCCCCACCGACTCCCGATACCATGCGGTTCAACCGAAAGACGACGACATGCGACAACCGGAGTGGTGCAATCAATGAATCCAGCCACGCAGCCGCGACAGCAGCCGCGGCCGCAGGTGCGACAGTCGCCTCCGTCCAGGCGCCGGCGCGGGGCACAGCTCCTGAGCACCCTCCTCTTTCTGGCTGCGCTGGTGTTCGCTGGCGCTGCCATCTACATCTGGTATATCGATGAAGAGCCAGCGGACAATCTGCCCCCCGTGCCTACCGCCACGCCCGGGCTCCATACCCTTGCCGACGTCCTCAATGCATTCAGGAACGCCGGCCTCGATGGCGATTACGGGCGCTCGCCTGCAACCGTCAAGTCCAATCAGATGGATCCACCCGGTCAGCACCTGATCATCGAGGACCAGAGCGTTTACGTCTTTATCTTCCCCAGCGGCGATGCCGAGAGCGCGGTGGCCTCCCGCGAAGCGGCTGCCCAGGATCTCGACCCCGCCACGATGACGCTGACAACTCCCTCCGGACAGTCTTTCAGTACTGGCGAGACGCTGAGCATCTCCGAAGGAAGCAACGTGATCGCTGTGCTCGTGGGAGGCGATGCCGATCTCCAGGCCCAGGTCCGCGACGTGATCGAGGGACTTCCCTGAACCAGACTCCTGATTACGTGACCGGCTCCGCCACCCTTTCGGCACCAGGGAATCCGATGGATGTCCACCACGCCGAGCCCGGGTCGGCGGTAGGGCAGGCAGCGACGCCTGAGCCCGCAGTGGGGCCGGGCGGCAAGCCGGTTACGCTCTCTGATACCGAGCAGGACCTGGAAGAGCACGGGCGGATCGGCTATGGGCGGAAGACCCCGCGCGTGCTCGGAGCCCTGCTCGTGCTTGCTGTTCTCGGCCTCGGCATCGCGGCCCTGCTTGATCGCGGCGACGGTCAGGACACCGGTCGGGATCCTCGGCCCGCCTCCGATTTCGCGCTGACGCTGCTCGATGGATCGACCTGGCGACTCTCCGACCATCGCGGTCAGGTCGTGGTCGTCAACTTCTGGGCATCCTGGTGCGAGCCGTGCAAGGCGGAGATGCCCGCCTTCCAGCAGGCCGCGACCAGCTCCGCGGGCGATGTCGTGTTCGTCGGTGTCGGGTCGAAGATGGATCGCGACGACGACGTGCGGGCCTTCATCGATGCCACCGGTGTCACCTACCCGGTCGGTCGTGACCTGGCGGGAGGTGATCGCGCTCGCGGCACCATCGAGCAGGCGTATGGCGTCATCGGCTACCCGGCGACATTCTTCATCGATCCGGACGGCAACATCTCGCGGATCGAGATGGGACCGCTGGATGTCGGCCGGCTCGAAACGTACATCGCCGAGGCCCGCTCCACGCCCTAAAACCGTGATACGATCCCGTCGATGACCTAACCTCCCAGGGGACCACTCCCCACTCCACACGTCTTCACATGTCCACGACCACAGAAGAGCGACGCAGTGATCTGCGACGTGAGCGATGCCGTGCGCATCGAACGGATAGAGCTTCGCCACGCGGCGGCGTGCGAGGCGATTGGGCGCGCCTTGCCCGCCTGGTTCGGGATCGAAGAGGGGCTGGAGGCGATGCGTCTGGCCGCCGAGCGCGGACCAGGACTCGTCGCGCTGGATGCGGGGGTGACGTGACCGGATTCCTGACGGTGGAACGGCACTTTCCCGAATCGTGGGATATCAGATGGATGGCGGTGCATCCCGACCATCACCGGCGGGGAATTGGCCGGCACTTGATCGACGCGCTGATCGAGGATGCCCGGGACCATGGTGTCCGCCTGCTCCAGGTCAAGACGCTTGCCGACCTGCATCCCAGTCCGGAGTACGCCCAGACACGGGCGTTCTATCGATCGCTCGGCTTTATCCGGCTGGAGGTGTTGCCGGACCTCTGGGGACCGGCGAATCCGTGTCTCGTCCTTGTCCGGCCACTCTCACCACGGTGACCTCCGTAGGCTCTTCAGCGCCGAACCCCTCTCTCCGTGACGTCATCCGGGTCAGCGCAGCTGAGGCACAGTGTCCGCTTCGCGATGCATCTGCCCATAGGCAATGGCGCAGCCATCAATGGACCGCGTCCACTCAGTTGCCACGCAACTGCCTGTTGGCGAATGCGGTCCATCGCTCAGGACGACAGAATGATTTGGGCAGACTACTGAGTGCTGTGTCCAAGGCCGATCATGACGCAGAAGTGCGGGGGAGCCTCTCACCACCGTCACCTAAAGCGAAGCGAAGGGTCTCCGCGCGAAGCGAATCCGACACCGTCGGATTGTCCTTGGCCGTTCATTGTCCACGTCCACTGCACGGACCGGCTTGATGGACGATAGCGTCAGCGGACTGTCCCCCATGATGACGGCGAGGAGGGCAGATAGCCGTGGACACAGCTCGGAAGCGAACCGATGTAGGACGGTTTGGGAGGGGCATGTCCCTGGATGCCAATGGAGCCGACTCCGAGACGCCACCACCGGGATGATCGGGATGGGATCCGATGATGCTCGGCACCACTCTCCTTTTTTGCGAAATTCGTGGACGAGGCCTTCCACGCTCGCGGGAGACCCCTTCCGTACCGGGAACCGGGAGAGAAGCAGAAGTTAGACGCCTTCGTCAGCCAGAAGCTCGTCGAGGTCAGCCGCCAGCGTCTCGGCGCTCTCGAACGCGTCCTGGAAGTTCTGGAACGCCTCCTCGGATTCCGGAGAATCGGGGTCCGCCGCGGCGAAGTCGGAGAAACTTTCGGACGCGGTCGCCAGCTCGTCGGTCAATTCGATGTAGGCGTCCTCGATCCCGCTCAACCCCGTCGGGGCCTCGGCTTCCGCCGCGACATCCGGCGAATCGGCCCACAGCTCGAGAATCTCCATGAACTCGGTGACTTCCTCGTCGGTGAAGTCACCCGCCACGAGGATCTCGTTGAAGCGGTCGATGCTCTCGGACAGCTCGTCCGTGTGTTCGCGAACGGCGGTCAGGTATTCGTCCGCATCCCCGGAAGGTTCCTCGGTAGGCTCCTCGGTTGCCTCTTCCGTCGCCTCCTCGGTCGGCTCGTCGGTGGCTTCGGCCGTGACATCGCCGCCAGTCCCGGCATCCTCCAGCAAGGCGTTCAGGTCCTCGATCTGTGCCTCGACCGTTTCGACGCTCTCGGCAAAGGCATCCGCCGCTTCGTCCCCTTCCGGGGTGTCGGCCTCGGACTCCGCGACAGCCGCCCAGTTGTCTCCCATCTCGCCGACATCGGCAGCGAGATCCTGATACGCTTCGTCGATCTCCTCGAACCCTTCCGGGGCCGTGATCTCGGCGGCGATCTCCGGGTACTCGGACCATCCCTCCGCGATCGCCGTGGATTCCTCGATTGCGTCGTTGCGCTCTGTCCTGGTGCTGGTCTCGTCTTCAGCGACTTCAACCGCCGTCGTGTGGTCGTCCAGGCTGGTCTGGAGCGTCTCGACTTCATCCTGGATCGTGGCGAGGTAGGCGTCACCATTCTCGGACGCCTCAGGCGTCGCGGTGCCGGTGTTGCCGCCCTCGTCCAGCAGCAGGATCAGGTCATCGAGTTGGTCCTGCATGGCGGCGAAGGATTCGGTGAAGGCATCGAACGCGTCGTCTTCCTCTGCCGAGTCTTGCGGAGTTTCCCAGTACACCGCCCAGTCGTCGCCCGCCTGTCCCGTTGATTCGGCCAGGTCCTGATAGGCCGACGTGATGTCCTCGGCGTCATCCGGTGCGGTGGCCGTGACTTCGGCGGCGACATCGGGATAATCGGACCAAGTCTCGGCGATCTGGTTGGCTTCGTCGGCGAGATCCTGAAGCTCCGTCCTGGTCGCGTCACCCCCGGCAGCAATGTCGTTGATCTCGACGAAGCGATCGATACTCTCCTGGAGATCGTCCGCCTCCGTCTGGATCGTCTCGAGGTAGTCGTCGACATCGCCGCCTGGCTCGTCCTCGGCGGTCGCATCCTCGGTCGGCTCGGTGGTGGCCTCTTCCGTCGCTTCTTCGGTCGCCGCGTCATCCTCGGCGGTGGCTTCTTCGGTCGGTTCCTCGGTAGCGTCCGCGTCCGGCAACTGGACGTCTTCGGCATTCACACCGTCGTCGCTCTA
>CADCWI010000063.1:16027-27353 GCA_902806355.1 uncultured Thermomicrobiales bacterium | reverse complement strand
TCTCGTGCTCCCGGATTGCCAGCAGCAGGTCCAGCTTTTCGGCGTAAAGGTCGTCGTAGTCGTCCAGATCCTGTCCAAAGAGCGGGAAGGATTCGATGAACGAACCGCGTCCGGCCCAAATTTCCGCGCGCCCGCCGGAGAGCAGATCGAGCGTCGCGAAATCCTGGTAGACGCGGACCGGATCGGCCGAGCTGATGACCGTAACGGCGCTGGAAAGGCGAATCCGGGCCGTTTGTGTGGCTGCGGCAGCGAGCACGATCTCCGGTGCAGAGATCGCGTAATCCGGGCGGTGGTGCTCGCCAAGCCCGAAGACGTCGATGCCGGCCCCGTCCGCGATCCTGATCTCTTCGAGAACGTCCCGGATCCGCTGTGCCGGGTCGAGCAGCGCCTCGTGTTCCGCCACCGGGTTGAGATCGCCAAAGCTCGAAAGTCCGAATTCCATCGCCTGTCCGTCCTGCTGTCGCCAGTCACCGCCCAAGGCTCCATGGTAACGGATCGAAACCGGAGACTGGCGCTTCGACCCATTGCCCTCCGGCGTCCTCAGCCCCGGTTACCAGCCAGATGCCCCTGCTTTCTGATCGACCGATGAGGGCCATTCTAACCAAAAAGATGAACCTTCGACCCAATCGCGCCAGCATCGTATTGGCAACATGCCGTTCGACGTGCCCTTTGTGGATGGGGAAGCCCCGGCACCCCGGCAGAATGACCAGTTCACCCCGCGCCTGGTTTCGTGATACACCGGGAAGGTGACTGACGCAGGGATGGCTCTACGGGCCAACAATTCGCGCAATGAGGAAACTTGATGACAATCGCTCTTAAAGCTCCCTGCGACGAAGGGGTGATCCATGGCACTCCCCGCGTGTCGACGGCCAGTGGGTTCAGCCCGGCGGTTGGCCGGATGGTCTTGCTGGCGACGATCCTCGGGTCGAGCATGGCCTTCATCGACGGCACCGTAGTCCATGTCGCGCTGCCCACGTTGCAGCAGGACTTCAGTGCGTCGGCAACGGGCGTGCAGTGGGTCGTGCAGGCGTATTCGTTGTTTCTGGCCGCCCTCATCCTCGTCGGCGGATCGCTGGGCGACCGGTATGGACGGCGGAAGGTGTTTACGATCGGAGTCGTCGTATTCACGATCGCCTCGGTCGCGTGCGGGGTCGCGCCGAACCTGGCGCTGCTGATCGTCGCGCGCGCCCTGCAGGGGGTGGGCGGCGCACTGCTGGTGCCGGGCAGTCTCGCGATCATCTCGGCGACCTTTCCCGAGGCCGAGCGCGGCCGGGCGATCGGCACCTGGTCCGGGTTCACCGCGATTACATCGGCAATCGGACCGGTGCTCGGCGGCTGGATGGTGGAAACCATCTCCTGGCGTGCGGTTTTCCTGATGAATGTGCCGCTAGCGGCGATCGTGCTCCTGGTCACGCTTCGCGCGGTCCCCGAGAACCGCGACGAGGAGGCGGGTGCACGGCTCGACTGGGCCGGGGCGGGCATCGTGACGGTGTTCCTCGGAGCGTTGATCTACGGCCTGACGGAAGCGGCGGCCTCCGGGTTTTCCGGGCCGCTCGTGCTGGTGCTGCTGGCGGTCAGTGCCGTCGCGGCGGTCGCTTTCCTGATCGTGGAGCAGCGGGTCGCCAACCCGATGGTTCCGCTGTCGCTGTTCCGGTCTCGTACCTTCTCGGGCACGAACCTGTTGACGCTGTTCCTCTACGCGGCACTGAGTGGCGCACTCTACTTCTTTCCGTTCAACCTGATCCAGGTACAGGGGTATTCCTCGACCGCCGCCGGGGCCGCGATGCTGCCGATGATCCTCCTGATGTTCGGGCTCTCGCGCTGGGCAGGTGGATTGACCGGGCGCTACGGCCCGCGCTTGCCGCTGACGGTCGGGCCGATCGTCGCCGGGGCCGGGTTTCTGCTGTTCGCCGTGCCCGATGTCGGGGGGTCGTACTGGACGACATTCTTTCCGGCGGTCGTGCTGCTCGGCCTGGGACTGACGATCACGGTTGCGCCGCTGACCACGGCGGTGATGGGTGCCGTGGAAGGCCGCCACTCCGGCCTCGCCTCCGGCGTCAATAACGCCGTCTCACGGGCGGCGGGAGTGATCGCGATCGCCGCGTTCGGAATCCTGATGGCGGCGACATTCGACCGTTCGCTCAACGCGGACCTCGAGCGCCGCGCACTGCCGACCGCGGCGGAGCGCGAGATCGACGCGGGCCGGGATCAACTCGCCGCGCTCGAACCGCCCGCGAACCTGAGCGACGAGGAGCGGGCGGGCATCGCACGGGATGTGGACGACTCGTTCGTGTCGGGATTCCGTGTCGTGATGATCGTCAGCGCGATCATGGCACTTGTCAGCGGTATCGCGGCGGCATTCACGATCAGCGGCAAACCGGTTTCATCACCAGCCGGGATTCCATGAAGGGGAATGGGAATCTGGTCCGGCGCCACGTCACCGTGCGGGGAGCGTCATCGAAGCGTCCTGCTCCTGCTCGCCCATCCTGGCGAGGCGCCAGCCGCCGATCAGCATGATCAATCCCCAGAGCAGGAACGCCGCATCCCACCATCCCCACTGATCGCGCGGGGCCTTCTCGTTGACGTGGTGGATCGTCAGGATCTGGTGATTGATCGTGCCCTCGACCAGGTTGAAGGCGCCCCAACCCATCAACAGCAGGCCAGCCAGGAGCCGGGACGAAAAGGGGGCGTGAGTCAGGCGCGATGAGCGCCACAGCAACGTCAGCCCGGCGACGACGGCGACATAGGTGAAGGCATGGAACAGGCCGTCCCACAGGGTGTTGACTTCGAGCCCGGCGACGGTCGTGACAGGATAGTCGCCATGGCTGCTCAGCAAATGGTGCCATTGCAGGATCTGATGCAGCACGATGCCGTCGAAAAAGCCCCCCAACCCGATCCCAAGCAGCAGGCCCGCCCATATTTCCGATTTGTGGGAGGCGTTCGATGTTTCCAATACAGGCTGACCTTCGCTGTTCGCCAACAAGGAGGCGACGTTCCATACAACTGTTGCGTCAGGGCGATGCACGCGTCGTGCCCCCATCCGGGACGAAACCCCCGCCTTCCCCAACGAATCGCGGACACGTCGCCCGGGAGGGTATCATCCACGGACCGTCGGCTCAGTGCCGGAAAAGAGAGGGACCAAATGACCATTTACGCGCTGCACGAGAATCCCGAGTGGTTTCCGCCATTCGCTGCCGCGTTCGAGCACGCGGGGCTCGATTTTGCTGAATGGCTGCTGATCGAAGGGGCGATCGATCTCGACGGTGCGCCACCGGAGGGCATCTTCTGGAACCGCCTCAGTGCCTCGTCGCACACGCGGGGACACGGGCACGCCAAGGAGTACACCCGGGCCATCATCGATTGGCTGGAAGCGCACGGCCGCCGGATCGTCAATGGGCGCGCGGTGGTCGAGATGGAAGTCAGCAAAGTGCGGCAACTGACCGCGCTGCGGGCGTTCGGGATCGACGTCCCGAGGACCGTCGCGGTCGTCGGCAACGGTGATCTGCTCAGCACCGCGCGGACGTTTCCGGTCCCGTTCATCACCAAGCACAATCAGGGCGGGAAAGGGCTTGGGGTTCGCCGCTTCAACGGGCTGGACGAATTCGCGGCCTACGTCGACTCCGACGAGTTCGAGGTGCCGGTCGATGGCATCACGCTGCTCCAGGAGTACGTCGAGCCGGCAAGACCGCTCATCACCCGGGTCGAGACCGTAGGCTACGCCTTTGTCTACGCGATCACGGCAGATACGGAGCGGGGAGGGTTCCAGCTCTGCCCGGCCGACGCCTGCGAGCTGGATGAACATGGACAGCCGAAGGCAGCGGAGAGCCTGTTCGCGCTGCGCGAGGGGTTCGAGCACCCGATCGTCGATCAGTTGCTCGGCTTCGCTCGAACGCATCACCTGGAGATTGCCGGATTTGAGCTGATCGAGGCGGCGGACGGTCGGATCGTCTGCTACGACGTCAATACGAACACCAACTACAACCCGGATGTCGAGAAGATCGCGCCGAAGTCAGGGCCGGGCGAGATCGCGCGTTATCTCCAGCGCATCGAGGCGGAAACCTACGCGCTGACATGATTGAACGCAAGGTTGGAAGGCCGATTCCATGATCGGTCGTCGAGACCGTGTCAGTGGTGGCGTGGGGATTGCGGACATAATTCGCATCTCACTAACCGAGCGTCGCCAGGTAGGCGACAGACAGGAACCGAAGGAGCAGTCATGTCCCGCATTGTTTCCCTCATTGCCGGTTTTGTCCTGGTGATCTTCACCGCCTTGGCGACTGGTGTCGCCGCACAGGAAAGTACTCCGGAAGTCGACCTTGGTCGGACATTGCCCGCGGTGCTTCTGAACACGGAGGAAACGCCGGTTGCGGTGGCGCTCGTGGCCGAAATTGACGAGGAGATCAGTGTCAACGTGGTAGCGGTGGGGCTGGTAACCGGCGAACACGGGATCCATATCCACGAGACGGGTATCTGCGATCCGACAACCGACCCGCCGTTTGATTCAGCCGGCGGGCACTATAACCCTACAGATGAGGAGCACGGCGACCATGCCGGGGACCTGGGCAATATCACCGCCGAGGAGGATGGGACAGCTCATTTCGAGGAGATGACGGACAATTTCACCCTGGACGAGCTGATCGATGAGGATGGATCCGCCATCATCATCCATGCTGAAGAGGACGAGAACGATCCCGAGGGCGAGAGCTACGGATCCCGGATCGCCTGTGGCGTGCTGGCTGAGCCGGAGGTTGAAGAGCCTACAGAAGTACCAGCCACTCCGCCGACGGCTACCGAGCCGGTGGCCACCGAGGTACCAGCGACTCCACCGGTAGCTACCGAGCCTGTCGTCACTGAGGAAGCACCGTCAACTCCGGAAGCGGATGCGGTGGATGCCGTCGACAGCGATGAGGATGGCTTGGTCGATACCGACGAGCTCGACATCGGCACTGACCCGGCCCTGTTCGATAGTGACGAGGACGGCCTGGGCGACGGTGCCGAATTCAACGAGTTCGGGACTGATCCGCTCGTCTTCGACAGTGACGAGGACGGCGTCGGTGATGGGGACGAAGTCGATGCCGGCACGGACCCCCTGGATGCGGAGAGCGTGTAGCGTCTGAACGTGCGGTGTTGGCGTCGGCCGACCTGACCAGGGCAGCGGTCATGTCCCTGAGCAAGGCACGTGCGGCGGAGTGACTTGAATCTCTGCCATAATCTGGCAGCCTAGGAAAGCGGAAGCCCGGCATCATCGCCGGGCTTCCGCCATTCTCGTTCGCCATGGTGCAATGCCCACCACGCCGCACCCCGTATCAAACCGAGGGTCTTTCGGAGCGTACGCGGCAAAAGCCAGAATCGTCGCGGGACCCGAATGCATCGGTGGGCGCAGGCCCGTGCGTTGTCAAATGGCTATCGATCCGGCGGCAGGTTGAAGAGCTACGTCTGTCCAGCGTGCCCATTACGTGGACAAGCACCCATCCGGACGGGCGTCGCGGCAGGATAACGCTGGCTATGTGCCAGGCCGGATCATCTTGAACATCGTTTCCGGAGTCGCCTCGACATAGTCGTCGCGGTAGCCGGCGCGCATGATCGGGTGTGCCGCACCGGTGTCGAAGATGCCGTCGCGAAGAAAGATCCGGCGGATGTGGACGCCGACCACCTGGCCGATCACAAGTTGATTGACGGTCTGCTGGCCGTCGAGATCGTGCAACTTCACGATCTGCAGCAGACGGCATTCGAGCGACGCCGGGCTCGCCGCGACGCGCGGTGGCGCAACAATGCGGCTGGGAGCGGCCTCGAGCCCGGCGAGCGTGAACTCGTCGGTCTCTGGCGATACGGCAGCGGAGGACGCGTTCATCTCCTCCGCCAGGGCACGGGTGGCCATGTTCCAGACGAACTCGCCGGTCGTCTCGACATTGATGAGGCTGTCTTTGGGGCCACTGGAGGAAAAGGCGATCATCGGCGGCGTGTCGCCCACCGCGTTGAAGAAGCTGTACGGCGCGAGGTTGGGAATCCCGCCGGCGCTCAGCGTGGAGACCCACCCGATCGGGCGTGGGGCGACAATGGCCTTGAACGGATCGTGCGTCAAACCGTGGCCGGATGCGGGCTCGTAGAAGTGGAAATCGCTCATGCCACCGAGCGTATCCGAACATCGGGCCTGTCACAACTGTCAGGCGCGGTCCGATGTCGCTACAACAGCGAGAGCGTCGCCTGGTGGTGAGGTGCCGCCACACCGACCACCGGTCGGTGTGGCGGTTCAGGCCAGTCCCACCCGTCGGCTCTCATTCAATGTCCTTGCGTTGTCGCTGGGCGTACCACCGCGTTACCTTCAGCTTTGATGAGATTCGATCCGTAAGGGGATCGTCGTGTAGCCGCGGATGCGATGAAGCCAGGGGATCAGGCTTCTGTGCGCGATCGGGTACTTTCTCGCCAGCGATCTGGCGGCGAGTTTGGCTTTTTTCAACGAGGTAATGCGCCGTGGACGCCATCGCCTATCCGGTGGGGAGGCCGCGTACCGTCGACGGCGGGAGCACGATCCCGGAATTTCGCCGGATCCGCTTGAGCCTCCCAGGTCGATCGCAGGGGCGGACGTACGCCGCCGGTCCCTCGAACGCGATATGGATCAGAGTGCCGACCGGGGTGCCGTCCCGCCGGAAGCTCGTCAGCAGGACCGTGCGGTGATCCCTGAATGCGTCCAGCGGAACCGATGGGCCGGGCATCGTGGTCCCTCCCCACTGCATCAGCCGTTGACGATCACCTTGTGCGGCTCGATCGCGACCATGATGCGGGTCTCGGACCGGGGCGCGGTCGGTACATGCTCCGCCCCGCGGTACTCCGTGATCAGCTTGTCAGCGTGAGCATTGGCTCCGTCGCTGGTGATCAGGACGGCCTTCCCGCGTACCTCGATGAAGCGAAACTCGTCATCCGGGTCAACGACCAGAACAGAGACATGCGGGTTGCGCACCATGTTGGCGTGCTTCTGACGGCCGACCGCGGTGTTGACCCGGACCAGACCGTCGGCCAGATCGGCCCACATTGGCATCACCTGGGGTGTGCCGTCGGGTTGGATCGTCCCCAGCATCGCCAGCAGGGGACGATCCAGCAGATCGCGATGGCTTTCCGGAATCATGAACGTAGCGCCTCCCGATGTGATCGACAGATCCCGCCACGCTATCCGCTGGTGACGACGCGGACCGGCTCGATCAGGAAGGTGACGCGAGTTTCCTCCGGGATGTGCCAGGGATACACGTCGACTCCCATGTAATCGTGCGCCAGCTTGTCGATGACAGCGACGCCGGTTTCCTCGCTGACGTCGGCGACACGGCCACGGACCTCGACATAGCGCTGCCCGTTGTCAGGATCGACGGCAAGAATGGTCGCCTGTGGCCGCTCGATCAGGTTCTTGTGCTTCTGCCGTCCGGTGGCGGTATTGACGCGGATGTGGCCATCCACGTAATCGGCCCAGACCGGGGTGACCTGCGGCTGACCGTCTGGCTGCACCGTGGCGAGACTGACGATGATCGGGCGGCTGAACAGGTCCTGGTAACCGTCGGGAATCCGGATCAATGGAGATCTCCTGAATCGTGTGCGAATGGCGTCGAATCCGACCTCCGTGGCCGATGGCCGGAGGCGGTCAACGAGATGATGGTACGGGAGGATCGCCTTGCGCGGCAACGGACGCACCTGTGCGCTCCATTGCACCAGGGCAATCCGGGATCATCTATAGTGCCATCTGGACTGGCGGTCTGCGGAACCCGCCGGCGCCCACGCGCCACAATCCCCGCGTAGCCGTCGGTCATCGATGATGTCCCGATTCCCGGGAAAGGACGATTGCATGATGCGCGGAGTAATGCTTTCGATGCTGATGATCCTGCTCGGCGGTCAGTTCGCCCTGCAGGAGTCGCCGAGCCGGCCCGTGGACGATCTCCATCGCATACAGGGCGAGTCGCCGGAGTGTGCCGGTCTGGCGGATTACGTAGAGGCGTTCAATCTTGCGATCGAGGAGCATCCGGACTACTTCGAGTTCTTCGTCAACGGCGACCTGGATGCCGTACCCGGGACGGACCCGGCCGAGCTCGAAGCGCTGGTCGCGGATGGCGATGCGCTTCTCGGGGCAATGGACGAGCTGGACGTGCCAGGAACCTATCGGCTGGGGCACGGCGGTTTTCGCTTGCTCTTCTCGTCGGTGCGCGATTACGTGTACTTCCTGGGGCTTGACACGTCGACGGTGCCGAACGTCTTCGCCTACGAGCGAGGCTTGCGGCTGATCTACGAGGGCGAGTTGCAGGCTGCCGCACAATGCCCCACCGAGGTGGAGGAGACGGGCGGATTCGTCTTTTACGATCCGGAAGTGCTGGGTCCGCAACTCGAAGGCAACTGAGGCCGGCCCGGGGCGTCATCGCCCCAGGCGCAGACCAGTGGATTCGGCGTGATGGATTTATTCCGCTGGAGTGACCGGGATCGTTGGAAACGACGCGCCGCCAGCAGGTCGTGTCCTCCAGAAACGCGATCGAGGGCGCCAGCATCTCGCGCATTCGTCTCCTGTCGTTCCCATGCGATGATGCCGGTTACACGTCTGCACGCATGGGCGGGGCTCAACCCGCGGATGAAAGAGGGAAACTCATGAGTCTCGTCGCCGTCCAGTTCCGGAGTGACGCACTTGGCAAGCGGGTCGGTTACAACGTCATCCTGCCGGACGAAGGCGAAGGGCCGTTTCCGGTCCTGATGCAACTGCATGGGTTAAGCGACGATTGCAACGCCTGGATCCAGAAGTCCAACCTCGTCCGCCATGTGGAGAAACTGCCGCTTGTCGTCGTGCTGCCGGATGGTGGGACGTCCGCCTATCTGAACTGGAAGGATGCGGGGCGACTGGGCCGGCAGAATTACGAGGACCTGATCGTCACCGACATCAGCAACCACGTTCGTCGCCATCTCCATGTCACCGAGGGTCCGTGGGCGATCGGTGGGCTCTCGATGGGAGGCTGGGGTGCGCTCTGGCTGGGACTCAAACACGTCGACCGGTTCGCATCGATCTGGGCGCATTCCTCCAAGCTCGACTGGCAAGCAAGTCAGCTCCAGCTTTCGATGCTGGCCAATCCGGAGGACGTGGATATCGAGGCCAGTGCACAGCGGGTGGCGACGTTCGACCGGAAACCGGTGATCTCCTTCGATTGTGGTGTCGACGATGAATTGATCGAGGAGAACCGGGCGTTCCACCGTCATCTTGAAGCGATTGGGCTGGAGCATCACTACGCCGAGCATCCCGGCGGCCACACCTGGGACTACTGGGACGATCACGTCCAGGAAGCGCTCGTCCAGCATGCCCGGGTGCTGGGACGTAGTCAGGGGGACTAGGATCACGTCACTCGACACAGCTTGAGATGACCTGGATAAGAAGCAGTGGTGGCAAGTGCCTGACCGTACGTAGTGCTCTGACTTGTAGGTTGGGATCACAATGAGTCCAACCGGAAGGAAGACGTGCGTGCACAGCTAAGTGGACGCACGTCTTCGTGACCCTTCAACATCGCCTTCACGGAGCTACTGTCGACAGTGATGTAGCTAAAAGTCGCAACTAACTCAACCCCGGATCTCGTAGAAGAGATTGAAGGGATTGTTCGGAAAGTCGATCCGGCGGAACTGAGTGAGACCGGCCTCCAGTGCCAGTTCGCGTGCCTTCTCCTCGCCCATGCAGGTGCCGGTCCCTTCGCCACCGACGGCCAGTGCCTGGGTCATGCAGTAGTTGGTGCTCGCCGAATACCCGAAGGCACCGATACCCAGCGGGTGATCGATGTTGTGCTGCAGGTCTCCGGAAAAGTTGAACTCCAGCACGAAGTACGTTCCGCCCGGGTTGAGCGCCTTCCTGATTTCGCGCATCGCCGGGCGCGGGTGGGGCATATCGTGAACGACGTCGAAACTGGTAATGAGATCGTAGGTGCCCGGGATGCCCTCGGTCACATCGCAGACCTCGTATTGGACCCGGTCGGCCAACCCGGCCTCACGCGCGTTGGCGTTGGCCGCCTCGATCGCCGGGGCGTAGTTGTCCAGACCAACCAGCTGGGCGTTGGGATAGCCCTTGGCCAGGAAGAGGAGCGCCTGGCCGTTGCCACAGCCGACGTCCGCCACCGTCCCGCCATCACGCAGCCTGGCGTCGACATCGGGCATCGCTGGGATCCAGTCCTGGACGAGATTGTTGCGGAAAGCCGGCCGGGTGAAGCGTTCGAAGCCACACCAGAACTCGGTCCCGAACTGCTCCTGCGGCACTCCCCCTCCATGGCGAAACGCCTCGGTCAGAAGATCGATGTTGGACCACATGGTTGGTGCCATGCTGAACATGCTCCCCAGGTAAAAGGGGCTGTCCCGATCGACGAGACAGAAGGCGCGTTCGGGCGGGAGGGAGAAGCGCTTGGCGCTGTCGTCGTAAGCGAGGTAGCCGTGGCAGGCCATGGCCGAGAGCCACTCACGGGCGTAGCGCTCGTTGATGCTGGCACGGTCCGCGAACTCGGCGCTGGTAGCGGTGCCAGCTTCGGCAAGGTGATGGAAAAGCCCGAGGCGATCCGCGATCACGGTGAGAATGTCCATCTGACTGGCAGTGACATCGCCGATGACTTTGAAGGCGAAGGCATGGACGGCGTCCATGTCGAGCGCAGGGACGGGTTCGGCACACATGGAGATCTCCTTCGGCGGGGATACTTATCCAGATGATCCTGAGGGGCTGCTCGCATACAGGACAGAGCAGGGGCAACTCGACACAACTCCTGTTCCGGGAGTGGAGCCGCCACTCAGACCGAGGTCCCAACCGCTGGGACATGGCCGCCTTTCCACGCCGTGACGTTATTGTCACGACCTGAAATGGAATCAGCATCGGCGAGAACACTCATTCGCCTGGTGGGGCCAGTGGAGGGGCGTGAGTGAGATCACTCACGAAGGGATACGTGTCATACCAACCCGTTCCGGACGGCGAACGTTGCCGCCGCGGTACGCGACTCAAGGTCGAGTTTGATGAGGATGTGGTGAACATGGTTCTCGACCGTGCGCTGGCTCACCGAGAGAAGGCTCCCAATGGCGCGGTTCGAGTGTCCCTCGACAAGCAGGCGCAGGATCTCCAACTCGCGAAGGGAGAGACCATATCTCAGCGTCTGTGGAGCGCAATGTCCATGAGGAGAGGTGCGGACCGTCGTTGCCAATGCGTCCACCTCGGCGAGTAGGTCGTCCCAGGATAGATGCGTTCCAGCCTCCCAGGCTGCTGCGAAGGTTGGCTCTTCCAGCTTCATCCGGGCCTGGGCCGCAGCCCCATCGAGAGTTCGACGGTACCCGGAACTCTCAGGGAGCGTTG
>CADCWI010000063.1:0-16017 GCA_902806355.1 uncultured Thermomicrobiales bacterium | reverse complement strand
CAAGCGAGCGGCATGCTCCATGCATCCCGCCTGTTCCGCCACGAGCGCCAATTCAATCAACGCGACGGGGGTACCGCCAAGTCCCTGCTCCCCTGCCAGCACGATGAGGGCTTCCTTGAGCCGTTCAGTGGCTCTATCGAGATGCCCCTGCTCGCGGAGCACTTGCCCGAGAGGGACCAGTGTCATGGCAAGTACGAACGGATTGTTGGTTGAACGACAGAGCGACAACGCCTCATTCAACAGCGTTGCCGACCGCCCCAAGTCGCCACCCCGCTGTGCAATCACGCCAAGATGGGTGAGGGTCTGCGACACATGGTTGCCTGGATTCCGGATCGTGGGGGCAACTGCCAGCGCTGCTTCATAGTGGTGTCGCGCGACATCATTTCCCGCTTGCGCGTCCGGCGTCGGACTGATTCCGTAGCCCCTGGACATGTGGTCGGGTCCTTGCACCTCGGCCAAGTTCCCGAGCACCTGGTTAGCCCAATAAATGCCATAGGCAAAGTCTTCGGTCTGTGCCCGAGCGAGGAGGTCCTCACCCGCTGCCTGCACCCGCGCGAAATCTTCGGCGAAAATCGCCAAGAATCCTACCCCGGTCAGGGCCTCGGTGAGCGCCTCCACCGGAAGGTGATCCCCGATCGCGAGCATCCGTTCACACCAGGACCGACCTTCCACCACCCGGACAGCCCAGGGTTTGCCGCCGGCCGCGTGACTGGTCCACCAGATCCGCCAGAGGGCACCGGCGAGCCGAACCCCGGTCTCCGCCGCACCGTTGTCGAGCACCCAGGCCATGGCCGCTCGGCAATTGTCCAGCTCGACATTGACCCGACGCCGGTAGACGCGCAACTCTGGCCCGTCGTAATACGGCAGTGCCGATTCCGCCAGGAATCGGTAGTACTCGGCGTGGCGTCGCTGGGTCAGGAGTTCCTCATCGTGTGCTGCGAGTTGCTCGAGAGCGAACTCGCGGATTGTCTCGAGCATCGTGAAGCGGGGCTCGTCCCCCACTGCCTCCATCGGGTTGACGAGGCTGGCGCCCACCAGGGCACGGACACCAGCAAGGACGTCGGCGCCCTCGCCCGCCACTGCATCGGCTGCCTCTAGCGTGAAGCCACCGACAAAAACCCCCAGCCGGCGGAACAAGCGTTGGTCAGATTCACCTAACAGGTCAAGGCTCCAGGCAATGGCGCCCCGCATGTCCCGGAGCCGCGCCGGGACATCGCACGGTCCACCGGTCAGTAGTTCGAGCCGATGCTCGAGGCGAGCCAGTAAGGCATGAGGTGGTAGCACCGGGATCCAGGCCACCGCCAGCTCGATGGCGAGTGGGAGCCGGTCCAGCCGGGTGCAGATCGCATCGACAATGGGAGTCAGCTCGTCCGACAGCGCAAACGTTGGAACCAGACCCTGCGCTCGATTGGTGAAGAGTTGCCGCGCTCCCTCGGCGGCGAGTGACGGAAGGGGGTAGGTCTGTTCTCCTGACACCATAAGACGCGTCCGACTCGTCACCAGGAGCTTCAGCCGGGGAGCATACTGAAGGAGTTGCGCTATCGGCGGGACCGCGTCCATAAGATGCTCGAAATTATCGAGGATAAGCAGAAGATGTCGATCATGGAGAAACGCTTGCAATCGGGTAGGCAGGGATTGTCCTGAGGCGTCCGGGATGTGCAGCACCTGCGCTACGGTCGCGAGTACCAGTTCCGGATCCCGAATCGACGCCAGCGGGATGAAGATCACGCCGTCGGGAAAGTCCTCGGCGAGGTCGGCGGCGATCTGCAGTGCCAGTCGCGTTTTGCCGATCCCGCCCGGACCGGTGAGGGTCAAAAGGGAAACATCATCACGCCGCAGCAACGCGCTCACTGCCTCGCGTTCCTCCTTCCGGCCAATGAGCAGAGTCCGAGGAACGGGCATACCGAACCCGAGTCCACTGGCTTCGGCGGGGCGGACCGGAACCGGATCTCGTGGCGATTGGGAAAGCGGCGAAGTCGGCATCGACTCGCTCCTAGAATCGGTGTTCCGGGTTGCTGGTGATCGATTACATCATGCGGCTCGTCGGCGTTGAGGTCAACAACCTCGATCGATCTCTCAGCTCACTGGCAACCTGCGGCATGCAGCGACGGGTGTGACGCTCGCGTTCACAGTTGAGATAGCGGGCGCTCCCCGGTCGCTGCGACTCTTCCAAAGAGTAACGAACATGGAGTTCCGGAACCCTCCGAAAGCGCCGTCTTTGACAAGAGCGATTCAATATGCCAGGTATCGCTACCAGTCATGACCTCTGTTTCTTTGCGTTGTATCGGATGAAAGCCGGACCTGAGAGCAGCGACGGCGTAAACCACAACGTTAGTCACAGCTCGAAATTGCCGGATACCGCTCATCCGAATCGAGGCTGGAAATGACGCGATGAACCGCTCACCCGCGACCGCCGTCGAAGTGGGCCGCGACGGAAGTGCGACAAGGGTTGCTGCGTTGCCGCGTTCGTCTATCACCCTGGCACCGTGATGTCCTTCGCGTTCGATGGTTGCGACGAGCCCCCGGCCCGGTAGCCGATCAGCGCCGAAACGGTGCCTTCGATGCCCGTGCGCCAGATGGGGGTAGGAGTGACGCCTCCTGGCGTGCCATGCGTTAGCTCGAACATGGCGATGGAGCGGTCATCCGCGAGTGTAATGCGACTCCCTCCCGCCAGAATGGCGATCAGCGGGTGCCTCGATGAGATGTGCGGCAAGCCGGCAATCAGCGATGATGGACTGGCGCGCTCGACATCGGCCCAGAGTTCATCAGTGCGTTTGTCCGGGCTGGCTACGGGAGCGGAGGGAGCGTTCTTTGACGTGGACATGGCATCCTCTTTCCTGATCGATCGTTGGACATTCCGGGGGGAAGTGGTTCCGTGTCGGGTTCATCCTAATCAAATGTGCCGGTATGGCCCCATCATTCCCGTTCCGCCGTTCCGACGACCCTGCCCCCGAGTGGCGCGGCGGGAATTTCGTCACGTTGGCGTCCAGCAGGTCGACATCAAAGGCCTGTCGAAAGATCAGTCCCCAAGGTGATGATTCGAGGGTGGAGCGGCGACACACGTGGCGCATTGGCAGGCATCACGTATTTCGTCACGTATAGCCCGAGGTGGCGAATCTACGTATCAGTGCAAGGGGCACGCTACGTCGGGATCGGAGAACGGAGCGCCGTTCAGAAGATGCGGCAGAATGACGAGGCTTCTGGATCGCCGATTGCGTTCCCTGGTGTCATGAGTGGCCCACGAGCCGACGCGGATAAAGCCCCATGATCACCGGGAATGAGCCAAAGCCAGGAAGGGACGACTCGTCACGGAACGAGGCGCCGGAGGCAGGCAGGCGCACGCCGCGTTCCGGGCACACCGACGTGCGCTCTCCAGTCGGTCTGACCTTGGGTGAGCGATACGATGTGGAGGAGGAAATCGGGTCCGGCGCCTTCGCGGTCACGTACCGGGGCCGAGATGCGCGCCTTGGCCGGGCGGTCGCGATCAAGGTGTTGCGGCAGACCTATGCCATCAACCCGATTTCGGTCCAGCGGTTCGAGCGGGAGGCTCGTGCGGCCGCCTCGGTCGCGCAGGGAAACGTTGTCGATGTCTACGACTTCGGACGGCATGGCGATCTGCTCTACCTGGTCATGCAATTCATCGAGGGCGAAGATCTCAAGAAGTTGATCCTGCGCGAAGGCCCGATGCCGCCGCGACGGGCGGCCGGGATCACGTTCCAGGTTCTGGCGGGGCTGGAGGCAATCCACCGGGCGGGGATCATCCACCGTGACATCAAGCCCCAGAATGTGATGATCGGGCGTGACGGCATTGCCCGCGTCGCGGACTTCGGCATCGCCCGCGCGGCCGAAGATGTCGGTCTGACAACGACCGGGTCATCGATCGGCACGGTCTCGTACATGGCTCCGGAACAGGCACAGGTGGAGCCGTTGACCCCGGCCACCGATCTCTACGCCGTTGGGGTCATGCTCTACGAGATGCTGACGGGCAAGCTCCCGTTCGAGGCGCCAACAATTGTCGCCCTGATGCTGGCGCACATTCAGACGCCGCCGGTGCCGCCATCCGCCCGCGCGCCAGACCCCTCGATCACGCCGGAGGTCGACGCCGTGGTGATGCGGGCGTTGGCGAAGCGCCCGGAAGATCGCTATGCCGATGCGACCGCGATGGCGGGGGCGCTGAGCGCCGCGATCGAAAATGACACTCATGTGAAGGGGGAACTGACACGGTCACTGGCGGCGGTTCAACCTGATACCCTGCGCACCGTGGTCCCGCCATCGTCGCGGGAAGCGGCCGCCTCGCCCCGTGTCACGACGCCACAGGTTGCTCCAGAGGGACCGGTCTCCCGGCGGCGTGCACCTCGTCGCGGGGATCGGGCGCTGATCGGCGTTCTGCTCCTGTTGCTGATCGCTGGGGGAAGCCTCGGTGGCGCGGCCCTGTGGCAGGATCTGAACAACGGCAATGGCACGGGGGACGATCAGCAGGCGTTGGTGGTCGATCTCAATCCGACGTCGACACCGACCATCACCCCGGCCGTGACCGAGCCCCCGATGGCGACGATCACGCCCCTGCCGACGCCGACAACGACGGTGACGGCGCCACCGACCAGAACCCCGGTCCCGTCCCCAACAGCGACCGCCGTCCCGACGGAGACGCGTGTTCCGACGCGCACACCCGAGCCGACCGCCGTCCCGACGGAGACGCCTGCTCCGACGCGCACACCTGAGCCGACCGCTGTCCCGACGGAAACGCCCGTGCCAACGACCGTTCCAGAGCAATCCCAGGCAGTGACGATGACCTTCACGGCGTCCGACTGGGAGGACGCCTACTTTCAGGAAACCGGCAACATGCAGCCATGGTCGGCGGTCTACGCTCAAGGCACCGGCTATGAACAGGCGACGTTGCGCTTCGACGTCGATGGCGAGCCGGCATCCGAGAACTTCACGCTGAGCGTGGACGGGATGACGAGCGAGAACTGGACCGCGCTGCCGATCGCGATCCGGATCAACGACGTGGAAGTCTTCTCCGGCAACAGTCCCTTCCCGACGTGGAGCGGAGTCGACGGGGAGCAGCCATGGGCCACGGCCAGTGTCGAGTTGCCGACGTCCACGCTGGTGCGAGGCGAGAACACGATCACGTTTATCAATCGCAACACGACGGGCAATTTCAGCGAGCCGCCGTATATTTTGCTGGCGGATGCGACGATTACGGTCGAGGTGCAAGCGGACGGTTGATGCCGCGGAGGCGAGCAGGGGAATGGCCCACGAGGTGGCCAAGCATGTGATGAATGTCGTGGCGGATGAGCCTCACGAATGGGTAAACGTTTCGTGATTCGAGCGGCCACAGACGAGCATTGACCGCCGACCGGTCAACGCCTGGAGTCAGAACTGCAACGGTGCCAGGAAGCTTTCTCTGGCCTGTCCGAATTGCTCCAGCACGCGGATAAACCCATCCGGCTGCACGTGGACGTCTCCCCGAAACGGATGATTGAGGTCATAGGTAAGGAAAAGCAGCAGTCCCAGCGTCGCCGCGAGTGTGGCAATGACAAGGGAGTGCACCAATCTGCTTTCGACCCCAAACGCGCAGGGGAAGAGCACGGTCAAGACGGCGCCACCCAAAAGCACCCCCCACATGATCGGCAGGAGGCCGCCCTCCGCTTGCACCAACCGCTCCCGGCGCAGGCCGGCCAGCGTGTCCAATTGTTCCAGCCCTTGCGCATACACCGCCGCTTCTTTCGGGGTGGTGATTGGTGCCTCCTGAAAAGAAAGCCAGAGTTGGTCGAGATTCGACGCCGCGAGTGCGCTGGGGCCATCGCCCCGGACCAGGCTCGCCCATTCGTCGTCGATGACCGCGGCGGCGTAGGCCAGAGCCGTTTGCTGCATCACCCCACGTGATGGTTCCGGCAACCCCGTGGCCAACCGGTAGATGTTCCCGACGGCGTTCGCTTCCTCGCTGGCGTTGGCTTCTGCCTCGCGGTACTGCTCCCACACGCTGATGACTGCGAAGCCAAGCACGACCGCATACAACACCCCGATTGCGGCGTACACAAAGCCGGAGACATCGTTGTGCGGTTTCAGCTTCTCGTGCGGCACCACGCGACGTACCGTCCACAGCACGAGCAGCGAGACGACGACGCTCAAGCCAACGATCACCACCGCGTCGACGGCTGGATGAAAGGTGATGCCCACAGTCGTTGCCCCCAAGGCGTAGATCATCCGACTCGTTAGCGCCCAGGCGGTGGAACATCCGCTCGTGCGACGCGCCAGACCGGACATCGCACGAGCCACGATTGCCCATCACGTCACTGCGGGTCGAATCTTCTCATCAGCGTGCTGGTCCGTTCAGCCAGGAGGCGGGGGCTGGCGTCGACTCCGCTCCTCGATCCGTTTTCGGACCGACGCCGCCATGTCTGCCGGAGTCCAGTCGAACTGCTGGTCCCATTCGACGCGAACCTCTGCCACGCCGTCTTGCGCCAGGAGCCGTGTCTCGAGTTGCTCCTGAAACGAGAAGAAATACTGGCACCCCGGTGAGGTGAGACGAATTCGCACCCGCACCCGCCACCCCTCGGGAGAGGCGCTCGCGGTTATCTCCCGGATCAGGCCCATCTCGGCCAGACCGACGTTTAGCCCGATCGCCATGCTGCAGGGATCGTGGATCTCATCGGCGATGTGTCGAACCAACTCCCTGATTTCCGCTTCAGTGGCCATGCCGGTCACCGTATGGGCTGACTCGTGGATGGTCATACGGCCACGTGCTGGAGGCGAGAGCGCAGGCCCGACCAGGGTGCTGCCTTTCCGCCGGCGCGCTGGGCGCTCCAGGGATCACGTGCAATGGCCTGCTTGCGCTCGTCGACGTCGATTCCGTGCATCAGGGCGATGTTGCCTCCAAGAATCTTGCGTTTGACCTCGTGGGTGAGTGGTGGATACCCATACCCGTCGACCAGGTCCTGGGGCATCTCGAACGCCATGAATGCCCGGATTTGCGGATCGGGATGATTCAGGGCGCAGCCCGAGCCAAAAAAGAGGCGGTCCTCGGCCCCGGCGCGCAGGAGCGTGCCGATGATGTGGGCGAACCGCATCGGCTGATTGACCACGAGTCCCAGCGTGTTCTCGAGGTTCGCGTAGACGTTGGGATGAAACTGAAGCTGATAGGCAGTGTCTTCGAGAAAGGCCCAGCCCGCATGGACGACCTCGAAGTGGAGGTCCGGGAACTCCGCCGCTGCCGTCGAGATGTCCCGGACCCCGACGACCGTGTTGGGTCCCACCCCGACCGGCTGGGCCTTGTGGAACGCGACTGTCTTTACCCCCAGTTCCTGCGCTTTCTCGAACAGGGGATAGGCGTTGTCGGGATCGTCGTAGAACTGGCTGATCAGCCGGTTGGATGCGCGGTCGAACATCCCATTGGACGGATAGAACTTGAAGCCAATCGCGCCTTCCTCGACGGCTTGCTCCATGAACTCGTAGATCGCTTCCCGCTCGGTATTGAAGGTATCAACCGCGGCATAGAGCAACGTTCGCTCGGGGGCGATTCGCTTGAGGTCGAGCAGGACATCCCAGCGAAACATCCCGTGCTTGAACAGCGGCTTGATCTCGACCGCATGGCCGACCACCATGTCGACGTCCGATTCGACGAACAGTGCGTTCGCGAGGTCTTCAGCCGTGATGTGGCTGCTCCATTCCTCATAGGTAAGTTGATAGCCCGGCTCCCGCGATTCGAGCTGTTGGACGAATCCCGAGTATCCGAACGCGCGGAAGTCCTCGATCTTCTGCTCGGGAACACCGTCCACGATGTTGTCGGGCGAGAAATCGAGTGCGTGCCCCACGCCATCGATCACAAAGATGTCATCGATCATGATTCCTCCAACGGCGAGCTGCCGGGTGTTGCAGGCGATGGCCTCAGCTTGCGCCTCCGGGAGGCGCAATGCCGAGCGCCTCTTCCATATCGGCGACGAGGGCGATGTAGGGCGTGACGTCCGAGGGTCCGATCTGGGTCACGACGTGCATGATCAGATCGTCGTCGGCCTCGCTGAGGTGGCGAGCCATTTCCGGAAAGAGAAGGCGATCCTCCCGTTCGGCGTGGTACGCGAACATCTTGACCAGACCTTCCGTGCACCGCGCGAAATCGTCGATCGCGTGCGGCAGGTCGGTTTCGTCGCCAGCGTTGATCCGGCTCCATGCGACGCCTGCGGCCCTGGCATAGGCGCGTCCCTGATCGTGATCCAGAAAGACCCACGCGGCGTCCTGAGGTTTCATGCCCCGGGCAATGGCAATCGGAATCGCCGCTTCTTCGGCCGCAAGATGGGTCTGGTCGGCGAAGTTCTCGTTGAGGTAGACGAGGATTGCCATCGCGGTGTAGAGAGGCGGCGGAATGGGCTGGCCCGCCTCCAAGGCGCGTAACCGCTCGACGATGTCCGTCCCGCAATCGAGGATACGCTCGGTAAGGACGTGTTCCTGCTCGAACAGACGCTCGAACGCGGGGATCTTTTCCACCGTCGCGGCGCGCTGTTCATGTCGATCCGGATCCATGGTGCTCTCCTGCTACAACAGTTGGTTTACTGACGCATCGGCCCGACACAGACCGCAGGAGGGGAACCGCGGCGCACGCAGGGTGACGTCCGCCGCAGGTTCGGCTCCTGTGTGATTCACGTGAGGTTTGGAGACAACGGACGCGAGCGGCTCCATGTTTAGCCGGGGAGCACTCCTGACTCCACAGTGCTCGCGACTCCCGGGATGTTCGTGTGGCGCCCGGGATCGTTCCGGGCGCCACGATACGGTCAGGAGTCGAAGACGACGTCGTAACGGATCATGCTGAAGGTCGAGCTGTCCATGAGCTCGATGAACCGCTTGGCGGTGGGATCGTTAGGAAACAGATCCATGGACGCCTCGGCGCTGGCAGCATCCTCCCAGTGCACGATCACGACCCAGTCCCCGTTGTCGTTTTTGGCGCTCTCGCGATCGATGAAGCCTGGCTGCCTGGGCGTGTACTCCCTGCCCACGCGCTGGTCCTCGCGCATGAACTCTTCCGGATCAGCATCCGGGACCGGGCGGAAATGGATCACTTCGACGGTTCGGGCCATTGTGCATTCCCTCTTCTGCTCGTCTGGTACGCGTTCGAAACCGATGAGTGTTCGATGCCTCAGCATCACGGACTCATTGCGTCCCCCTCCGTGAGGTGTCTGGACTACGAGGTGGAGCCATACGTTTGCGCAACCATTTCGCGGATGAACGTGAGCCCCTCGGTAGCCAGTTGCTCGGGCGAGTCAGCGAAGTCGCGCCAGATGCCGGCGAAGGGCGCGATCTTTTGATGGGGATTGAACGATTCGATGGTGATGCAGTAGTCATAGCCGACGTCTTTCAGCGCCTGGAACGTTTCCGACCAGGGAACCAGATCGCGTCCGGGGATGCCGCGCTGGCTTCCACAGGCATGGAAGTAGCCGATCCGTGAGCCGCAGTCCCTGATTGCCTGGCCCATGTTGTCTTCCTCGTTCATCTGGTGAAAGGTGTCCAGATGAACCGTCACATTGGGCATGGCCACGTCATCGACGAAGCGGGCCGTATCGGCGGCGGTGTTGAGGAAGTAGGACTCAAAGCGGTTCAGCGTCTCCACGCCCAGGATCAGGTCCGACCGCTGTTGCGCATACTCGGCAATCGTGCGGTAGGCCTCGACCGCCCAGTTCCATTCGTCGTCGGTTCTCCGTTTTCCGGTGAAGTAGCGCCACGTGCAGTAGTTCGAGCCGCAATAGACCTCGGCCCCTGCTTCCGTACAGAGATCGATGATCTTCTTCGACAGCTCGATGCTGTTCTTCCTGATCCCCGGGTCTGGGGACATCGGGTTCGCGTCTTCCGGGAGCGCGAAGTTCACGTTGACGCTCATCCCCAGGTCCAGGGCGATCTCCCTCACTTTCCGCGCGGGAAACCGGTCGGGATCGATCGGGGTCAGTTCGACCGTGTCGAATCCGAGATTGCGGCAATGTTCCAGCAGCGGTAAGTCCTGTTCCAGAAATGTATCCGTGAACAGCAGCGAGTTGACGCCGAACTTCATCTCGAGGGTCCTTCGTCGTTGTTCGAGGTTTCAGGGTTTCAGCAGGACCAGGCCCGTGGCCGAGTCATGAGCGCGATGGAGATGCTCGGGCGATTCCGTGATGATCAACTCCATCGTTGGACGCACGATCGCTTCGACCAGGTGCCCGCCGCGGGTCGTCGCATCCGACCGCCCCAGCACGACATGGGCGTGAATCTTGGGTTCGCCGCCCTCACCCTCGGCGATGTTGCCCTGGAACGACAGGAGTTCGACCTGCTCATCGACACGATTCTCGATGAAATTGGTGCGTTCCCAGTCGAAGTACCCAAGCGTCGCGCTCTGGAAACCTCCGATGCCGGCGACACTGCTCCCCACGAGCGAGAGCTCCCGTGCCAGTGCCGTGAGCGTGCTCATCACGGACTCGCCTATCTGCAGTGCGACGGCGTAGGTCCGGCGGCCATCATGCTCGTCCAGGAGTCGGTAGTGCATGGAGATTCCTCATCGTCACAAGGCAGGGGCATCAACGAAGGCGATCACGGCCGCGGTCGACGCCGGGATCACAGCTGGGCGATTGCGCGGAGATGCTCGCGTGCCTTCATGGCGTATTCCAGGGGTAGCGCTTTGGACGGGTCTTGCTCCGCCTCGACCACCAGCCACCCTTCGTAGTCGTGATCGGCCAGGACCTGCAGGATCGGCGCAAAGTCGATCACGCCATCGCCGGGAACGGTGAAGAACCCCGCTTCCATCGATTCCAGGAAGCTTCGCCCGAGGGTTTTTGACTCCTCCAGGATGTCCTGGCGGATGTCCTTCAGGTGAACGTGCTTGATCCGGTCGGCATAGGCACGAGTCATTTCAAGAGGATCGTCACCGGCGGCATAAAGATGACCGGTGTCCAGGAGCAGATACACCAGCGACGCATCGGTCGATGCCATCAGCCGATCGACTTCCTCACGGAACATCACGCCGGTGCCAAGATGGTGGTGATAGCAGAGCCGCATGCCGTGGTCGGACGCAATCTGCCCGAGGTGGTTGAGCCCCGACGTCAGGGCATCCCACTGCGCGTCGGTGAAGACTGGCTTGTTCGCCCAGAGGGCAATGGGCTGCTGGTGGACGGCGTGGCCAAGCTCCGCCACGACCATGTCTGTCCCCCCCATCGCCTTGATGAACTCCAGTTGTTGCATGAAGCCTTGTTCGGTCTGGCGCTCCATGTCGTTGACGGTGAAGTACGTGCTCGCCCATGGCTCGCTGACGCGAAGGCCACGCAGATCGAGCGCCGCCCTGAGCACCGCCGGATCTCTGGGGAAGTTGTGGCCGACGCTGCAACCCTGATATCCGGCGAGCGCCATCTCGCTTACCACCTGCTCGAATGATGTGCGATCTCCGAGCAATGGCAGGTCATCGTTGGTCCACCCGGTCGGGGTGATGCCGAGAAACACCTTTTCCCTGTTGAACACGACACGCTCCCCGGGAGCGCGGCGAGGCATTCCTCGCCGCGCGCACTTACGGAAATAACGCCTTGTGGCCTACTTGCCGGATTCGATGATGTGTTCCGACGCCTTGAGGGCCATCGCTACACTGGTCAGCGTCGGATTGCTTGCGGACCCACGGGGAATCAGCCCGTTGCCGCCCAGGAACAAGTTGTCGATTCCCCATACCTGGGAGTTCAGGTCGACCACGCTGTCGTCCGGGCTTTCACCCATCCGGACCGTGCCGGTGGTGTGGATCGGCAATCCGGGATCGACAAATGTGGGCTCAGAGCCGGGAAGGAATCCCCCAAGCGCACTTGCGGCACGAAGCATGTCCGCCATCATCAGGTGCTGCTTCTGCCGATCGACTTCATCCAGGATCCACTGGAAGGTCGGTTGCGGCATGCCGAAGGTGTCCATGTGGACATCGGAGAAGGTCAGCTTGCTTTCGGGGTGTGGCTCGACGATCCCGAACCATCGGAGATCGACGACCAGCCGTGAATCGACGTTGGGCTGGACATCGCCGTAGTGAAATGCGTCACGGTGAATCTGGCAGTGCCACGGTCGATCGTCGGATACCGGAATCCACACCTGGGGTTCCGACTCACCCAGGGAAAACGGCACCGGGTCGAGGGAATTCTCCCTGCGGTGCGCTTCCACCTTTTCCGTGAAGCGCGGATCGTCCGCAATGGCGTCGATAATGGACTGCTTGAGCACGATCTGGCAGAACGACATCGGCTGCTCGGTCAGGTAGCGGCCAAGGGGCTCTGGCCGAATTCCCGAGTTGTAGAGCACCTGCGGCGTCAGGTACGCATTGCAACAGATGATATAGGTCTTGGCCCGGACGTTATACGATCCCCACTCCATCAGGTTCTGGATGACCGCATGATCGATGGCTGAGCCGTCTGCCGTGGGCACGAGTTTGAAGCAGCGATGCTGCTGCTTGAGGATGAACGGCTCGGCGTCCTGGACTCCATCGGCAAGCGGGCCAAGCACCGTATCGGTGCCGCTCCAGTGCACGAAGTCCGGATTGTCCTTGCGGCGTTCCACCGCGAGCGGCAGGTTCTGGACGCCATAGGCCTCGGGAAGTTCGGAATACTCGTTCTGGAGCGTATCGCGGACGATCATGTGGCGGATCGATCCATCGAACTCATGCTTGTGCGTATTGAGGAGTTGCTCCCCGGCGGTATAGAGGCGGTCCCACTCCTGGTTCGTATAAATGTCGCTTCGCTCAATAGTGGGGTGATGCCGCGGGGTCGCGCAGGTCCAGTGGGTGGCCATACCCCCAACCGCATAGGTCACGCCGACTCCGGGAAGGTTCTTTTCGGGATCCTGCTCGGGATTCTGGTTGTTTTGCACGAATCCGTCGTACTTCTTCTGATCGAACCGAAATGCGCCAGGATCGAGCGTGAGGGCCGGCCGGTTGTTGGTCGGAACCGACAATGTATGCAGGTGGCCGCGGATGACCGATGCAAAGAGATCGAGATTGCGCTGATAGAGGAATGAATTCTTGAGATGCTCGCCTGGTCGGGCAGAGTGCCGTGCCCCGGCATCCACCATGTAGACGGACCGGCCCGCTTCGACGAGTTTGCGGGCATATGTTGCCCCGACCGGGCCGGACCCAACGATCAGGACATCAACGGTCATGTCCTGGCTGCCGCCGCCTGCTGTCATGTAGCGTTCTCCCGTGACATCGAATACCGGAGCACGAACGACGTGAACCGGTCACTCATCAGAATTCCCCGCGTGCGTTTCGAGTTGGCTCCGTCAATCGCCTGCTGCCACGGCTCGACTGGCACGGTCGAGAGCGACCGCGTTGTCGATAAAAGCCAGGTGCGAGAAGGCTTGTGGGAAGTTGCCCAGCATGTCGCCCGTGTCCGGATCGATCTCCTCGCTGAACAGGCCAAGGTCATTCGCAAACGCAGCCAGCCTGTCGAAAAGTCTCCGGGCCTCGTCGAGTTCACCGAGTTTGATCAGGTTGCTGACGAGCCAGAACGAGCAGATCGTGAATGTGCCCTCACCCCCTTCCAAACCGTCGTCGAATCCCTTGTAGCGATACACGAAACCTTGTGGAGAGGTGAGCTCACGCTGGATTGCCTCGATCGTGGAGCGCATCCTCGGGTCATTGGCGTCGATAAATCCGACGAGTGGGAGCATCAGCACACTGGCATCGAGTTGCTTGCTGCCGTAGTGCTGAACAAACGCTCCCTGCCCGGAGCGATAGTTGGGGTCGTAGCCATTACGGAGGACATCCTGTTCGATCTCGTCGCGCACGCCTTTCCAGCGCGTCTGCTCGGTTTCGGTGATGCCGTAGCGCGAGGCGCCATCTTCATCCCGGCACAATTCATCAGCGATCTTGATCCCGCGATCGAGTGCGACCCAGCACATGACCTTGGAGTACACGAAGTGGCGGTAGCCCCCTCGTGTTTCCCAGATTCCCGCGTCCGGCTTGCGCCAGTTGTCGATCACGAACTCGACGACATCGCGGAGGAATTCCCAGTAATCGGGATGCGTCTCGACAAGGCCAGCCGGATCGGCGGTGATGTCGCCGTCATCCAGGTTCGCGTCGGGAAAGCTGATCTGCCGGTAGATCCAGGCGGAGTCAAGAATCTCGCCGTAGATGTCGAGCTGGAACTGGTTGAACGCACCGTTGCCGATGCGGACCGGTGAAGCCCACCGGTAACCTTCAAGGGGAAGCTCGACCTCCGTCAGCCAGCGCTCGCCCCGGATCCCGTACATGATCTGCAGGTCTTCAGGCGAGGCCGCGGTCCATTCCAGCCACCGCTTGAAAGCCCGAGCCTCTTCGGAGTAGCCAAGATTGTGGAGCGCTTCGAGCGAGAAGGAAGCGTCCCTGATCCAGGTAAATCGATAGTCCCAGTTGCGTTCGCCAGCGGGTGACTCCGGAAGGGAGGTCGTCGCGGCGGCGATGAGCGCTCCCGACGGTTCGTACGTCATCGCCTTGAGCGTCAGCGCACTTCGCCGGACTTCGTCGGCATACTCGCCCTCGTAGGTGCACTGGGCTATCCACTCATTCCAGAACTCAACAGTCTGGGTCAGGAGTTGGTCAATCTTGCCATCGTCGAAGTCTTCGGCGACGGGAAGAAAGAGGGGTTGGTAACTCACGACCGCCGAAATCCTGCCGCCGGAGGGCAACGTACCTTCGGTCGCAAAGGCGCGATCGGTCAGTGCCAGGGGTTCCGAGCAGTAGACCGAGATCGCGTTTCCTCCACCCCGCGCGAACATGTGACGGGAGGTGTTCTGTTCCGGTTCGATCAATGCCATGTGGGGAACGACGGTTCCGTAGGCAAAGCGCGGGACACACGCCACGCGGTACCTGATGTGCCCGGCAGTGCATTGGAATATCCGGACGACCTTTTGCTGGAAGAGGGTATGGAGCGGCTTGAACATCTCCTCCAATGGCGGGAGATGGCGCTTCTCGGAAGGCAAGACGATGTTGACGCCGTCCGGCAACGTCAACCGGCCACCATCACTCCGCTCGAGCGGATCATGGATCGAAACTGGCATGAAGTCGGTCAGCGTTGCGGTTCCGGTCGCGGTCGTGAACGTCGTCTCGAGCACGTTTGTACCAGGGAGGTACCGTCGCTCGACCGACTGCACATCAACCGGAGCGATCTGGAAATACCCTCCGCGGTGCCAATCGAGGATGCGCCCGAACACGGAAGCATCATCAAAGGCGGGCAGGCAAAACCAGTCGAGCGATCCAGCCTTCGAGACCAGCGCGCAAGTATGCATCGCGCCGATGAGAGCGTAATCAGCGATCGGCGGGTACGTTCGACCTTCGTCCATTCTGACGGTCGACCTTTCGCAGTTACTCACGGACGCGCACGCCGATCACACGTTCGGAGTGCGGGCCCTCGATGGATTATTGTTTGTGTCCCACGTCAAGTGTAGCAACGTCTACTGGATTCGCAATATTACGAACGGCCCAAATTTTCGTCAAATGCGTGTTTCACGTGCCTGCATGGCGAGTGCACGAGTCTCCGCGCAGGCTCCGCCTGGGATGCTGGAGGTCAGGGCTCGTCGCCGCGACTGCCGCCAGGCGGTGTCGTGGGCCGGGATCAACCGTCGCGTCAGGGGGCCGCGACGAGCCTCCAGACGCGAAGGACCTCGGCCACACTCCATGCCTGGGCGATACAACCGCGAGGCATATGCGGGGGAGCCCCTTCGAGTATTTCGGAGATCGACCCGAGTCCAGCGTCCGTGAGGTGGTCCACGAACGGCACCAGCCAGCCCAACGCCATGGTCCGATCTGCATACACCCGGAGATGGGCGTCGACGAATGCCCCGGTGAGCCAGCTCCAGACCGGTCCCTGATGATAGCCACCGTCCCGGCTCACCGGATCGCCACCGTAGGTGCCTCGATAGGCCGGGTCCCCTGGCGCCAGGGATCGGGGGCCATAACTGGTCATCAATGCCTGGCTGACGGCATCGACGACCATGCGAGCGTCGTCTCCTTCCAGCAGCGGGAACGGCAATGAGACCGCGAAGATCTGGTTCGGTCGCAGCGTCCAGTCA
>CADCWI010000062.1 GCA_902806355.1 uncultured Thermomicrobiales bacterium | reverse complement strand
CGGAAGAAGACGGTCGAGCAGCTCAGCAAGGGCAACCAGCAGAAGATCCAGTTCCTGGCCGCGATCATCCACGATCCGGAGATCTTGATTCTCGACGAGCCGTTCAGTGGGCTCGATCCGGTCAACGCCGAACAGATGAAGCGGGCGTTCCTGACGATGCGGGATCGCGGCAAGACGATCATCTTCTCCACCCATCAGCTCGATGACGCGCAAGAGCTTTGTCAGGATGTCGCGATCATCCATCGTGGCAAGCTGATGATTGCTGGAGATGTGCCGGCCGTGCGCCGGAGTACCGGACGCCAGATCGTGCGCTTCGCGGTCGATGGCGATCCCGACCTGCCGTGGCTGTCCGATTTGCGGGATGTCGGCATTCAACGCCGTCGCGAGGACTACGTCGAGCTGTCCGTTCGTAATGAGGACAGCGCTCGGGGGGTGCTGCGAGCCGCGATCAACCGGGAGCTGCCCGTCACCCGTTTTGAGATCAGCTACCCATCCCTGAACGATGTCTTTCTCGCAGCGGTGCGACACCTGCCGGAGGACGAAAAGCCAACGGAGCACGAGGTTGGACGCACCGCCGATCTCGTGACCGCATAGCGCGTGGGTCGGCGGCGTTCAGCGATCCTGAGCGGAGCGATGGGCCGCATTCGGCCGGTCCGCGTCGGGATTGCGCGAAGAGCCTGTTAGTCACAGGCGGACCCGCAGGGATCGAAGAGCCACGGGGATGATGGGGAAGGTGTGCGAACACGGTTGCGTCTCCTTGGGCCACCTGATGGCCGGCATGAAACCGTCCACTACAGAGACCGTTTGCAGTGGCCCTTATTGCCGACTACGTCGCTTCCCTTGGGCCACCAGGTGGCCGGCGGCGATGGATCGCATCTGCCCGCTGCCTGCCGCATCATCTATGGGACCCACCACTCTTGTAGTGGCCGGTTTCATGCCGGCCATAGGTCGGATCCGGACCATTGCTGCGTCCAGCTGGCGGTGGCGGGATGGCCACACCGCTGACCTGGCGCTCGTCTGATGATTGCCCGCACACCTGCCACGTGAGCTTCGGGAGACACTGACCATGCCGGACTTCAACCGTATCCGCCTGATCGCCATGCGGGAGTGGACAACCCGCTTGCGCCAGCGCAGTTTCCAGATCACGACGATCGTCCAGATCCTGTTCATCCTGATCGGGGCGAGCGTGCCGACGATCGCCGCCGTGTTCCTCAGTGACGATACCGGTGAGGACGCTTCGACGATCCTCGTGATCGATCAGGCCAACGCCTCCGTCGTCGTCCGGCTGGCGCCATATCTCGCGACGGACGAAGCGGAGGAAACGGACGGATTGGCCGGAGTCGTCCCCGGACAGACAGCGGTCCAGTTGCGGGCGGCGTCGGGAACTCCGGACGAGATCCGGGCGCAGGTTGATGAGGGCGAAGCCGATGGCGCCCTGATCGTGACTCGCAACGAGACGCAGGATCTCGCTTTCACGTTCGTGAACGAGGACGGGACGAGCGGCGTGGAGGCGCAGCGGATCTTCTCGGGCGCCTCGGCGATCACGCTCGAGGATCGGCTGCGGCGGAGCGGGCTCGATCAGCAGCAGGCGCAGGGCGCGGTCGCGCCGCCAGCGTTCACCATCGAAGCGGCGCTGGCCCAGAATGCGGACGACGACGAGGGGCCCGTGACGGGGGCGAGGTACGCGATCGGCCTGGTCTTCACGGTCCTGATGTTCATGGCGATCATGCTGTACGGAACCTGGGTCGCACAGGGGGTGGTCGAAGAGAAGAGCTCGCGGATCATGGAGATCATGATCAACGCGGCGACACCGCGTGACCTGCTGGCCGGCAAGGTGCTCGGGATCGGGATGGCGGGGCTTACCCAGCTCCTGCCGATGCTGCTCGTGGGCGGGGTCGTCTTCGCCTTGCAGGAGCGGATCATCCGTGCGGTGGGCGCCGATGTGGCGTCGGTCGCCGATATCGATTTCGGCGGGCTGACGGCAACAGGGCTGGGTTGGTTTCTCGTCTACTTCCTGCTCGGGTTCATCCTCTACGCGTCGATGTACGCGGCGCTGGGTTCGCTGGTGAGCCGGCAGGAGGAAGTCAACCAGGCGATCTCGCCGATGATGACGGTGATGTTCGTCGGCTACTTCGCGGCGATCTTCTCGCTCAACGCGCCGGACAACCCGGTCGCCAGGGTGCTCTCAATCTTCCCACTGACGTCGCCGTTCGTCATGATCTCGCGCACGATCATCGGCAATGCGGAACCTTGGGAAATCACCGCCAGCCTTGGCCTGCTGGTGATCACGGTGGTTCTCGCGATCCTGTTCGCGGGTCGGGTCTACCGGGTCGGGGTGCTGATGTACGGCCAGAAGCCTTCTTGGAAGTCGGTCTTCAACGCGGGAACGCAACAGGCGGCCCGCTGATGGGGACGGGATGATACGCCCTCGTCAGCGCAATCGCGGACCGGCAACCGAGAACACCCCGCCCACCCCGATGGTAGGCGGGGTGTTGCATGTCTGGACAATCGGTGCCGGCGAGTTAGTCCGGGAGGCTATCATAGTGATGGCACCGCGTTAATACTGTGTTGATCGTTCTACAGGAAGAGCCGTTTCGTGCATGTCGTTCACCCTCGATCCAAGGCGTCGATCCATCAGGAGCCACTGGAGCACGACGACGGCGACCTCTCCGACTTGCTGCAGGAGTTGCGCGTGCTCCTGCCCGGCGCGCAGACCCTCACCGCGTTCCTCATCATCCTGCCGTTCAACGCCGGGTTCGGGAGTGTGCGGGATGAGGAGAAAGTGGTCTACCTGGTCACATTCCTCTGCTCGGTCGTGAGCCTGCTGCTGTTCGCCGCACCCGCCGCCCATCACCGGCTGCAACGGCCACTTCGGGACCGCGAGGGGTTCAAGACGCAGGCGACGAAGTTGATCATTGCCGGGTTGGTGGCGCTCTCGGTCGCGCTCACGTTAGCAACCCAATTGGTCGTCTCGGAAGTTGTCGCAGCGCGATGGGTCTCCTGGGCGATGAGCGGCGTGCTGGCGATCTTCATCATGATCCTGTGGTGGATCGTGCCGATGCGCCGGCAGCATCGCCTGGAGGAATCCGGACACGGTACCGCGCAACAACACCGTGAACGTGGAACCGTTGGCGGTCAGTAACGGACAAGGACAGGCTCGTCCTGCTCCTGCCAACCCATGACCTTGGTGTCATGCAGCCAGAACAGGTCGCTCTCGCCTTGCTGGCTGTCCTCCGCATCCTTTTCCACCAGCGGCCGGACTTCGGCAGCGAGTTGCTGCTCCTCGTCCTGATCCAGGGGGCGAATGCTGGTTGCAAGAGCGACGTTTTCGTCGATCTGCTCCACGTTGTCCATGCCGATAATCGCCAGCGCAACTCCCGGCAAGCCCAGCGAGTAGCGCAAAGCAAGCTCGCGGTTTTCAATCGTCCCGTGACCGAAAACCTTCATCGCGATGACGCCGATGTTGCGCTGCGTGGCCCTGGGCAACACGAACGTTTCCGGGCTGGTTACCAGGCGATCAGCCATGCCAAGCGCAACCAGTACGGTATCGAAGGTGGCCACCTCGAGTGCGTGTCCAAGGATTTCCGGCCGGGCATGGCCGGTGATGCCGATAAAGCGGACCAGCCCTTGCTCCCGGGCCTCACGGAGACCGGCGAGCGCCCCATCCGGAGCCAGCACCTGTTCCAGGTCGGCCCACGCGTTGACGGCATGGACCTGGACGAGATCGACATGGTCCGTCTCGAGCCGTTCCAGGGATTCCTGGACCTCATCGAGCACGCCGTTCCGGCTGCGCCGGTTCACCTTGGTCGCGAGAAAGACGTCATCCCGGCGGCTCCGCATGACCGCACCGACATGTGGCTCACTTCCGTAGTCGGGGGAGGTGTCCAGGTACGTGATCCCGCGGTCGATGGCGTGGTTGAGGCACTGCTCCGCGTGATCGCGGGAGACATCCGGTTTGCCGAGCGGGGCGGTGCCGTACCCAAGGACCGGGACGACGACACCGGTAGAACCCAGGGGCCGGGAGGGCAGAAGTGCTGTCGCCATGAGGTGCTTCCCTTCACGAGGGCCGATGTCTGGTCGTTGGGCCAGGCATCAAGAATGGACGGTAACGCCTGTGTTGCACCAGCGGTGCCACCAGGGGCGGCCTCGGCCGCCCCTGGTGGCACCTTGCCTATGCGGGAAGCGTCATGTCCAGCATCGTGCGCATGAGAGACAGGGCTTCGGCCCTTGGGTCCCCTGCCGGAGATGAGGCGGAAAGGCGAATCAGCACGTTGTCTTGCTGAACGTAGATCGAGATCTCGTTCCCATAGGGCACGGTGCCGTAGAGCGCTCGGGCAGAATCCCCCAGCGGGTCGATGGGAATCTCCGTGAGGCCGGAACCGGCAGCCTGAACATCCAACGAGTACGCGAGTGCCTCGGCGGCAGCCTGCGATGACGCGAATTCGTGAACGCTGATATAGATTCCGTCGATCAGGTTCGGGTCCAGCGAGGTTCCCTGTGGCACGTTGAAGGCGCGGATGCTGTTGCGCTGCCACCCCCAGGCGAGGAATCGCTCACGGGCGGCGGCGGGGTCGCTGAAGTTGGCGGTAATCTCGTCGAGGGAGCGCTCCCGGTCATCAATGATGACCAGGCCGTTCGGGACCTGATCTTCCGTCAGCAGGACGATACCGGACGCGGCGACCGGTGATGCGATGGGAGTTGCCAAAGGGGTGGCGACGTTCTGGAATCCCGACACGAGCGTATCCCGGGGCATGGCCATCATGGCGAAGAGCATGAACACGAACAGGACGCGTGCGTATCGACTCATGGAACCACTCCTTCAATCGCTGAAGTCGGTTAACCTGAGAATTCGCACCTTAGCATGCCTGCGGACAAGCGAACAGAGGAGGAGCGAAGCCGAGAGGATTCGTGCACGACAGGGACGGAACCCGGACAGGAGGAGCATGGAGCGCATGGCAGACGTCGCACAATACCTGGCGGAAGATGCTGGGCAGAAGGTTGTTCATCCTGCTATCAGCACCCTGCGCATGCGCCCGCAACGCCGCTGCCTACAGTAGTGGCAATCTCCGGCAGGGTGCTGACGTCCAGCCGGGGATTCGTCCGCGTTACCAGAGAGGCAATGAATTCTCGATGATCCGGATCTCTCCTAATGTGGCGGCGCGGATGGTGGCGCCGGTGTTCGTGCTGCTCTGGAGCACCGGATTCATCGGCGCGCGTTACGGCATGCCCTACGCAGAGCCGGCTACCTTTCTCGCGATCCGGTTCGGCGGGACACTCTTGCTGATGGTGCCGGCTGTCTGGCTGATGGGCGTCCGCATGCCATCCCCGATTCTCGTGCTGCATCTCGCGGTGGTCGGCTTGCTGCTCCAGGGCGGATACCTGCTGGGCGTGTTCGAGGCCGTGCGGCATGGGATGAGCGCCGCGGTGGCGGCCCTGATCGTCGGCTTGCAGCCGGTGCTGACGGCGATCGCCGGATCGCTGGTTCACGAGCGGGTCGCACCACGCCAATGGGGAGGGCTTGTGCTTGGTTTCCTCGGCGTGGCACTGGTTGTATGGGATC
>CADCWI010000061.1 GCA_902806355.1 uncultured Thermomicrobiales bacterium | reverse complement strand
GCGGAGTGCCAGTCGCGGCAGGAGAACGACTTGTCCAAGCCGACCTCGGGCGCACGTTCCAGACACTCGCTAGCAAGGGCGCCGCCGCGTTCTACACGGGAACCCTTGCCGAGCGAATGACGAACTATTTGGCATCGGTCGGCGGTGCGCTGACGATGGACGACTACTCCGATCACGCCACGGAGATTACCCGCCCGCTGGAGACAACGTACCGTGGCCACACGGTGTACCAGACGGGTCTGCCGACCCAGGGTATGATCCTGCTCGAAAGCCTCAACATCATCGAGCGGACGGAGATCGCGGACCCCCTCGCGGCGGATACGATCCACCTCCAGGTCGAGGCGAAGAAGCTCGCCTACGCCGACCGCCTTGGTCATGCCGCCGATCCAGCGTTCCACGACACACCGATGGAGCGCCTGCTCTCGAAACCCTGGGCGAAACAGCGCTACGAAGCGATCGATCCGACCCGGGCCGCGACCGATGTCCCGGCGGGCGTCTATCAGGACGGCGACACCACCTACCTCAGCGTGGTCGATCGCGACGGCATGATGGTCTCGCTGATCCAGTCGGTCTCCAGCGCCTTCGGCTCCTGCGTGGTCGGCGGCGACACCGGCGTCGTTCTTAACAACCGGGTTGGGCGGGGCTTCAGCCTCGTCGAGGGCCATCCCAACATCTACGCGCCCGGGAAGAAGACGATGCACACGCTGAACTGCTACCTGATCGCCGATCCCGAGGGCCGCCCAGTCCTCGTCGGCGGCACTCCCGGGGGCGACGGCCAACCCCAGTGGAACCTGCAGGCGATCTCCGCCATGATCGATGGCGGGCTGGACGCGCAGGCGGCGATCGAGCTCCCGCGATGGACGAGCCTGCCCGGAACCGACCCGATGTCGATCGACGCGCCGTTTACGCTTCGCGTCGAGAGCCGGATTCCGGACGAGGTGATCGCCGATCTCGAAGGACGCGGCCACATCGTCAGCCGCGTCGGCCCGTGGGATGCCGGTGGCGCGGCCCAGATCATCGCCCGTGACCCGGCAACCGGCACCCTGATCGGCGGCACCGACTCGCGCGTCGAAGGGATGGTCCTCGGCTTCTGACAAAGAGTATCGGTGCGTCCTCTCCGGTTTCAGCGGATTGTCATCCAGAGCGCAGCGAGGAGTGACGGGGTTGGAGCGGGCTTGACACCGGTATCACAAGCGATATGATCGTGTCATGAAAGCTGAATCCTCACATTCCACAACAGTCAGCGGCCATGTGCTGCTCCCCCACGCCTGGGAGAAGCTCGTCCGTTTGACGTAGAGGCATCGTTCTCTCCGGCAGGCCGCGGGCGCTTCCCCAGCGCTCGCGGCCTCGTTGTGTCTCGCTCTCCCGTATTCCTCGTGTTTCCCACGGACAGCGTCATCACGTGGCCGCGCTCTACAGCCCGCGGTCTGCCTCGACATTCGCTCTCTTGCGAGAGAGACGAGGTGATGACGCATGTCTCGAAGGAATCTCTACCGGGAGAAAGTCCCCACTCCGGACGCGGATACGGTCGCAAGGTACCTGCTGATCCTGTCAGGGAAAGACCTGTATGCGCACCCTGAGCGTTTCCCCCACATCACGTCCAATGCATTGTTTGGCAACCAGCACGCAATCGAACTCGAGATCGGGTGCGGAAGCGGCGAGTTTCTATGTTCGATGGCCCAACAGAACCCGGGGATCAACTACGTGGGGGTGGAGCTCAGGCGCAAATCTCTCCACGCGGCGGTCAACCTGGTATCGACCATGTCGCTGGACAATATCCTGTTCGTGGGTGCAGACGCCCGCCTGGTCTCTCCGCTCCTCGCCCCGGATTCGATCCGCGCCGTCTATCTTCACTTCCCGGATCCGGTCACGCGGCCGAAGTGCCACAACCGTCGAATATTCACGCTTCGCTTTCTCGACTCGATGCACCGGGCCCTCACAGCCTGCGGGACGCTCAGCGTGATGACCGATCATGTGGCGTACTTCGAAGAGATGCTGGATCTGATGGAACGGGATCACCGATGGTGCAAAACCCATCGGGCGCGTTTTCTCACGGGATTCGACGTGGAGGGCAAATCCCGGTTCCAGCGGATCTGGGAGAGCCATGGAAGGACGACACTGCGATTCGAGGTGAGGAAGCGAGGCGACGATAGGTGAGGAACCGGCATGCATTGGCCGTGCGCATCCGGTCGTTCTGACCGAGTGACGGGAGCCGATGGGCGTGCCTCGACGCGGGGCCCGGACAGGACGTGCCGGGTCCCCGTTCCTAGTCGTCCTCGGACGGGGATGGATTCCTGGAGGGGTCGACCGGCTCCGGCTTCGGAACGATCGCCAGCGGATCCATCCCCGGCTCCCAGACCGCACCGGAAAGTGGGTCATCGACGGCGAACCCGAGCCGTTCGAGCAGCGCCTTGCCCCAGACCGCTCGCCACGGTCGTGGATCGACCGGCGCTCCAGGCGCATGCGAATCGGACCCAATCCCGATCAGCAGCCCGCGCTCCTCGGCCATCGCGCGGTAACGCTCGGTGTCGGCATCGCTGTATGTCCGGTAGTGCCCTTCGAGCCCGTCGACCGGCACTTCCGCCAACATCCGGTCGAGCGTCTCCGCCGTCAGCGCTGGTCCCAGATCGGCCCGTCCCGGATGGGCGATGATGCAGACACCGCCCCCCTGGTGAGCCGCCTCGACGACCTCGGCGAGAGGGGTGTCGGTCGTGAAATTGCCCCCAAGCTCGACAACCAGCTCGGCCGCTTCCTTGAGCCGGGGTACGTGCTTGTCCGTGATCATCGCGCGGAGCACGTGCACCGGCATCAGTGTCCGGCTGTTGATCTCCTTCTCGACCGAAGGGATCGGCCGGCCGGACGCCTCGACCCTTCGCCGGGCATCCACCGCCAGCGCCTTGAATCGAGCATCCTGGTCCGCCATCAACCTCAGGAACGGCTGTGCCTCCGGGAGTTCATCATCCGGCCGGATCCCGTACACCAGCAGGTGCCATTGTCGCTCGCCCCACCGCACCGTCACTTCGGTTCCGGGCACGATGTGCACCCCCCGCTTCTCGCCAGCCTCGATCGCTTCGAGCACCGAGTCCTGCGTATCGTGATCGCAGACGGCCGCAACCGCGAAGCCGTGCTCGGCGAGGTAGCCGACGAGGACCGTCGGATCCCAGAACCCATCGCTCGCGAACGTGTGGAGATGGAGGTCGACGGCTGCGTCGGCGGAGAGCCGCACCGGAGCGTCTTGCACAGCGGTGGAAGATGATGTGACCTGATCGGTGGACGACACGGGTGATGATGACTCCTTGGATACGAATTGCCAGTACGGACGCCGGATGATGTCTCTGCTGATGATACGCGACACATTCGCACTCCATCGGGGCATGGCTGGGACAAAGGCGCGCACATACCTGATACTGACGACGATATGGCGACGCTCAACCGCCTGGGGCGGCTGACCAGAATTGGGATTCCAGGAACTCCCGGCGAGCACCGCCGCGGGGCTGGAGGAACGCGAGATGAGAGCGGTGCATCGATGGGACGCGTCCGCTCGATCACGACGCGATTGCCTGTGAGCAGTGAACCGAACGTCAGGCACCTAGTGGCCAAGCCGGACGGAACGAAAGGACGATCATGACAGCTGACCTTTCCGCCAACCAGAACCACAGCACCGACACATCCCTACGACTCGGGGACAAGGTCGGGGCACTGTTCAAGGCATACGACGTTCGCGGCCTCGTTCCCCAGGAACTGAATCCCGACGTTGCCTACCGGACGGGTCGTGCCGTCGCCGCATTCCTTGACCCGAAAGAGGTGGTCGTTGGCCGGGACATGCGCGTCTCGGGTCCTGCCCTTTCGGGCGCCCTGATCGACGGTCTCCGGGATGGGGGAGCCAACGTCGTCGACATCGGGCTCGTCTCGACCGACGCGCTCTACTTTGCGGTGGGGAAGTATGGATACGACGCCGGGATAATGATCACCGCCTCGCACAATCCGGCCTCGTACAACGGCTTCAAGATCTGCCGAGAGGAGGCGCGCGCTCTCTCGATGGAGACTGGCATCGCCCAGATCCGGGATCTCGTCGTCAGCGGTGCCTTCCCGGAACCGGCACAGGACCTGCGCGGTGACCTGAGCCAGCGAGACGTGCTCGATGCCTATGCGGAGCATGTCCTCGGCATGATCGATCCCGCCCGGATCAAACCGCTCCGGATCGCGATCGATGCTGGCAACGGAATGGCGGGGGAGCTTGTACCCCGCGTCTTCCGGAACCTGCCGTGCGAGATCATCCCGCTCTACTTCGAGCTCGATGGCACGTTCCCAAACCATGAGGCCAATCCGATCGAACCCGAGAACATCCGCGACCTCCAGCGGACCGTGCTCGAACGCCAATGCGATTTCGGTGTGGCATTCGACGGTGACGCCGATCGGATGTTCCTGATCGACGAATTGGGTACCTTCATCGGCGGTGACATGACGACAGCCATGGTCGCGATCCAGATGCTCAAGCAGTTTCCCGGTTCGAGGATCGTCTACAACCTGATCTGCTCCCACACCGTGCCGGAGGTGATCGAGGCGAACGGCGGGACAGCCATCCGCTCCCGCGTCGGTCACTCGTTCATCAAGGCCCTGATGCGGGACGAAGACGCGATCTTCGGCGGCGAGCACTCCGGGCACTTCTACTTCCGTGACAACTGGTACGCCGATTCGGGTTTGATCGCGCTCCTGACCGTCCTCCAGCTTATGTCAGATGCTGGACAGCCGTTGTCGGAGATCCTCAAGCCGATCGATGTCCGCGTCCGCTCCGGAGAGATCAACTCCGAGGTATCCGATCCCGCCGCGACGCTGGCGCGGGTGGAGGCCACGTACGCTCCCGAGGGGGCCGGGATCGATCATCTCGACGGACTGACGGTCGAGTTCGACGACTGGTGGTTCAACCTCCGGGCCTCCAACACCCAGCCGCTCCTGCGGCTGAACGTTGAAGCCGAGGACGATGGCGTGCTCAAGGAGAAGACCGACGAAGTGCTCGCCCTGCTCCGGGCCTGACGATGGGTGGCGACTCCCAAGCGAACGCCATGCGCACCCGGCTGGCCGTACCGGAGGATGCACAGGCGATCGCCCGCATCTACAACGAGGGCATCGACGACCGGATCGCCACTTTCGAGACGGCTCATCGAACCTCAGACGACATCGCGGGCTGGTTCGGTACCAGGTATCCAGTCGTGGTCGTGACCGACCACGAACACGTCATCGCGTTCGCCGCGACGTCGACGTACCGGCCGCGCGAATGCTACGCCGGGATCGCCGAGTTCTCGGTCTATGTCAGCCGATCGGCTCGCGGTCGTGGTGCCGGGCGCCTGGCGATGCGGGGCCTGATCGACGAAGCGGAGCGAGCAGGATTCTGGAAGCTGGTGTCCCGGGTGTTCCCGGACAACATCGCCAGCTTGAGACTTCTCGCTGGCCTGGGCTTCCGCGAGGTTGGCGTGTACAGGCGACACGGGCAGCTCGACGGCGTTTGGCGTGATGTCGTGATCGTCGAACTCCTCCTTTCGCCGGGGGAACAGGACCACGTTG
>CADCWI010000060.1 GCA_902806355.1 uncultured Thermomicrobiales bacterium | reverse complement strand
TGCCTGTCCTGATGGCTGCGGGTTAGGCTTGCCGGTTCTGGCGCACACGTTCCATGGTATGAGCGAAAGGCTCAGTGCTCGTCGAGCTTTCCGCCGGGAACGTGCATGGCCTGTCCAGGATCACCCGCTCTATCTCGCGAGGAGCTCGTCGACCTGTTTCATGGAGGGAACGCCGAAGGCGCCGATCTCCCGCAGGCTCAGGGCCGCAACCGCGTTGGCGAAGCGCCCGGCCGTTTCGGCGGAGACCGTCCGGTCCGCGGCCTTCAGGAAGAACGCCGCCGCGAAGACATCCCCGGCACCGGTCAGGTCCTTGATGTCGACCTTGTGTCCCGGAAGCTCGAATCGCTGCCCGCCGGCAATGATCCGCGCCCCGTCCGCACCCTGGGTGACGACGCCCAGCCGCCGGTTCCCGACCTGGGTGACGACATCACGTGCCCACGCGATCTCTTCGATGCTGACAATCGCGCTGTCGATCCGGCTCAGCAGTTCGCCGGGAAGCTTGAGCGGGATGTGCTTGACCCGGCCACCGGTCGCTCGCGGCCAGTCCCGCATCCACCCCTGCGGCGTGATCCCCAGGAACTCGGCCGTCATGCCCGATGTCTGGCGCGGATCGACCTCGTCCGCGATCGGTCCCAGATGCACGACCTTGGCGTTGCGCCAGTGTGGCGGCAGCCCTCGAAGGTCGATCTGACCCGCCCAGTGCCGGATCGTCTGCACCCTGCGGTCCGCCTGGTACTCGTTGATGAATGTCGTTGGCACGTCGGCTTCCTGGACGACGATGCTGATATTCTCATCGGCAAGCTGATCCAGATTCGGGATCTCCATCCCCGCGATCTCGCCCCCAAACGCTCCCCGGGTGAGCACCGCGACGCGGGCGCCGAGCTTGGCCGCCGTCAGGGCGGAGTACAGCGCGGTGCCGCCCAGCACGACCTTGCCATCCGGCAACAGGTCTGCCGTGACATGTCCGACCAGGAGGTAATCCGGCGTTCGCGAGAGTTGGACCCCGCTGCGCGGCCGGTCCTTCCGGAAGGGCTCTCTCCGGAAAGGCGTGCGTGGCGTATTCCCCCTTCCTTCCGGGCGAGCATTCCGCGATGGTGTCCGCCCGGACGAAGCATCAGCATGGCTGTTGGCACGCTCTGAAGCGGCGGGCGTCTGGGAGTCGGCATCGCCGTGCGTCATGGTGGAGTCTCTTTCTGGCGTGTGACTGGGTTCGAGCGTGAGTCATGGAAGACCGACGCGCTGCTCGACGCGCTGCCGAAACCGCTCGTCAATAGACGATGGCGTAGCCATCGATGGGCCGCTTTCATTTGATTGATCCGCGGTCATCTATGAGCGGATGCGGTCCATCTTCGGAATGGTTGCTACAGCGGCGTTGTTTCAAGATCACCAGGTCAACGTTCGCAAGCCGCTGCAGAGCCGATGTTGCGAACAGGCGGATGGCGAACGACGGAGCGCCGGGTGACCCCCACGACAACAGCCTGCCGGGCAGCTACATCCCCTCATTCGCGGGAGCAAGTGACAGTGTGAGCGGCATACTCGTCGGCCCGGGGGTGATCACGCCGCTTTCCATGCGCAGCGCACACGAGAGGCCACCTCCGGAAAGCTCATCAGGATACGCTTCCCGGAAACGACTGTGCATTCCGTATGGTGACGAGCGTTACGCCGTCGGTTCTACCGTGATATGCCGGTGGCTTCCCTCTCCCGAGCTGTGGGTGGAGACCTCCGGGTGCGAACGAAGCGTGAGATGGACGATCCGCCGCTCGTTGGGCGGCATCGGCTCGAGATCGATCGGCCGGCGGCTGCGTGATACCTGGCGCGCGACGCGCTCGGCGAGGCCAACCAGCGATTCCTCGCGCCGGGTCCGATATCCTTCGACATCGACGATCACCCGGGTCCACGTTTCCAGGCGCTGGTTGACGAGCATGCTGATCAGGTACTGGAGATGGGAGAGGTGGTCACCACGCCGCCCGATCAGCATGCCGAGATCGTTGCCGAGGATATCGAGGAAAATCGTTGGTGGCTCCTCTTCGTCCGGTGGCACGGTCGAGGGGTTGTCGACCACCATCACGTCGGCCGTGATCCCCATGTGCCGCAGCAGCTCGATCACGATGTCCTTGGCGACCCGTTCGTCATCGGTATCGATCCGGTCGATGGCGGCCCGCTTCGGCGGCGCTCCACGGTGAGACGGGCGCTCGCCGGGTTCGGAGCGGCTCCGCAGCCGCCCATCCGATCCTCCATCGCCACCCCGGCCACGCCGTCGCGGCCGGGCACCACGTTCTCGCATGGGACCACTCGATGCGCTCGAGCCTGACGTGGGAATCGGCTGCGATGCCTGTCCCTTGGCCGTCACGCGGACGAGCGCCTCGGCATCCTCGTCCGGCCCGGCATCGGACAGGACCTCGATCTCAACATCATCGGGGGTGAGCGCGAGTTCCGCGAGGGCAAGTCGCACCGCCTCATCGACGGAAACCGCTTGGATCTCGACACTCGTTCGCTGCTGCATCATTGACCGGCCTTCTCCGTCATCAGGTCACGTTTCCAGCCAGGCATTCCTTGGGGTCCGTCAACGGGTCCCGGAGGATGGCCATGCCGAAACCACGTATGCACCAGAAGCGGTTCACATTGGGCTGCCACGTTTCGATGATGATACCGCACAGGTCGCACGGAGCGTGGATCCCACGTCTCAATGTCGACGCCCGTACCATCTGTCACTCCCGATTACGTCGCCCAAGGCTCATCGTGCTTCAGAACGAAGCAGTGGGCCGAGCCCGCTCACAGACGATGGCAAAGCCACTGTCATCCCAAGTGCATCGATGGGCCGAATCCGCCCGATCCCTCCCCCTTCGAGAACGCCTGTGAAGCCGGTTTCTCCCCGAGCCAACAGGACACAACGCCTTGGACAAACCACTCAGTGGACGGTCACGTCCGTTTTGTCATTCCGTAACGATATGAAGGAATCTCCCGCAGCAGATTCGCGGATCGGCAAGATGCCCGCGACGCCAGGGTGCTGCACGTCCGACGGAATGACGGAAAGGGTTGGACAAGCTACTCAGGGCAACAGGAAAAGGTTCAATGAACTGGGCCGATTGCGATGGACAAGCCGCCCGGCATGACCGTAAACGTCAACGTGAAGAGCTTGGCAGGGACCACAGGATGCTGATCCCTGGGTCATGATGCGGTTCGCTTCCGCTTCGCCTTGCGCGATGTCGATGCCCCGGATCCGGATCTGGAGACAGTTCGCCCATTGGCGGATGCTCCGTTGCCGGACGCCCGACCATTGGTCGAAGGCGTTGCCACCGCGGCGGGCTGGCCGCCGTTGTTTTTGCCGGTCGCTCCGCCGAACTTCGTGGCCGCATCGACGCGGTCCTGATAGCTCGTCGATGACCGCTTCGAGGTGGAGGCCGTCGCAACCTTGCCGGTGCTGTCGACTTCGATCACCGCGTCATCGTTCGCCGCACCATTGGTGCGCTGCCCGGTGCGCTGCTCGGATGTACGGGACTGGCGCCCCCCCTTGCCCGCATTCGCCTGGCGCGCCGCGGCGCTCTCCTCGGTGCGCTGCTGTGCCTCGGCCATGCGCTTGGCGAGCCACCCCTGAAAGCCCTTCTGCTCGACCGGCTGGCCGCTCACGACCACGACATCCTCGATCGGGCGCGGCGGGCGGTAGCCAAGGCGGCGGTGCTCCGGCATTTCCGGCAACCACGGGAACCATTCCTTGAGATTGCCCCAGCCGGTGATGAACCACTGCTGCACGACCGAGTAGACGCTCTGCGTCGCCCAGTAGAGAACCGGGCCGGATGCGAATCCCCACCCAAAGACAATGACCATCAACGGCATGAAGTTCATCATCTGGTTCATGATCTGCTGCTGCGGGTCGGTCACCTTCTGCCCGGCCGGGCGCATCATCCGGGATTGGACGAACTGGAACAGCCCAGCCAGGACTGGCAGGATGAAGAAGGGATCGGGATCGTCAAGGGACGGCAGCCAGAGGAAGCCGCTTCCCCAAACCCCCTCGTGGCTCCTGGAAAGACTTTGGATGCCGAGGTAGAGGCCGAAGAAGATCGGGATCTGGATCAGCATCGGCAGGCAGCCGGACATCGGGTTGACGCCGTGTGCGTTGTAGAGCGCCATCGTCTCCTGCGAAACCCGTTGCCGGTCCTTGCCGTGCTTCTTCTGGATCTCCTTGATCCGTGGCCCCAGATCCTGCATCGCCTTGCTGGACCGGATCGCCTTCACGGTCAGAGGAAGGATGATCGTCTTGATGATGACCGTGAACGCAATGATCGCGAGGCCACCGCTGCCAAGGATCGAGCCCAGCCCATTGAGAGACCATCTGATGAAGTCGACATATTGATCCCAGATGGGAATGGAAACGGCGAGTGGCAACGCGCCGATGAAGTCCAGAAACACGAACGATGGCCTCCTCCCGCAAGGGCGGGACTGGATTGAGCCCGGAAAATGCGCGGCGGGTTCATCGGGAACTTGGACGACCGCACACGACGCCAGTGATGACGATCGGCCACACGGCGGCGGACCGGGTCGGAAAGGCTAGAGGGATACGCGGAATGCGCGAGGTACGAGCCACTGATGATCGCCAACAGCGGTCGTGATCCATCGGCAAAGTCTATCCGGAAAGCCGGGCTTCGACATCCATCACCGCTACGACTCGGGAAACGGCGATCACTCGACCGGATCCCATCCGCCTTTGCTCAACGGATTGCAGCGAAGAATGCGCCAGCTCGCGAGCCGGCCACCTTTGATGATACCGTATTTTTCGACCGCCTCGTAGGCATATTCGGAGCAGGTAGGGTGGAAGCGACAGGCGGGAGGCAACCCTGGAGAGATGCGCTGTTTGTAGAATCGGAGGATGGCGAGAACGGGGCGTTTCATGGGACCATCGGATCACTGGGGTCTGGTGGAGTGGGCTGCTTCCCGTGGCGCTGCCATGATGCGGTCACCTGGTCGCCCGGTTGGGGCGGCGCGATGCCGGCGGTCTCCGCCGATGGCAGCAGTAATGACGCGCGTGTGAAGATGTTGGTCAGCGATGTTTGGGCTTCGACGAGCGTGGGCATCTCTTCGACCGTGCCGCGGCAGATGAGCGCGATGTCGTAGCCGCTCTTGAGGTGGGGATGAAACCCACGCAGGGCCTCCCGCACGAGCCGCTTGAGCCGGTTCCGCTGCACCGACTTGCCGCAGCGCTTGCCCGCGATCACGGTGTAGCGATTCTGGACCGGATCGAGCTCATTCGGTAGCACCCGGGCGATGAGCGGACCGTGCGCCCAGGATTTTCCGCGTGATCGCACCCGACGCACGTCGCTCTCTTCACGAAGGCGGTAGTGCCTGGCGACCATGCCGGGGACCTCCTTGCGGGCAATGCCGACCCGAACCTAGGATACCGGATGCGTGAATCAGGCGAGAATCCCGGGTTCCGGGCCGGATCGCTCCAGCTGGAAAGAGGGGATTCTCGCCTGATCCGGTTCCTGGGCCCGTCAGCACACGCGATTCGCGAACCGCGCCGGCTTTCGTGCCGCCTACTTGTTCTGGGTGAACTTCTTCTCGTCGGACACGGTCAATGCGTGCCGGCCCTTGAGCCGGCGCGCGGCGAGCACGCGACGGCCGCCCTTGGAGCTCATCCGGCGCATGAAGCCAAAGCGGCGCTTGCGGGGAATGCGTTTTGGTTGATATGTGCGCTTGGGCACCAGTGTTCTCCTCTATTCCATGCTGACCATGCCAGCGTGCCATATTCCTCGGATCA
>CADCWI010000059.1 GCA_902806355.1 uncultured Thermomicrobiales bacterium | reverse complement strand
CCAGGACTGGAGAGTGAAGCCCAAGCGGATCGCGCGCATCGAGAATGCGCCGATTCCGACAGTCAATGACGCGATCAGCAGGGTTCGGGAGCTGGGATCCCGCAACAGATTCGTCATTCCGATCCCGGCGAGCATGGCGGGACCGAAAGGAAGAACGATCGCGACTCGTTCGGGGAAATGCGTGTGCAAGTCTTCGAACCCCGGCAGGATGGCGAAGAGCAACCGGTGGAGAGCGGTGTGCTGTTCCAGCCCGAGCGTAAAGCCAGCTGCGGTGAGCAAGAGGAAGAACACGACATAGTGCCGATTCCATGGATGGAAGATGGCGACGAAGCCGAGCGCGATAACGGTCGCTCCCAGGAAGAACCATCCCGATGGATGGAAGAGCAGCTCGAGCTGGCGACCGAAGGTCCATCCCCCGACCTGTGCCGCCCATGCGGCAGATCCACTGTACCCCTCGGCGAGGTTGGATTCGCCATAATACGCAAATCTGGGAAGCATACCCGGTGCCGCGAAACCCGCCCCAAATACGAGTGGGATCAACCCGTGTCGAGCGGCCTGAACGAATCGCGTCCCGACCGGTCCTTCCGATGTGGGCGGATGGACAGCAGTGCGGAAGAACACGTACGCGCCAGTGAACATAAGCCCGTACATGGCGCCCTGACCGATCCAGCCGGACAACATTTGGCTGATTGCGAAACCCGTCAGCAGCCAGGCGAGCATCCGCTGCCTGTGACGCACCGCGCGAACCGCGAGCTCGACACCAAGCAGCGCGATTGGAATCCACGCCGCGACCTGAATGTGTGTGTAGCAACACCGTGAGCGATCGCTGAACAGACCGCCCTGGGAAACGGCCCATGCCGACACGAGCGCTCCCGCCGGAACCAGGCCGATTATCCGACCATAGAAGTACGTTCCGCATCCGGCGATCAGGATATGCGCCACGGCATAGACCTTGAGTGCCGCCGCGAGTGGCAACAAGCTGAAGATCAGCATCGCCGGCACGTACATCCAACCTGATTCAGGGTCTGCGGCGAACGGCACCCCCGAGAATTGGTACGGGTTCCATCCTGGCACGTTACCGCTCCGCAATTGGTCACCAAGGAACGCGTAGGTCGGCCAAAAGAAGGTGAGCGTGTCGAGGCCAGCACGGACAGGGTCGATCAGGAGGTCCCATGCGCCAGCGACAATGGTCAGGATCAGGATCGTGAGCGAGATCACGTCTGCCCGGCGTGTTGTCGCGGCAAGCCAGAACCCCTTGACGCAATGTGCGGGAGCACGGGTGATGACCGCGGGGGGTCGATCGGAATGAGTAACGATGGCGGTTCTGCCTCTACACTCGTGATGAAATCCGCCAAGGCGCAGGTGGTGCTGCAGCCCTGACATGCGCTTCCGGGCCCGGCCCGGAACGCCAACCACCGCCCATTCTGCTACATTCGTGCCAAGCGCATTTGTATCGACGTATCTTCGGGCTTTTGCCGTCTCGTCCTCGGGTACGGCGCTCGCTGGATTGTTGCAAGGATGGCCCCTTGGAACGGCGGCACGGAACCGCGGATGATGCGCATGGTGCGTACCGAGCCCGGGGACACGCGTTTCTCTCAGCGAACGGAAACCGTCATGAACCAACTGTCGCGAATGCTCGTGCTGATCGCTTTCCTGGCCATCGCGCCATCGTCCACCACCGGGGTATCCTCGCGGGCTTCGAATGAACCGGCCGCTCTGATGATCGACGGGGATTCGATCACACGACTTGCCGATTCATCTCCCGAGACGACGTCGCACGTTGTCCTCGGTCAAGGCGTCTACATCAGGGAGGTCGGCGCTGACTGGAGGCGAACCGGGGATGCTCCCGGCCCTGGCTCCGTCGTGTTTGCCGCCGACGATCCGAAGCTCCTGCTAAGCGGTGATCATTCCCCCTGTCTCCGGGGTGGGAGCAGCACGCCGCTGGAGCGATCCAAGGACGGAGGCGGCGCCTGGGAACAGGTTGAAAATATCGAGGCCCTGCGCCCGCTCGCGGTTTGGAGCGAGAGCGGCATTGCACTCGGCGCGACCTGCTCCGGGATGATGCTCTCGACAGATGCCGGTGTGACCTGGTCGAATCTCGCCGGCATCGAGGCCGGTTACGAGATCACCGCCTTCGCCTCGATCACATCCGAGGACGACGCTCGTGGACCCCGCGTCCTGTTCGGGATGACCAGTGAAGGTGGCACGTCACGCCTCTATCGGCTCGACCTGAGCGATCCAGCCGATCCTCGGCTGTCGGAGCCCCTGCGGGAATACTGGGCGATCGGGGACGTCGCGGCCCGTGACGACCTTTACATCCTCGCGGCGGTGGACGGCGTGTGGGTATCGGAGGATGCCGGTGGATCGTGGGCACGTTCAGCGGATGGCCTCGATGATGTCATCCTCCAACAGGACCCCAGTCAGGCGGGGCTTCCCGCCAACGTCGAGCCGGAATCGTTCGGCTTGTTCGCTGTGGCGTTCCTGAGTGCGGACAACGAATCCCTGGTCGTGGGCTCGGCGAATGGTCTCTACATCGCCGGGAACCCCGAGGGGCCGTGGAACGCCGTGCAAGGGTCAATGGGTGAGATTCGGCAGATCCAGGCCGTGCCTGATGCCGATTCACTCCTCTACACCGATGACGACATGGTATTCGAGGTCCGGACACCTGAAGCTGAGCACATTGCACCCGGAAGTTCGGTAGCGCGCACGGGAATCGTCCGAGTCGCGTGACGGCGATCAGCAACGACATCCGCAATCGAAAAGGACGGTAACAAGGTCGTGGTGTATTTCGAAATCAAATCCGGCGATCCGCTCCAGACATCGTGTGACGCAATGCTGCTGGGCGTCCCGGCGGGCGAAGGTAACCGTCCAGCCATCGTTTCCACGCTGGACGAGGCCATGGGCGGCGAACTCGACCGGCTTCTGGGCGACGCGGGTTTCAACGGTCAGGCCGAACGCCGGTTCATGACACCGACCTTCGGAGCGGTCGCTCCCCGTCGTGTGGTGCTCGTCGGTACAGGGCAGGCAGGCGCCGACCCGGACGCACGGCGGCGTTCGTGGGCCGAGGCGGCACGTGCGGTCGTCAAGGAAGGCGCCCGGGACATCGGAGTTGCGGGATCAGGGCTCAGTGAGACCGCTCTCCGGGAGGCTCTGGAAGGCATTGCCCTAGGCTCGTACCGATTCATTGAGTACTTCGGCACGCTCCGAGAAGATGAGGTGGAGCGCGGCAGCGGAACCTGGTTCATTCTGACGGAGGAAGAGGATCGATCATCTCTCGAACGAGTCGTTTCAGAAGTGGGCACGGTGGCACGGGCTGTCTTTCTCGCGCGGGATCTCGTCTCAATACCGGCCAGCGACCTCAATCCAGTCACGATGACCGCGCGTGCCACCGCGGTGGCAGAGGCCCATGGTCTTGACCTGACGGTGCTTGGGGTCGATGAGCTCGAACGGATCGGAGCCGGCGCGATCCTCGCGGTCGGCAAGGGGAGTGACGTGCCCCCGGTCATGATCCACATGGTCTATCGACCCGAGGGTGAGGCGACCGGCTCCCCGATCGGACTCGTCGGCAAGTGCATCACATTCGACACCGGAGGCTATTCCATCAAGACCGGCGAAGGCATGCTCCAGATGAAGACCGATATGGCCGGGGGAGCGGCGGTACTGGGCGCGATGTCCGCGCTTCGGCAGCTTGGGATCCGTCGCGAGGTTCACGGGGTAATCTGTGCGGCCGAGAACATGATCTCGGGAGCGGCGTTTCGACCCGGGGATGTGCTGACCGCGATGAATGGTGTCACGATCGAAATCCTTTCGACCGATGCCGAAGGGCGACTCGTGCTCGCCGACGGCCTTGTCTACACGGCACGGCAGGGTGTTTCCGAGATGGTCGACCTCGCGACCCTGACCGGAGCGGCGGCGGTTGCGTTAGGTGACACGACCGCCCTCTTCGCCAACGACGACCGCCTGGCGGACTCATTGTTGACGGCGTCTTCAGCGACGGGTGAGCGAACCTGGCGAATGCCACTCGTGCAGGAGTACAAAGCGCGCCTGAAAGGCGACATCGCCGACCTCAAGAACACCGGTGGCCGGCCGGGCGGTGCGATCATCGCGGCGCTGTTCCTGGAACACTTCACGGAAGGGCTGCCATGGGCTCATCTCGACATCGCTGGGTCCGCCCGATCCGACAAGACCACCGGGTACATCCCGAAAGGCGCGACCGGCATTGGCGTCCGAACCCTTCTTGCATATCTCTCGCGGTAGCACCGCCCTCTTCGGGCACGGTGCCTTTGGCGGACACCACCGTGTGCCGCGGTTCGGTCGGGAAAACATCGGCGATGGCGACCGTTTCGTCACATGATCGACCTCGATGGCGTTGGTCGTCACTGTCGCCTGCCGTGCCTGCATGCCGCGCAACGCTCCTGTGTGGGCGTTCTCTCCTGAACGGATCAGCGTTATGATGCCTCGGCGAATGGAGCAGGATGCGCTGGACCGGACGGGTGCGTACTTTTGATTCATTGAGGCCGGCAACAACGCGGCGAGGTGGAGCATCCCCTGACCGGATCACGACGTGTTCGCCAACACCGGAAACAGCCAAAGGAGAGGCAAGACGTGGCACAGGACGCACTACTGGAGAAGCGGGCGGACATCCCTGTCTATGGCAACTACATCGGAGGAAGGTGGCAAGCGTCCGCATCCGGAGAGACGTACGAGGATCGTAACCCGGCGCGATCGTCGGAGGTGATCGGGCACTTTGCGTCGAGCGCCGCCGCCGATGTCGACGAAGCGCTCACCGCTGCCGACAGTGCGGCGGAGATGTGGGGCCGGACATCCGCGATTGCCAGGGCGAATATCCTCTACAAGGCATCCGAAATCCTGAGCGCCAAGGTCAACGAGGTTGGGCGCGATCTGGCTCGGGAGGAGGGGAAGACGCTCAAGGAAGGCATCGGCGAGACGACGCGAGCCGTCCAGATCCTTCGCTACTTCGCCGGTGAGATCCAGCAACCGATCGGCGAGCAGTACCCATCTATCAATCCGACGACGCTCTTGTTTACGCTTCGTGAGCCCCTGGGTGTCTGCGCGATCATCACTCCCTGGAACTTCCCGATCGCGATCCCGGCCTGGAAAATCGTCCCGGCGCTGGCATTCGGCAACACCGTGGTCTTCAAGCCCGCAAGCCTCACCCCACTTTGTGCCGTTCACCTGACTGATGCGCTGGCGCAGGCCGGCCTGCCCGAAGGCGTGCTCAACCTCGTTACCGGGAGCGCGTCCTCTGTCGGTGACCCGCTCGTGCGTGATGAGCGCGTGGTGGCGGTCTCCTTTACCGGGTCGGACGCTGTCGGCAAGGAGATCAAGAAGACGGCAGGTGAGCATGGGGCGAAGGTCCAGCTCGAGCTGGGAGGAAAGAATCCCGCGATCGTGCTTGCGGACGCGGATATCGATCATGCCGTCACCCAGGTCATCAACGGCGCGATGATGAGCTCTGGACAGAAATGCACGGCGACGAGCCGCGCGATCGTCGATCGCCGGATCGCCGACGATATCACGCAGCGACTGGCCGACGGCATCGGTCGTCTTAAGGTCGGCGATCCCCTGGCTGAGGGTGTCCTGATCGGGCCGCTCGTATCCGAGGAGGCCGCGATACGGGTCTCCGGTGAGATCGACCGCGCCCGGAGCGATGGTGTGGTTATGGCGACGGGCGGCGGACGGCCCGAAGGTCTGGATGACGGCCACTTTGTCACGCCGACCCTGTTCAGCGATGTCGATCCGGATTCCCATCTGGGACAGGACGAGTTGTTCGGGCCGGTCCTGGGCGTGATTCCGGTCGATGACATCGACGAGGCGATCGCCGTCGCCAACCGGGTACGCTACGGCCTCTCGGCATCGATCTTCACCAAGGACATCGGGCGGGCGCTTTCCTTCGTCCAGCGGATCCAGGCGGGAATGGTGCACGTCAACTCGGAAACAGCGGGCGCCGAGCCACAGGTACCCTTTGGCGGATACAAGGGCTCCAGCTCCTACTCGCGGGAGCAAGGAAAGGCGTCGCGGGAGTTCTACACACAGGTTAAGACGGTCTACATGGACCCGCCGCCGGCCTGACGACGGTACGACTCTGGCGAGTCAACAGATCCCGGGCTCGGCACTTTGCCGGGTACGATGAAACAGAGAGCTGGACATCATCTCGAACCCTGAAGGAGGAAATCCATGGCAAAGGCGATTGAACGTTCAGCGAGCACGGAGTGGAAGGGCGACCTGGCGGCGGGTAGCGGAATGCTCGAGTTCGGCAGTGGAGCTTTCAAGAATGCGCCTGTGACATGGGCCTCTCGCACCGAATCTTCCGACGGCAAGACAAGTCCCGAGGAGCTGATCGCCGCGGCCCATTCATCCTGCTACGCGATGGCTTTTTCGTATGCCTTGACGGAGGCGGGCCACAAGCCCAGTGATCTCAATGTCAGTGCGAATGTCGGACTTGAGCCCAAATCCGGCGGCGGTTTCGCGGTAACGTCATCGGCACTTACGGTACGTGGGCACGTGCCATCGCTTTCGCAGGACGAATTCGCTGACTTCGCGGAGCAGGCGGAGAAGGCATGTCCGGTGTCCAATGCGCTCCGGAACAACGTCAGGATAACGGTGGACGCGACGCTCGAAGCGTGATGTTCCGTAGGTCTAGGTGTGACGAGCGCCGCAGTGCTCCTGCACACACTGCGGCGCTCTCGTTCATGTGTTGACGATCCGGGTGTGATAGACAAGCGTGAAGACCATCGTCACGCTGAGGTACACCCAGAACCAGGTGGGCGGCTGTGATCGCCGGGTAGCCTCATCGGCATCGAAGGTGACGAGAAGCGCCACGGGCACGACCGGCCAGGTCCAGTACCACGGGTGCGAGTTGGCCGGGATGAACGCCAATGCGCAGACGCTTGCTGTCCAAGCCACCAGCAGCGGCCGGGTCCAGGGATACAGCCAGGGCCGTCGGGTATCACCGCCAGAACCTGGTCCGGCGCCTCCTCGTCCTTGCCATAGCGTTCGTCCGAATCGGTGGACGACGATACCGAGCACGATCAGCAGCACAACCTGGAGTGCAGCCCGAGTAACCTCCTCGTAGCGTTCCGCGATCTCCGGCGAAAAGACGTTCTCCAGCAGGATCGAGGGCATGAACCACAGCGGGTGGGTGAAGATCCGGCCGGGCTCGCTGAACATCTCGGCGAGCGTCTCCGGGCCACTCCAGTACGGCATGAACGTCGCGATCGTGACGGCAGCGACCGCGAGGACATCGATCAGCCAGTGACCGAGAATCCGGAAGCCCCATCCCGGGGAACGGCGAGTCGTCACCCTGACGAGGGCAAGGATCCCGACCAGCGGCAGGGTCACATACTTGATCATCGAAGAAGCGGTCACGAGGACGATCGCCCCCCGGATCGTCCCCGTCCCGCCAATGAGAACGAGAGCCAACCCGCAGGTAGCGAGCATGATCATCACCGGATCGTTGTGTGCCTGTCCGGATGACTCGATCAGCATGTTCGGTTGCCAGGCGACGAGGACACCGGCCGCTATCGCCGGCGTCCTGTTTGCCGTCAGGTACGCCGCCAGCCTGTATGTGACAACCGCGCAGGCAATCGCGGCGGAGCCGAGTACGACCTTGTAGAGCACCGTCGCGGCGACGGGATCGGGGCCGGCTATCCGCATTAGGCCCGCATTGATCGTGGTCCAAAGTGGTCCATACACCGCCGACATGTTGACCCAGTGGTTGTAGGGATAGATCGGGTGATCCGGAAACTCGATCAGCGGGTGAATGTACGGGTTGATCCCATTCGCCGCCAAATCCCCGCTGATCTCGTAGAAGAAGACATCAGCGTTGGATGGCACCATCAGCAGCAAGATGAGATGTGCACCGATCGGTCCTAGGAGCCAACGCCAGAACGGCTGCGGGTTGCCCCTCCAGGCAAGCCAGAAGCTCCAGGCCTGGAGGAGGAACATCAGGGCCATTGTGGTCCGTACGCCACTTGCGATCGCGACCGGCGGAAGCGTGAAGAACCCGCCCTCGCCGGTGCTCCCGGGCAGCCATTGCAGCGCACGCTGCCACAGGGCGACCCGCTCCAGCGCACCGAACGACTCCGTCAGGTTGACCAGCCCGCGGTTTCCCCGCAGCACATCAGTGCCCAGAAAGGCGTAGACCAGGCCCAGGGTCGCGATCCAGAGCAGCACGGTCGGACCGATGATCCCGATCCGCTCAAGCCGGTCCACAAACGGGCGAAGGATTCCGGCCGATCGTCGGTCGAGATACGACGGAACGTGCTGGGTTGGGCGCTCGTGGAGTGTGTCTGGCTTCGACGCCAAAAGGTCGTTCACGATCCGGATTCTATCCGGTCCGGGGGTCGACCGCCTACCGTCACCGCGTGCCTCCGGTGATCAGGTCCGGGCATCTATCGCTCGTACGGCAAGAATCGTGCAGACTGTGCTGGAGATGACAGCGCCTCGATCTGATGACCCCAAGCGGCCACCGCGCCGATGATGCACATTGGAGGATCCCGTGGTAGACCAGATCATGGCTCGTGGCGCCATCGCGCGTGAAGTCAACAAGCCGTCCGCGATCGAGGAATTCATCGTCCCCGCACCTGGACCCGGCGAAGCGCGCGTCAGGATAATGGCGAGCGGCGTCTGCCACACCGACTTGTCGGCGAAGAATGGCGTGTTCGGGACGGACGGGTTTCCATTCCTGCTGGGGCACGAAGGTGCGGGGATCGTCGAAAGCGTGGGCGAGGGGGTGACGAACGTTGGGGCCGGGGATCATGTCATCCTGGCCTGGCGTGCTCCATGTGGCGAATGCCGGTTCTGTCTTGCGGGGAAACCGCATCTCTGTGCCGCGAGTCTCAATGCCACGACGAAGATGCGGGCGAAAAAAGACGGTGTCGAACTGAACCCGGTGCTGGGCATCGGCACCTTCTGCACGCACACGCTCGTTCATTCCCATCAATGCGTGCCCGTGAATCCTGAACTGCCGAAAGGGCAGATGAGCCTGATCGGATGCGGCGTGATGACGGGCATCGGTGCGGCGCTCTATACGGCAAAGATCGAGCCGGGATCGAGTGTCGCGGTGTTCGGCTGCGGCGGCGTCGGGGACTCCGTGATCATGGGCGCCCGGCTCGCCGGAGCGACAAAGATCATCGCGATCGATCTCGATGACCGCAAGCTCGAATGGGCCAGGGGCTTCGGTGCGACGCATATCGTCAATCCAAACGCGGGAGACCCGGTGGAACAGGTCAAAGCGCTGACCGAAGGCTTCGGTGTGAACTTCGCGTTCGAGGCCGTGGGCCGGCCGGAGACGACGCTGCAGACGATCCTGTCCCGCGACCTGGCTGGCACTGCGGTCATCATCGGCGTCGGCGGACCGGGATCGGTGATCGAATCATTTCCGCTCGGCACGTTCTTCGATCTCGGTGGATCGCTTCGCGTCTCCTGGTACGGTGACTGCCTGCCGACGCGCGACTTCCCGATGCTGGCGACGTGGTACGAGCAGGGACGCCTCGATCTCGATGCGGTGGTCTCCCAAACGGTGGGGCTGCAAGATGTCGAGGAGGCGTTCCACGCGATGGAGCGCGGCGAGACGCTGCGGACGATCATCGAGTTCGCTTGAACATGCGCTGTTCCGATGAGCGTCTGTCGGATCAGCGCGGGCGGACATACGAATCGGCCATGGGCGTTCGGCAAAGCGTTCGTTGCTGTCGATTCTAGTGCCGCCCCTACAAAACAAGGCACCGCGAACGTTCGCAAGGGTTCCGAATTAGATAAGGCGCTTGAGCTCGAAGAGCGCCGTGATCGCGTCCAGTGGCGACATCGATTCGATGTCGAGCTTCCTGAGGCGCTCGACCGCCGGGTTCGGCTGGTCGAAGAACGTCAACTGCAATCCCGGACCGGAATCGGGCGCCGGCTCTCGCATGGCTTCACGACGAGCTTGTGCGCTCCCATTCGCTTGGCCGGCATGCTGCTCAAGGTCCTGGAGGATTTCGCGGGCCCTCAGCACGACGCCTCGGGGAATGCCGGCGAGTTGGGCAACGTGCACGCCGTATGACTTGTCAGCTCCTCCCGGCACGACCTGGCGCAAAAAAACGACTCGTTCGCCCTCTTCCAGCACGTCCATGCGATACGTCTTCACGCGGGGCAGGAGCGACGCCAGCTCGGTGAGCTCGTGGTAGTGCGTCGCGAACAGGGTGCGACACCCGAGATTCGTTGCGTTGTGGATGTACTCCACGATCGCGCGGGCGATCGCCAGGCCGTCGTATGTGCTGGTGCCACGCCCGATCTCGTCGAGCACGATCAGACTTCGTCCGGTCGCGTGATTGAGGATGTTGGCCGTTTCCAGCATCTCAACCATGAAGGTGCTCTGTCCGGTCGCGATGTCGTCCTGGGCGCCGATCCGCGTGAAGATGCGGTCAACGATACCGAGGGTCGCCTTCGCGGCGGGAACGAAGGAGCCGATCTGCCCCATCAGGGTGATCAGTGCCACCTGCCGCAGCCAACTGCTCTTCCCGGCCATGTTGGGTCCAGTCAGGATCAGGATCTGGTCGCTCTGCGTGTCGAGATGGGCGCTGTTCGGCACATACTCGCCACTTGGGAGGATTGATTCAAGCACGGGATGACGCCCGAGCTCGATCTCCGTCCGCTCGCCGTCTTCGATGATCGGCCGTGTATATCCTGCGTCAACGGCGACATCGGCCAAGGACGCGATTGTATCGACGTAGGCGACCACTTCGGACGCGCGAAGGAGATCGGCTCCAGAGGATGCGACCTCCTGTACCAACCTATGGAAGATGTCAGCCTCCATCGAGGCAAGGGTTTCTTCGGCGTTGAGGACGAGTGTTTCGTACTCCTTGAGCTGCGGCGTGAAGTAACGGGTGGCATTCGCCAGGCTTTGCTTGGGAATGTAATCAGCCGGGAGCGCTGGACCATCGTCGCCACGCTGGAGACGATCGCGTTCCGCCGAAGCGAGGGCCGCCGCCGTAACCTCGAGGTAGTACCCGAACACCCGGTTGTAGCCGACCTTGAGCGTGCGAATCCCGACCCGTTCCCGTTCCGTCCGTTCGAGGTTGGCGATCCATTCTCGAGCTTCCCGCGCGTTGCTTCGAAAGCTGTCGAGCTCGGACGCGAAGCCTGGACGGAACACGACACCCTTTCCCAGCGACACTGGTGGCTCATCGACCAGGGCGGTGGCGAGGTGCGATGCCAGAGCTTCGAGGTCCGGGAGCTTCACCTCCGGTGGCAGGAACGTTAGATGTTGCGAGATTTCAGGAAGCTTTTGGAGCGCTGCGCGCAAGGTGGCCAGCTCGCGGGGGGAGATCCGCCTGGTGATGGCGCGGTTGGCCAGTCGTTCGATGTCGCCGACCTCCCGGAGCGCCTGACGGATTCGAGTGCGCGTCGCCGTGCTGTCGACCAGATGCGTGACATGATCGAGACGATTTGTGATTGCGTCCCGATCGAGCAACGGCTGTCCGATCCAGCGACGGAGAAGTCGCGCACCCATCGGCGTGTGTGTTCGGTCAAGCACCGCCGTCAGGCTGTGTCGCCGCTCGCCTCGCGCGCTCTCGGTCAGCTCGAGATTTCGGCGCGTCTGCGCATCGAGTGTCATGAATGACGAGGTGGAGTAGGTGCTGAGACGCGTGATCTGCGCCAGACCGTTCATTTGCGTGTCTTCGAGGTACTGGAGCAGCCCTCCGGCGGCCCGGATCGCAAGCGGCAACCCCGCGCAGCCGAAGCCGTCGAGCGATTCCGTCCTGAAGTGCCGTAGCAATGCGCTTCGGGTGCGGTCGCTCTGCCATCGCCAGGCATCGGTCCGGCTCAGGCTTGCACCTTCGGGTACCCACGATGCCATCGGCAGGGCCAGCGAGTCGGTGAGATCGGAGGAGAGCACAAGCTCGGCCGTGCCAAGGCGGAGCAGTTCCCGGCCGGTTGCAAGTAGGGCCTCCTCGGGAGTCTCCGCCCGTAGCTCGGTCGTTTGGAACTCACCCGTCGTGATGTCGGCGAAGGCGACTCCCGCGCGCGATCCTTCGATCGAAACTGCGACGATGTAGTTGTTCGTGCGCGCGTCGAGCATCGTCGGATCGGAAACGGTGCCGGGAGTGACGACACGGGTGACATCTCGCTCGACCAGGCCCTTGCCCTTGGTCGCTTCGCCAATCTGCTCGCAGACTGCCACCTTGTGCCCGGCGGCGATAAGACGGGCGATGTGCGCCTCAGCGGCATGATGAGGGATCCCGGCCATCGGCACGCGGAGGTTCTTGCCCATCTCCCGGCCGGTAAGCACGATGTCGAGCACGCTCGCGGCGATCTCCGCGTCGCCATCGAATGTCTCGTAGAAGTCACCAAGGCGAAAGAAGAGAATCGTGTCTGGGAAGCGTGCCTTGATCTGAAGGAACTGCTTGCGCAACGGCACAACGGACTGATCGCCGCTCGACTGTTGCTGGCTGGCCGCTTTCGATCCCATCACCTGACAGCATTCCTTACCGACAAGTTGATTCCGGTCTTGAGAACCAAGCGTCGTTCCCGGACGCCCGTGATGGTGAAATCCATCCGAGAAGAGTGTACGGACGGATGTGTCGCATGAACAGTGTATACGAAAGGGTTGCTGTTCCTCACGCTGTGGATGCTACATCAGGACCGGTTAGGATGGTGCTGCTCATGGAAGCGAGGCCGTCGAGCCGAATCGGACAGGACAAAGAAGGAGTGATCGGGATGGCGTTATTTGCGGTGGTGTTGGAGTTCTCGAACGATACCGAGCGCCGAGGGGAGGTTCGCCCGGCGCATCGCCAGTATCTCGCGACGTTGCTGGAAGAGGGCAAGCTGCAACAATCCGGTCCATTCACGGACGATACCGGCGCGTTGCTGATCTACGATGCCGCGGACATCGCAGAAGTGCAGGAAATCCTGAGCAACGATCCGTATACACCAGCGGGAATCATCGTCGGTGCGACGATCAAGGAATGGAACGTGGTAATCAGTCGCCTTGAAGACAAGGACAAGCGTCCATGACATGAAGGGCCGCCCTTCATGCAGGGCGGCCCTTCGGATGATCCTTCAAGGTATTGTCGTGGACTAGAGCTCCTGGTGATACGCGAAGAGGCGGTCACCATCGAGACGGCGTAGCTTTTGGAGCGCCTCGTTCTCGATCTGGCGGACGCGCTCCCGGCTGATCTGCAGTTGCTCGCCAACCTCGGCTAGCGTGTGCTGATGGCCCTGACCGAGCCCGAACCTGAGCTGGAGTACCAGGCGCTCCCGAGCGGAAAGGGTGTCGAGCGCGGCACTGACATCCCGCTTGAGCATCGACTCCGACGCCGCCTCATAGGGTGTCTCGGACACGTCATCGGCAATCAGGTCACCGAGACTCGTGTCATCCTCGTTGCCGATCGGTGTCTCAAGGGAGATCGTGCGCTGGGCGGCCTGAACGATCTGGTGGATCTTTTCAGGGGCGACCTCCATCGCCTCGGCAACCTCTTCCGGAGTCGGCTGGCGGCCGAGCTCCTGGGCGAGCAGGTTCAGGGTCTTCCGGTAACGGGAGATTGAGTCACCCATGTGAACCGGAAGTCGGATCGTCCGGCTCTGGTCGGCGATAGCGCGGGTAATCGCTTGCCGGATCCACCAGGTCGCGTACGTGCTGAAGCGGAATCCCTTGCGCCAGTCGTACTTCTGCACGGCACGCATGAGCCCGATGTTCCCTTCCTGGATCAGGTCGAGAAGTGTCAGGCCGCGGTTGACATAGCGCTTGGCGATCGAGACGACGAGTCGGAGATTGGCACGGACGAAGAGCTGGACGGCCTGGAGGTCACCGCTCTCGACTCGCTTCGCGAGATCAATCTCCTGGTCGTGGGTCAACAGTGCGGTTTCGGCAATCTCGCGAAGATACAGGCGGACCGGGTCGTTGATGAAATTTGGATCGAGGCGCTGAAGCACATCGAGATCACGTTCGAGATCGGCCTCGGGCTCCATCTCGTCGGCCATCTGCGTGGTAATCTCTTCGGGAACTTCGGGCTTGTCGTCGCCATTAATGGTGTCGCTTACGAGCTGATCGATCTTGTTGACATCATAGGTGCCCATCGGGTCACTCATAACAGGGAACTGCTCCTTTTAGGGCGGGATTCACACCATCGAACACGCCAGCAATCTGGTTGTCGTTCGATGAGCGAGATCCGGTGCCGGATCGCTACTGGTAGATTTACGGTGGATCAGGAACGGGTGGATTTGAATCCGGTTATCAAGGGTCGTAATGGCGGGACCTGGATGGGATCCCGACAAACTATCGCGACGTGCGCCCGTTAGTATGTGGTGATACAACTTCGCAGGCAGCGCAATGCGAACCGGTTTCAAGGTCTCTAGTATAGCAGATTATCAAGAGTTTGTGAAGTATCGAACGAGAGCCGTTTTAGCCGGGTGGATATGGGCTGGCGGGGGAGGACGGAGCCCGCATCACATCAATGCACAGCACGAAACAGACCGAGCCTCCACATGGAGGCTCGGTATCCCGGCGAGGTCAGATTGTTCTAGAAAGTAGCTTGGGAAAAGGAGCTAGTGGCTGCCGCAGCCGCAACCCTGCGCGGTCGGGGCGTTGTCACCGGCATCGAAGGAATGGCCGCACGCGCACCCGGCAACCGCATTCGGGTTGCGGACCGTGAACCCGCCGCCCATTAGCGAGTTGACATAGTCAATCTCCGCGCCTTCAAGATACATGGCGCTGAAATTGTCAACGAGCACCTTGACGCCCTGCGTCTGGATGATCTCGTCTCCCTCGTCCGACTCTTCGTCGATCGTCATGCCGTACTGCAGTCCGGAGCAGCCGCCGGGGGAAACGAACACTCGCAGCGCATGCTCCGGAGTGCCCTGGTCGGTCAGGAATTCCTTGAGTTGCGAAACCGCTTCGCCGGTCATGGTAATCATCGTGGTCTGCCTCCGAGAAACCTGGATAATCTTCTATGGAAGAACTGCCATGTGCGGAGTGGGCATTACTTCCCATGCGTAAGCATAGCTTTTCCGGCATGCGTGTCAAGCTAGATTCACCCACGCTCGTCAGGTCCGAATCGGTGCCGCCGGCCGCCACGGCTAGGCGTGGCAAGATCGCGCGGCATGGTTCCCGTGGGCGGTAAACTGTTGAAGCAGCGTCTTGTTGTGCTTGAACTTCACGATCAGTGACCGCAAGGGGAACACCCGCCGCTTGTCGACCAAACGCCAGCTTCGTACCACACCGAAACGCTCCTCCACTGACTCGGCGGGCGGGCCAGACACTGGCCCGCCCAAGGGGAGTGTCCGTGGACTCGTGACCCGGGCGCATGGGCTCTGGTTCGAGGTTTCACTGGACGGGGCCGGTCGCTCGATAATCGCCACCGTACGTGGGCAACTCAAGCGTCGGCGCCAGAAGACGGATATCGTCGCGGTCGGTGACCGTGTCTGGATCTCCGAGTTGCCGGATGGCGAAGGCGCCATCGAGTATGTCGAGCCGCGTACCCGGGCGTTGGTCCGCACGGCGAGGCACACGAAGGATACCGAGCAGGTTGTCCTCGCGAATCCGGATCAGGTGCTGCTGGTGTTTTCGGTCCGCGACCCCATCCCACACGTCCGGATGCTGGATCGCTTCCTGATCCTGGCCGAGATGCAGGAGATCCCGATCCGGATCTGTGTCAGCAAGACGGACCTCGCGGTGACGGACCCTAAACATGTTGCCGATGGAGCATTCGCCCCTTACGAGCGGATATATCCGGTGCATCGGATCAGCACCGTCACAGGCGACGGCATTCCGGAACTGAGAGACGCATTGCGCGGGCAAATCACCGCGGTCGCCGGTCCTTCGGGTGTTGGCAAATCGAGCCTGTTGAACGTGCTCGATCCCGACCATGCCCGGGACGTTGGCGCGATCTCCGCCGCCACGGGCAAAGGGCGTCACACCACGATCGGCACGCAGCTGCATGATCTAGGCGGTGGCACATTCGTCGCGGACACGCCCGGGATCCGGGCGCTGGCAATGAGCGCCATCCCTCCGGACGAACTCGATTGGCTCTACCGTGAGTTCCGACCGTATCTCGGCGAATGTTTCTACCCGGATTGCATGCATGTGCACGAACCAGGATGCAGGATCATCGAGGCTGTCGAACGCGGAGACATCTCGATCGCTCGGTACGAGAGCTACCGGGGGTTGCGGACGGGCGACGAACTTTCCGACAACGATGGTTGAGCGGCAGACCCTGTGCTCCCGTCACAGAGGATCTCGACGTAAGGAGAGAGCATGGCGCGACGCGATCACGATACTGGTCCAACAGGCGTCACGGTCGATCAGCTTATCGACAGAATCTTCCCGGTCGTCGACGAGCTGCTCGCAAGGGTCGATGGTGAGGAGTTCACCACGACCGAATTCATCGAATTGCTGCTGACGGTGCCAGAAGGAGCGGCTGCTTATGACGAAGCGGTCCGGCTCTGGGGAGAACAGGAACGTCCGACCAGGATGGTGATTCATGGGCAGATCATCCCTGGAGCGCTGCGCAGGTCACGGCACGTCGAATGGGCGGGATACGCACACGGTGAGGCGGATGAATACGCTGTTCCCGCGTGGTGGCGCTTGACCCAAATCAGTTCATGACCCTCACCGCAAGGGATGTACGTACGCTATAATCATGACACACGGGCACACGTGTCCGTCCATTGCCAAACCCCGGAATGCCGGAGAAGTCTGGAGCACGAGCGTCATGGGGCGACATCATCCGTTTAGGTCTCCGGCTCGATCGTCGAATCCCGCCGATTCGTGGCGGATCGAGCCGTCGAATCCGCGAGGCCGAGATGTCGGTACGGTCGTACCGGGAGAATGGTTCGCCCGTCCAGATGCAAGGCAGGCATTTCGGTCGCTCCCGGATGTCCGCACCGTGCGGATAGAGGTCAACGGCTGCCTCGCCGGGGCGGCGGAGTGCCTGGCGGAAGCGACCCGGGAATTCGCCGTTGGCTGGGCGTTCATGCACCGATTCTATTCCGCGTCCGATCAAATCGGTTCCGTTTCCGGATCATCCGGGCGAGTGGCGATCATGGTCGATTCTGGAGAGAATATCGATCGTCGGAGGCTAGAGACGGTTGGCTGGATGTCGGGCGATGATGTCGACGCGGACAGCATCTCGGCGTCGATGCGTCCACCCCGTTCAGTGCCATTTCTTTCACAGCACGATGCCATTGCTCTGTCGGAACGTGTGTTCGCACGGTTCGATGTCGATGGACGCGCATCGGGCCTGGCGTGTGCAGCATTGGCGCGAGGTGGTGACCTGATCGTCATCGCACGGGACGTCGCGCCGCGTGGAGCCGTCGCCAAGATCCTCGGCTGGATGATGACGGAGGACACTGGTGACACAGGCTCGATCCTGATTATCACCGGACTGATCGACGACGTGATGATTGAAGCAGCCTGTCGCGCGGGTATCGGGGTCCTGATCAGCGATGTCGAGCCAACAGCGGCGGCTGTTCGCCGGGCGACCGCTCAGGGCACAACGGTCCTCGGCCTGGTGATGTCCCATCGGAGGGCCTTCTTCGCTGATGGGGGGCACGTCGGAGACGATATCGAGGCGGGCAGTGCAATGGACAGCATTCCGGGCGGTGCAGAAGATGGAAAGGGCGATGGGGCGGGATAGTTGCTCCCACGCAGCCATGACGGCTTATCTTCGCGGAAATAGGCGGCTCCTGCCCATGTTGCGGGTGTAAACCGGGGCTCATCTCGGCTAAGCTACAAGAGTACATCCGAACCACGGTGTCCCGGACGAATCGTCGATCCATCCGACACCCATATCCGGACGTGGCAAGCCCGTTTTACATTCACGAAAGAGTGACGACACATGTCACAGCCGGATCCCAAAAAGCCGCAGTTTCCGCTTATGCGTCCGGATCAGGACAGATCACGGAAGCAGAATCAAAACCAGAATCCGAACCAGAAGGGTGGTGGGTCCCAGGAACCGCAGCGCCGGAACCCCCGGATCCCGACCTGGGTCGTCGCCTCGCTGATCATCGCCCTCGTTGGGTGGTACATCTGGGAGTTTTTCGGCAATCGAGACGATGACGGCGCCACCAGTGTGACTTACACGGCGGTGACGGAACAGATTGAGGCCAACAACGTTTCCAGGGCCACGCTTGCTGAAACCGAAATCACAGTCGAGCTGAATCAAGCAGTGAACTGGGATTCCGAGAACGAGCGGATCGACCCTAACGCTCCGCAAGACGGTGCCAACATCACGGTCACGGACGAGATTCAGGCGACTCTCCCCCAGGGTGTCGAGAATCCCAATCTTCTCGCATCGTTGCAGGAGCGTGGCGTCGAGATCGAGGGGCGCACATCATCGGGATCCGTGTGGGTCAACATCATCTTCAGTTTCCTTCCGTTCCTGCTCTTCATCGGACTCTTCGTGCTCCTCGGCAGGCAGATGTCGCGCGGTCAGCAGAACGTGTTCGGGTTTGGGCGCAGCAAGGCCCGGCAGAATGACCCGGAGCGCCCACAGGTCACGTTTGCGGATGTCGCCGGTGAGGACGAGGCCAAGCAGGAATTGATGGAAGTCGTCGACTTCCTGCGCAATCCCGCGAAGTACCATGCGCTTGGCGCCCGGCTTCCGCGCGGTGTGCTGCTGGTGGGCCCTCCGGGCACCGGGAAGACGCTGACGGCACGAGCCGTCGCGGGTGAAGCTGGCGTTCCATTCTTTAGCGTGTCAGCGTCGGAATTCGTCGAGATGTTCGTCGGCGTCGGCGCAAGCCGGGTGCGCGACCTGTTCGACAAGGCGAAGACCGCCGCGCCGGCGATCATCTTCGTCGACGAGATGGACGCGGTGGGTCGCCAGCGCTTCGCGGGTCTCGGTGGCTCGAACGACGAGCGCGAACAAACTCTGAACCAGCTGCTGGTCGAGATGGATGGCTTCGAGACAAACCAGGAAGTCATCGTCATGGCCGCAACCAATCGCCCCGATGTCCTCGACCCCGCCCTCCTGCGGCCGGGCCGGTTCGATCGCCAGGTGACCGTTGGGCTGCCCGACAAGCGTGGGCGAATGGCGATCCTTGGCATCCACACGCGAGGCATCCCGCTTCAGGGGAAAGTCGATCTTGAGCATATCGCTCGCTCAACGACCGGGTTCTCTGGCGCTGATCTCGCGAATCTCGTCAACGAAGCGGCCCTGACGGCTGCCCGTCGTAACCGCAAGGAAATCCTGCAGGCCGATTTCGATGAGGCACTCGACAAGATCCTGCTCGGGGTCGCCCGTTCCGGCTTGACCAATGCCAAGGAACGTGAGGTGGTGGCCTACCATGAAGCAGGGCACGCCCTCGTCGCTCACTTCACCGCCGGTTCCGATCCACTGCGCAAGGTCAGCGTGGTTCCCCGTGGACGGGCGCTCGGCGTCACGGTCCAGATGCCGGATGAGGACAAGCACAATTACAGTCGCACGTACCTGCTCGGTCGCCTCGCGGGCATGCTCGGTGGACGAGCGGCGGAAATGGTCGTCTACGGCGAGATCACGACTGGTGCCGAGAACGATCTCAAACAAGCGACGAGCCTTGCCCGCCGGATGGTCGGCCTCTGGGGAATGAGTGAGGATGTTGGCCCGATCTACCTCGGGACCGGCGAGGAGCACGTGTTCCTCGGTCGGGAGATCACCCAGGACAAGTCATTCTCTGATGCGACGTCTGAACGGCTGGATGCCGCCGTCCGCCAGATGGTCGAGAACGCATTGCAGCAAGCCCTCGCGCTCGTGTCCGCCAACCGCGACAAGCTTGATGATCTCGTCAAGGCGCTGCTCGAGCGCGAGACGCTTGACGCGCCCGACGTGATCGAGATTTTCGGCCCGCCCGTTCCGGAAGATCCAGAGGCCGGAATGGAGCAGCGCTACCGTGCAGTCCAGGCGCCGTCGGTGAGCTCGAACGGTGCGGACCGATCGGCACCTGCGGCGGCGGCTCCGGACACGGGACGCGTCATCATTCGCCGGACGCCCCCGGAGGGTGGTGATACTTCACCGTAAAGTAGCGCAAGAAAACCTCGTCAAGCGGAAAGTACAAAAGCCCCGGTGCTGACCAGCACCGGGGCTCTTGCCTTATGGGAGTCAAGATAGTGGGGTCCGCTGCATTCCTGTGATACAGGTCGCGTTCGCAACGGCACCAGGAGAATCAAGCAGCGGACCACGAGCCGGTCTGCTTAGTCTCGATCATTGCACCCGGTGAATCTCGAGAAACACGGAGCGTTCGTCGCCGGCTCTCGGAACGGCTCCGACGATAACGATGTTGTCGCCCTGCACCGCCAAGCCGAGGCGTTTGATGCCGTCGTTGACCTGCCGGATGAGGGCATCGGTCGTGGTCTCCAGATCTTCCAGAACCGGTGTCGTCCCATGCCAGAAGCCCAGGAGCGACGCCACGGCGGGGTTGTCGGTGAACGCAACGATCGGCACTCCAGGGCGGTGTTGCGAAATGCTCATCGCCGTTCGACCCGTGGCCGTCAGGACCGCGATGGCAGGGGCGTTGAGGTCAGCGGCGATCGTTTGCGCGGCGTGCGCAACGGCCTGGGCAGCCCGGTCCGCACCGACCGGAATGTCGCGTCCCGGTGCCCGCATTGCCGCCTGCCATGACGGATCCCGTTCGATCGTGGATGCGATTCGCGCCATGACTTCCACAGCGCGGACTGGCCAAGCGCCAACCGCTGTCTCTCCGGAAAGCATGACGGCATCGGTCCCGTCCAAAATCGCATTGGCTACGTCGCTGGCTTCGGCTCGTGTCGGACGCGGGTTTTCGATCATGCTCTCGAGCATCTGGGTCGCCGTGATCACGGGTTTGCCGGCGTGGTTCGCCAGGCGAATCAGCCGCTTCTGAATCAGCGGCACCGCTTCCGGGCTGATCTCGACTCCCAGATCACCCCGGGCAACCATCACTCCGTCGCTCGCGGCCACGATTGCCGGCAACTGCGCGACCGCCTGCGGTTTCTCGATCTTGGCGATGATTGGCTGCACTCCACCCAACTCCGAGATCCTGCGCCTGGCGTCCACGACATCGTCCGGCGAGCGCACGAAACTGAGGGCGATCGCATCGACGCCGAGTCCCACGCCGAACGCGAGATCGGAGAGATCCTTCCCGGTCAGTGCAGGAGCACTGATTTCGGTTCCCGGAAGATTGATGCCCTTCTGGGGCTTGAGCGTTCCGCCATGAACGATAGTCGTTGCAATCTCGTCACCGAACTCGCCATCGCGCGTCACGCTCGTCACCTTGAGCTCGATCGCACCGTCATCGATTAGGATCGTATCGCCTTGATTCACATCTTTTCCGAGGTCCGGATACGATGTGCTTACTCTCGTCGCACTCCCGTCCATCTCCCGCGTAGAGATGATGAACGGCTGCCCGGCCCCTAACTCTACCGGTGCGTCCCCCTGGAGATCGCCGACGCGCAGCTTGGGGCCCTGCAAGTCTTGCAGAATTGCGATCGGCCGGCGAACCGTGGCGGAGATGCGCCGGATCCTGTGGAACACCTCTTCGTGTCGCGCTTGATCACCATGTGAGAAGTTAAGCCGAAATGTCGTGACACCGGCGTGCACAAGCTGGCTAAGAGACCCTTCGTCCTCTGTCGCCGGTCCAACGGTAGCCACGATCTTGGTCAATGGTAAACGCGGCATTTACGTACCTCCATGCCAATGGACGTTGAGCCTCGTGATATGGTGCATAGCGTCGTTTCGGCTTTCGTGCCGTCTCTCGATACCTGAATTCCAATCTCTTGCCCAGCCCGGAATGTCACGTACACTCATCCTACAGGGCATCTTCGCGCGCGGGTTGCATAGGCGAGCCGGGTTCACTCAATCCGGGACATACGACGAATCACCTTTCCGGAGATCATCATAATGGCGAAGGCAAACCGGGCACGGACGAAGACGTCAACAGCGCTCAAGGATGAAGGATCGGAAACGCTAAACCCGAATCTTCGCTCCGACCTGGTGCCCCTGACGCCGAACCTCTATATCAACCGGGAGCTGAGCTGGCTGGAGTTCAACCGCCGGGTACTCCAGGAAGTCGCGGAAACATCGGCACCCTTGCTTGAACGAGTCAAGTTCGCAGCAATCTTTGCCGCGAATCTCGACGAGTTCTTCATGATTCGGGTTGCTGGAGTGAAACGCAAGGTCGTCGCGGGTATGACCGACGTTGTCCATGACGGCCGGACGCCATTTCAGCAGCTCAACGCGATACACAGGACGACGCAGGAGCTGCTCGATGAGCATGCGAGACGCGTCACCAAGGACCTCATTCCCGAGCTGCACGATCGGCAAGTCCAGATCGTTCCCTACAGGGAACTGAGCCACAAGGAGAAGGACTCGCTGGATGGAGTGTTCCAACGCGAGATCTTTCCCGTGCTCACGCCGCAGGCGGTCGATCGGGGGCGGCGTTTTCCCCATATCTCCAACGACAGTCTGAACCTGATCGTCGTGCTCCAGAGTGGCTCCAACGCTCGCTTCGCCCGGGTCAAGGTGCCGGCGCTGATCCCGCGGCTCGTTCCGATACCGGCAAGCTCGTCCCACGGCAAGACCGCACCGGTACTCGTCTCTCCCGCGACGCCGGAGGGTGATCTCCCATTGCGATTCACCTGGATCGAAGAGCTCATCACGGCGAATCTCGGCGCGTTGTTCCCCGGCAGCACCGTTGTTGCCGCGTATCCGTTCCATCTCCTGCGTGACTCGGACGTGGAGCCGGACGAGGATGACGACGACAACGCCAGCATGCTGGAGATGATGCGCGAAACGCTATCCCAACGCCCCTTCGGCAACGTCGTCCGCGTCGATATCGATCGAACCATGACTAGGGGCGTGCGAGACTGGTTGCTCGAACAGGTGCACGCGCTCCCGCAGGACCTGTACGTGGTCGATGGCCCGCTCGGTCTGGAGGATCTCGCCGAGTTGATGCGAGTCGATCGCCCTGATCTCAAGGACCCGCCCCTTCTCCAATCCCCGCTCTTTCCCGCGTCGGCCCCGGTCCCTCGGATGCGCGATTCCGAAGACATCGACATCTTCACGCTGCTTCGGGAAAAGGACGTTCTGGTGCATTTGCCGTTCCAGTCGTTCACCACGGTCGTTGATTTCATCCAGGCCGCGGCGACTGATCCCGATGTAGTGGCAATCAAGCAAACGCTCTACCGGCTCGGCAATGACTCCCCGCTGATTCCGGCTCTCACCAGTGCGCGAGATGACGATACCCAGGTTGCCGTTCTGGTTGAGCTCAAGGCGCGGTTCGATGAAGAGAACAACATCTCGTGGGCGCAAACACTCGAGAAGGCCGGAGTGCACGTTGCCTATGGACTTCCTGGCCTCAAGACCCACTGCAAGCTCACCCTGGTCGTTCGTCGAGAGCCGGACGGCCTCCGGCGGTATGTCCACGTCGCAACCGGCAACTACAACGCGAACACCGCCCGAGTGTACGAGGACATCGGAATCCTGACCTCACGCGATGACATCGCCAGCGATGTCTCACAACTGTTCAACGTGCTCACCGGCTACGCCCAGGACGTGGAGTACGACACACTCTGGATCGCCCCCGAGACCATGCGCGAGCGCTTCATCGAAACCATTCTCGAGGAGAAGCGGATCCATGAGCGAACGGGCAACGGACACATGATCTTCAAGATGAACAGCCTCGTTGATCGTGAGGTTATTCGCGCCCTGTACACAGCGTCGCGGGCCGGGGTGAAGATCGACCTTATCATCCGAGGGATCTGCTGCCTGCGGCCAGGCGTACCGGGATTGAGCGAGACGATCCGGGTAGTGAGCCTCGTGGGGCGCTTCCTGGAGCACAGCCGCATCTACTACTTCCAAAATGGAAGCGATCCGAAGGTGTACCTCGGCAGCGCGGACGTGATGGAGCGCAATTTCGACCGGCGCGTCGAGGTGGTATGCCCGGTGGTATCGCCCCAGCTGCGGACCCATCTTCGTGACGTGGTGCTGGATGCCTACCTGCGCGATACCGTCAACACCTGGATACTGACCCCGGATGGTTCCTATGACCTGGTGAGCCCGGTCGATGGAGAAGAACCGTTTGATGCCCAGGCGTGGTTCCTTGAGTTCTATCGGACAGGTTCGCCGACAGGCGACACCGCCATGGTGCCGGATTAACCGGTCCCGGTTCCACAGGCTGCGCCGGTGTGGGCGACGGCCCAACATCAACAAGAGGATACGCAACGATGAGTGACGGGACGAAGGACCGGGTGATGCCAGCAGTGCCACCCGCTTGGGACGCCTATGGCGGGGATGATGCGATCCGGATTCGCGATGTCCGGGTGATCTGCACCGCGCCGGACGGCATCCGCCTGGTCGTAGTGAAGGTCGAGACTACCGAGCCAGGCCTGTACGGGCTCGGATGCGCCACGTTCACGCAGCGTCCCCTGGCCGTGAAGACGGCAATCGAGGAGTACCTCCGACCGTTCGTGATCGGGCGCTCGGTGCATGACATAGAAGATATCTGGCAGGCATCATACGTAAGCTCGTACTGGCGCAGCGGTCCAGTGCTCAACAACGCGTTGAGCGGCGTCGACATGGCGCTGTGGGACATCAAGGGCAAGATCGCCGGTCTGCCCGTCTATCAATTGCTCGGTGGCAAGTGCCGTGAGGCCGCCGATCTTTACGCGCATGCAAGCGGCGGCAGCATCGAGGAGGTCGCGGAGAACGCCCGGATTCTCATGGAGCAAGGGTTTCGGCATGTGCGTTGCCAGGTCGCGGTTCGGGGAAGCGCCACGTACGGCGCCAGATCGTCCGCTGGTCCCCAGGAGGGTCAGCGGTATGCCATTCACCTCGAGATGAAGGATGCGCGATGGAATCCGGCAGCGTATTGCCGGATCGTGCCCCGGCTCTTCGATGCCATGCGGCAGGAGCTGGGCGATGAGGTCGAGTTACTTCACGACATCCACGAGCGGATCCACCCGACCGCGGCGATCCGACTCGCCCAGGATCTCGAACCGTACCGGCTCTTCTTTCTCGAAGATCCGTTTGCACCGGAGGACAACGGTTACTTCCCGATGCTTCGCCAGCATTCGACAATCCCGGTCGCGATGGGGGAGCTCTACGTCAACCAGGCGGAATACCTGCCGCTGATCAAGGATCGGTTGATCGATTTCATCCGCATCCATATCTCCGACATCGGCGGGTTGACCCCGGCGCGCAAGCTCGGCAATTTCTGCGAGTTTTTCGGGGTACGGACTGCGTGGCACGGACCCGGAGATGTTTCTCCAGTAGGTCATGCCGCCAATCTCCAGCTCGATCTCTCGTCGCCGAACTTCGGGATTCAGGAGGTACATCAATTTCCCGAGCGAACACAAGAGGTGTTTCCGGGATGTCCGGAGATTCGTGACGGTTCGATGTGGTCGAATGACCGGCCCGGGTTGGGAATCGATGTCGACGAAGAACTCGCCTCGACGTATCCGTTCCCGCCGCATCCCTTCAACGGTGCCTGGCCGGATATCCGGCTTCGCGACGGCACGATCGTTCGACCCTAACGGAACGCGCGGCTGCCAACGTCGTTGATAGAAGGGCGGCCAGTCGTCGTGACCCAGGACAACTGGTTTCCGTAAACCCGTCACACGACATATCCCTCAAAGACATAAAAATAGGGCTGCCAAAATGCCGCAATGTGTCCGGCCGCCTTCTGGACGACCTGTATTGCCAATTCGAGGCCGGAGGTATATTCCCTCGCCGAGTCCAGTTATGCCCTTGTCCGTCTTGACCTGTATCGCGGACCGGTTGCGGTGATTGCCTGCACTGGAACGCCTTTGACGGCGGTGATCTTCATCGAGGACGTGACGTTTCCGAACGACATTGCGAGGGAAGCGAAGTGCGAGCAATGGGTCAGCGGCTTTAAGTGAAGACCGGGGATATCCTCCGTCAACAGCCGATCGCTTGCTGAAGCTCTGTACGATGTGTATCGAGCCAGGCGATATCGTCGAGTGCTCCCACGTGCAGACCCTGATCGAACAAGCGATCGAAACCCGGCAGCCGCGCCCGACCCCATTGCTCTACGGTTTCGTAGGCGCAACGCTGGCGCTGCCGGATGAGATCGATGAAGCTGGAACGATCTTCATCCGCCAGACCATACGTATCGAGAAAGAGCTTCAACTGGCGTCCACGTGCCTCGACACGACCGAACGCGGAATCGTCAGGATACAGAGGAATAAAACGCCAGGCCGCATAGGCGAGGTCCCATGCCGGCGTCGCGAGGGTGACGAGGTCCCAATCGATGAAGCCCACGAACATGCGGTCCTTCATGATGGTGTTCCAGGGAGCCAGGTCATTGTGGCAGACAGACGATCCGCCAGCGGGTGTTCCGGGCATCCGCGGAAACACGATGTCTTTCGGCGGCTTGAAACCCTCAAGCGTGCGATGGAGGTCACGGATCGCGCCAGCAATGGCGACCAGCGTGCCATTATCCCGGTAGCCGTCGAGGTCGGCGGGGATCGAATCGCCAGGGACAAAGCTCAGCACTTCGCGTTCATCATCCGCCTCGAGGAGCCGGGGTGCACCTGAATATCCCTGGCTTCCGAGGTATCGCAGGACGGCGTGACCGGCGTCGGACCAGGGTGACCGCGAGCGTACGACCCAATCGCCGACGCGGATCACGTCTGCCATGTTTCCATCCGCAAACGGATGGCCCTCGCCGGCTTCGATGCGCTCTCGCCAACTATCCATGAGCCTGCTCCGGTTCCGCGTCGGAATCACGTTCAATGACCCGGCCGTCGCGGACCTCGACCACGCGTGATGCCAGTCGCCGGATCGTGTAGCGATCGTGCGAGACAAACACGATCGTGCCGGCGAACTGTTCGAGCGCCTCTTCAAACCTCTCACGTGCGTCGAGATCGAGATGGTTGAGGGGCTCGTCAAGGAGCAGGAGGTTACTGCCGCGAAGCACCAGGGCGGCCAGCATCAGGCGCGCGCGCTCGCCGTAGGAGAGATCGCCGATGCGGTGATGAACCATCTCTCCGCTGAAGAGGAACTTGTGCAGGAACGTACGGATGTCACTTTCCGAGCCGGCGGCAATGGCGCGCGCCATTGCCAGCACTGTCCGGTTCGCGTCCAACGTATCTTGCTCCTGAGCGAAGTAGCCAATGCGGACACTCGGTCCAAGGCGTACCGATCCGAAATCGGGAACGATGTCCTTGGCAATCACTCGCATCAATGTCGATTTCCCCGCGCCGTTGCGGCCGGTGATGGCGATCCTGTCACCATCGGATACGTGCAGCGAGCAACCGTCCAGGACACGATCGTTCCCGTACGCCACGCGGACATCCTCCAGGACAACCGCGTCCCGTGATCCGGGACCAATCGAGCTGAAGTCGACCGCGAGCCTCCACTTGCGCTCGGGTCGCTCCACGTGCTCCGTCGATTCCAGCAGCCGTTCGAGCTTGCGCTTCCTGACGACCGCCGGTCGAGCGATCTTGGCGGCCTTCTTCCTGACGGCGAAGTCGATCGAGTTGGCCTCGATCGTCCGGGCATGGTGTTCAGCCCCCCGGATATCCGCCTCGATTCTTGCGATCTCCTTCTGCTGGCGGTGATAGGCGGCGGCCTGATCCACCCGCTCACGCTCCTTTTCTGTGACGTAATCGGAGTAGGTCCCGGCGTACACGGTCAGCCGATGTGTTTCGGGATCCAGCTCCAGGATCTGGTTCAAGGTTGCATCCAGGAATCGCCGGTCATGCGACACCATCAGGACGGCACCACCGTACCCATTGAGGAATGTCGCGAGCCAGTCCAAGGCATCGATGTCAAGGTGATTGGTCGGTTCGTCGAGGATGAGCAGGTGGGGATGTGACGCAAGCAACGCAGCCAGTCCCGCCCGGGTCTTCTGTCCTCCGGAGAGCGTTGACAAAGGACGGTCCAACGACATGTCCGCCAGCCCAAACCGGCCAAGATAGGAAGATAGCCGATCGAGCGTCTCATACCCGCCCACGGCATCGAACCGGTCCTGGGCAACGGCGTACGCTGCCCCTGGTTCGGCGAACAAGGCATTGGGATCGCCCAGGGCCATGATCGTCCTCTCGAGTTCAGCCTGGGCAGCGATGAGACCCTGGAGTGGCAGATCGATCAGCTCGGCCAGCGTACCGTCTGGCATGTCCGCGAATCCCTGGCGAAGGTACCCGATACGTATCTCGGGCCGGGCTGCGACGGTTCCACTATTGGCAAGCTCCTGCCCGGCGATGATGCGCAAGAGGGTACTCTTGCCTGCACCGTTGGGACCGATCAATCCAAGCCGGTCACCGGGGTTGATGGAGAAGGAGACGGATTCGAGGATCTGGAGCGCGCCGAAGCGCTTGGAGACGGAGTTGACGGTCAGCATGGCATCCCTGCATCACGGAACGGTCGAACCGACAACATGACCCCACGGAGAGATCGCACAGTGTCGTGCTCGGCGCGCTATAGGACGTGTGCACCGTGCTGGAGGGCTCCAGTCACGGGGATGCTAATCCGTCAAGAATGGTGCTCCCGGGGTGAATCCAGCGTGCTCGCACGGCACGGGATCAATCGAAAAGCGGCGATGTCGAAGCCGACATCGCCGCAGAGCCTACACAACGGCTCAGGAATGCGCACGTTAAAGTCGCACGAGGACGGGCCTAGCTGGCGGCCTCATCGGCAACGGCACCCGCTTGCGCTTCCAGTGCCGAAAGCGCGTAATTGTCGATCTCCTGTTGAAGGGCATCGCGCAGGTTGATCAGGTCGACGAGGTCCAGACCCGCAATCACCGCATTGTTGTCGCCGTCACCATCGTCTTCGCCACGGGGTACGACCCGGAATTCGACCTCGACCATCTCCTCGCCGTCGAACTCTTCTCCGGTTGGCAGCTCGTCCATGAAGATGTTGTACGTGTCCATCGCTTCGCCTCTCTCCCTTGAGATACGGGTCCCGTACCCCTCTTCTCCCCGAATGACACGTCACCGCTACCGGGAGCCGTTCGTGGCTCGACGTTGTACGTTCCAGCACCGTCCTGTCACGAATGTTGGAAACGCAACGGTCACCACAGCGAGACGCCCTACCATCAGGTAACGCAAACTCACTGAAGTGCATGAGCTAGCATATCGCGCATGCGGCAATGATGCACGAAAAACCCTCGTCGCGGCCCGAGATGCAACGGTGACGACATACACATGGGTCCAAAGGGTTGGCGCCGGTCACGGTATGATGGGGGCTTGAAGCTTTAGGCGATACCACTGGTGACCCAGCCGTCGCCAGAAGGTGCAGACCCACATTCCTGAACACTCCGCGACATCGGTTCCGATCAGTGGCGTGTTTAGTGGCAGATGGTGAACAGTCCTCATGGCGCAGCACCGGCCGTCCAAGACAACTCGCGCAGGGACCCATACCCGTCGATCCTTTCTCGCGGCCAGTGCGGGGTTCGGAGGGCTGTTCCTTTCGGGTTGCGGATCGGGTGATGATCCTGTCGATGCCGTCGTCACCGCGGAGATTCTGCCTTCTCCGCTTCCGACACAGGCGCCTGCGGTGCCGACGCAACCCCCAATAGCGTCTCCGGTGGCTGGTTATCGCGATCCGCAGCGCTGGGCGGGCCGCGCGATTACGGTCGCGACTCCCGACCTGGGGGATTACCTGGACGCCATGAAACAGGCCTTCTTCGATGCGTTTGCGGCAGCGACCGGGGCATCGGTCCGTCACCAGGAGTTCGGCCGGGAAGGCATATCGAGCCTGATCGATCAGGTCGAGGCCGAAGCACCCGTTTGGGATGTCCTGCTGATTCCGACTGAGGAGGTGCTGCCGATCGCAGCGGGTGGCTACCTTCAGGCGATCGATTACAACGTGGTCGATACCGCCGCGTTGTACCGTGAGTTGACCATGCAACATGGGGTCGGCGCACGTCTGTACTCCACGGTGATCGTCTATCCGTCAGGCGCCGTTGACATACCTTCAGGCTGGACGGACTTCTGGAACGTGGATCGAAGCGGAGGCACGCGCGCGCTTCGCCGCAGCCCTGTCGGGACCCTGGAGTTCGCGTTGCTGGCGGACGGCGTGACCGTGGAGCGGCTCTATCCGCTTGACACGGCGCGCGCATTCTCCGCACTCGAAGAGCTGCGCGAAGCCACGCTTTTCTACGAGGACAGCAAGCAACCTGTGGAGCTTGTCGCAACGGGGCAGGTGGGTCTCGCCAGTGCGTGGAGCGTCCGAACGGCATTGCTCGACGTGGTCTCGCGTGTGGTGCCGCAATGGAACGGCGGGATGATCTCGGCGGATTCGTGGGTGCTCCCGAGAGGTGGACCGAACACCGACGTGGCGATGAGCTTCGTCAACTTCGCCACCCGGGCGGTTCCAACCGCCAACTTCAGCCGCCTCCAGAACTTTGGTCCGGTCAACTCGGATGCGTTCGCGTTGCTGAGACCAGATATCGGGGTCGGCCTGCCGAATCATCCGGAGAACCTGAGGCAGCAATTCTTCCAGAACTGGAGCTACTGGGCAGAGTTCCGGGAACCGATAGTGGCGCAATTCGAGGACTGGTTGCTTAATCCCCCGCCGAGCCCTGTTCTCCGTGTGGCGGCGGGAACTGGCTTCTAGGACCGCCGGATCACGTGCCGTATGCTGGCTCAATAGCCGAGGGCAGCACCGTCAGCTCTCGGGTCGGCCGCACCCTTGAGCGTGCCCGCCTGCTGATCGATCAGGATCATCTGCGAGTGGCCCGCGTTCGGGTTCCATCCTTCGATAACGGTGATCTCATGACCGCGCCCGGCCAGTCCCGATACCGTCCCCTCCGGAAAACCGCTTTCGAGGGTGATCGCGCTGACGCTCCCTTCCGCTGCACGCGACGATATCCATCGAGGTGCATCGATCGCTTCCTGCGGTTCCATGGCGTGCAACAGGAGGTTGGTGATGAGCTGGAGCTGGATTTGAGCCTGGGCATCTCCGCCCTGCGTGCCGATCGGCCCCAGCAGGCCCCGTTCATCGCGCAGCATCGACGGCATCAAGGTGTGGAGAGGTCGCTTGCCGCCCTGAAGCTCGTTGGGATGCCCGTCGACCAGGGAAAAATACGACCCGCGATTGTTCAGAAGAATGCCGGTCGAGCCAGCGACGACGCCGGACCCAAATGCGCCGAACAAACTCTGGATCAGGGACACCGCATTCCCGTCGCGGTCGACGGCGCAGACGTACACAGTGTCGCCAGCCCGGCTGTCGTACCCTCGTGATGCCGCATCAGGGTCGAAATCCGTCCACCGATCCGCGAGGTACGCCTCGTCGAGGAGCGTGCTCGTCTCGATCGTGACGAAACGCGGATCACCGAGGTGCCGATCACGTACCTCGTAGGCTCGGCGTGACGCTTCGACGAGCGAATGCACCTGCCGCGCCGAGCCCCACGGTCGATCGTCGAGGTCCCGAGCGACAAGGCCCAGTGCGATCTGCGCGGTAATCCCCTGCGAGTTCGGGGGAGCTGTCAGGATCGTCGTGCCCTGGAAGTCGAAGGCAAGAGGCTCGACCCACTCTCCCTGGTGACGTTCGAGATCCTCAACAGTGAGCCAGCCCCCGGCCACCTGCACGGCATCGACGATCGCCTCTGCGGTTGGCCCGGTATAGAAGGCGTCCCGACCTCGTTTCGCGATGTCTGTCAGTGTCGTCGCGAGATCAGGAAACCGGAGCAGCGATGACGAACGGGGAATCGTGCCTTCCGCGAACACCATGGATTGAAGCGCAGGCCATTCGGCAATCAGCGCCTGTTGGCTCTGGAAGACCGCTGCCAATCGCGAAGAAACGGGAAAACCATCCCGCGCCAGCGCCGCTGCAGGTCGAAGCAGACGTTCAAACTCAAGCGTCCCGAAACGTTCATGTCCCTGCACCCAGGCGTCGACGGTTCCAGGGGTGACCACGGTCAGGCCACCCTTGGCTGGCATGGCGTCATGGCCCTGGTCGCGGAGCTGGGAGGCGCTGGCTGCCTCAGCGGCTGCCCCGGAGCCGTTAAAGGCGACTGTTTGGTCACTTCCCGCATCATAAGCGAGGAAGAAACAGTCACCGCCAATGGCGGTCTGGTCCGGATAGAGCACCGTCAGCACGGCATTAGCGGCAATCACCGCATCCATGGCGGAGCCGCCATCCTTGAGCACGAGTAATCCGGCCGAGGAAGCCAGATGGTGCGGTGATGCAACCATGCCATTGGCCGAGAGAGCGGAGGGGCGAATCGCACGCATCCGGCGCAAACCTTTCCGTCTGAAGAGGAACGAGGAAGGGGGGCCGGGCTCGCGAAACCGGCGGCCATGCTCAACCGTGATATAGAGTAGGATCATCCGGGCTGACCTGACCGTCAACCTCGTCGGGTGTTCGCAACGCCTATACGACCGTCAGAAAGAGACATGCTGAGAGGAGTCGGAATGCCGCGTATTCATCGCACGCTCGGGGCGTTGGTACTGGGATCCTTACTGGTCAGTGGTGGGGCACCGGTATCAGCCCAGGATGCCGCCGCGGATGCGACGCTCCGTGGCCAACTGGCGGCAATGACGCTGGACGACAGCGCGCTGCCGGACGGGTATGCATTCGAGGGTGAGACATTCCTGACGGCCGATCAGGTGGCATCCGGCGAACTCGATGCGGCGGCGTTGACGGATGCCGGATTCGAATCCCAGTATCTCAGCGTGTATCGCAACGAGGACGAAGGTTTGCGAATCCGGACCTACGCATCTGCCTGGACCGATGCGGCGGCGGCAGAAGCCGGTTTTGGGTTGATCGAGGACGAAGAGCGCACGAACCCCGATGCCGAGCTGACGGATAGTGATGCTGCCGTCGGCGAAAGACCAAGGGAAACGACAACGGGCAGTTATCAGGATCCAACGGACGACTCGGTGACAGTCAACACCGCGGACACGACGTTCCGGGTCGACCGGTTCCTCGTGGGCGTCTCGGTCGAGACCGCCAATGGCGAGCCTGCCGATTCCGAGCTGGCAAATGCACTGGCCGCCGAGGTCGAGGGCCAGGTGACCGGTGCGATCAGCGAACAGGCACCTGATGGAACCGACCTTGCCCTGGTGCCGCAGGTCCTGCCGCTTCAAGGTCTGGGCAGCGAGCTTCAGGCCGGATTCCTGAGCCCGACGGAAGTGGAGGAGCTGTACGGTCTCCAGGGGTCGGCGCTCGCGTCACTGTCGGCGTCGTGGGCGCAGGTGATCGGGCTCGGGGAAGGTGACGCCCCGCAGCCGTTCATCGCCGTTGGCCTCACCACCTTCGATGAAGACACGAATGCACAGACCGTCGTTGAGCAGGCGACTGACCTCCTGCCCGCGATCGAGGGGATTGAAGCGGTAGATGGTGTCACGATCGAAGGGGCGGCGCAGGCGGTGGCGTATCGATTCCCCAGCCCGGCGCTGGGCGCGACCGAAAGCGACAGCTTCCGGGTGATCTTCGCCGTCGATGCCAATGTTGGCGTCGTCGATGTGCAAGGTGCCCCGTCAGCCGAGGCCGCCCAGCAGGTGGCGACGGATCTCGCCAACGCGCAGGCCGCATGCATCGGTGAAACAAGCTGCGCGGAGCCGACGCTACCCGATGAGCTGACCGGGCAGTAAACGGGCCAGCAGATCATCAACACGAGAAGGCCGGGCGCGTGCCCGGCCTTCTCGTGTTGATGACCGTGCTAGGGATACGTCAGTCACCGCCAGAGTCGGAGACCGGCTCCGTTGCCGCATCGTCAGGCGGCGTCCCCTCGGCCGCCCGGCGGACGAGATCGGCCGAAGCTGATGCCTGGAGATCATCGACAACCGACGTCCGTTCCGCATCCTCTTGTTGCCCACGCTCGGCATCACGCGACGTTCCCTCGGCGCAGCCAACCAGCCCCAGCATGATCGATCCGACAAGGGCGAAGCCCCATGCACGGCTGCGACGTGCCCGCGCGGCACTCTGTGCGTCATTCTGCTTGTGATGATGGCTTGCGATAGGCTCCAAAGGCATCCTGGTATTCTTCCGCTACTTCAAGTCCGGTCTTGTGCACGTAGATGCGTGTCGTCTGTGGCGACGCATGCCCAAGAATAGTCTGCACCGTGGACTCCCGCACCCGGCGCCGGACGAGCTCGGTCGCGAGACCATGCCGGAACGAGTGCGGCGTCACATCGCTCTCGATCCCGATCTCCTTGCAGATCTCGGCGACGATGTGCTCGACCGTTCGTGAACTGATCGCCGCGCCGGGCAGCCCGACCTTGTCCCGTCCGCTGAACGCGGGAAAGGCGCCGGATCCACGCACCGCATCGCCACGGGCCCGCCAATAGGAAACCAGTGCATCGGCCGTCCCGGCATCGAAGTGGACGGTCCGGCTCTTGCCGCCCTTTGCACGGTAGATTCCGGCGGTGCCGCCGTCGAGGTCGACATCCCGGCGACGCAATGCGCAAAGCTCCGAGACACGGACGCCGGTACGGAACATGAACCGGATCATCGCCCGCACCTTGAGACGCCTTAGATCGAGATGCGGTTTCTCTTCCTTGGGCAGTGAGTTGACGTGCTCCACGATGCGTTCGAGATCGGTGAGCTTCACATCCGGCGGCGGTGGCGTGAAGCGCGGCATCATTGCCGAGATTCGGACCCTGAGCCGGTCGGTTGCCAGATCGGGATGCAGATCGTAGGCGGAGAGATACGCGCAGAGCTTGCGCACCGCGGAAAGGTTGTTCTGCGCCGTCCGCATCTGGGAGACCTCTTCCGGAGTGCGAATGTCGGGCGGAACCAGGATCGCGGCAAACGATGTCACGTGCTCCGTCTGGAGAGCGGTGACCGGCGCGGTCGTGGCGTCGATGCCTTCGTGGACGAGGAGATGGTTGAGAAACTTCTTGATGCCCTGCCGGTACGTTCGCTTGGAACGTGGAGCGAGCCTCAAATCACCGAAGAACATCTCCACGGCTGCTTCGAGCGTGAGTGCTTCCTCGGGTGGCTCGACACTGGATGCACCATCGGCGCGCACCGGGACAGTGCTCGATAACGGCGCGGAAACCTCAGGATCGAATGCGGTCGGACTCGTATCGTGCTCGGCGACCATGGTGATGGTACCTCCTGTACGTACAGAGTGTACGACGGAGGGACCATCCTGTGCCTATCGGTAGGCATACGTCACTCTCAATTCAGGTTGCACCTGTTTCTCCCGGCAACGCGTGTCGTTTCGCGAGAGCGGGAAGGGAACGGCTGAACTCGCCGTTCGCCACCACGCGAGCCACGCCAGCGGCCTTGGCCGCACGAAAGCCCTCTACGTCGGTGTGCGGTCCGAACGCGATAACCGGGACTCCGGTGCCCATGGCGTCGGCGAGAAGCGACCACTCCAATGAGCTGTTGAAGTCGATCAAGCCCAGTACAGCGGAACCGTCGCCTGAACCGAGGAACGCCGTGAAACTCGGGATGTCCGGAACGATCGTGACCTCATATCCGAGTTGCCGAAGTGACGTCCGGATCCGCATCCCGAAGAACACGTCCCGGCTGAGGACCACGACGGGCCCCGACCCGCGCCATTTCTCCGCACCGTCATCACCAGGTTGGTCTGGGCTCATCTGCATGGTCGTCCGATCTCGAATCCGCCCGTGCGGGGGAGCGCCCCAGGGCAAGGCACTGGCAAGGTTTAACCGCGCAAACCGCGAGTGAACACGCCGCGAGCTCCCATTTCAGAACTGCATCACGCAGATCCCGATGCCTCCGTCATTGATGTCCTGATTGATGTCACCGTCAGGCTCTCGTGAGTGCCGCCGGGGACGTCATCGCGCTCAATGCAACCGGATCCGATTCACCATCGAACGGAGGTAGCGATACCACGAACGCGTCCTCGACAGCGTCGCAACGCCGGATCTCCTCCACGGCCTCGTCCGGAATCGACTCATCGACGTTCGTGACCATCAACGCTTCACCACGAGGAGCATGGCGACCGACCTGCATGCCGGCAATGTTCACGCCGTACCGGCCAAGGATCATGCCGAGGGTTCCGATCACGCCCGGCTGATCATGGTGATGGGTGATCAGCACATGACCGGCAAGTGGCCGTTCCAAAGAGAACCGGTCCACGGCCACGATCCCGGCATGAACGCGGTCCCACGTCACGGTGACCGTATGGGAGGTTTCCCCCTGCGTCTCAAACACGAACTGGGGCAGGTGCAGCTCGTCCTGATCGACCACCGGATTCGACACGGCCACCCCGAGATCGTCGGCGATCACACGAGCATTGACCGGCGTTACCCTCCGATCGATCCAATGTTGGAACGCCTGGCTCAGCGCCGCGTTGAGGACGTGCTCGGCGACATCCGGCGGCACCATTCCACGCACGGTCAGGCGAATCTGCCTGGGAAGATCAGACTCGAGTACCGAGAGCAAGTGGCCCGCCGCACCGGCCACGGTCACAAGCCGGCGCAGGGCCGGGGCGTCCAGTGTCGCCTGGGGAAGGTTGACGGCGTTCGGCACTGCCTCTCCGCGAAGGGCCGCAAGTGTGGAGCTGGCGATCACCTTGCCCACTGTCTCGAGCGCCTCTGCGCTGGAACCGCCCGTATGCGGCGTCACGATCACATTCGGCAGACCGAAGAGGGGGCTCGATGTGCACGGCTCGTGAGGAAAGACATCGACACCCGCCGCCGCGACGTGTCCCTGCTGGAGTGCGTCCGCGAGTGCGTCCTGATCGACGACCTCACCACGCGCGACGTTGAGCACGATCACGCCCTGTTTCGTGGTCTCTAGCGTACGCGCGTTGAGCATGCGATGCGTTTCCGGCGTCGAAGGCACGTGGAAGGTGATCACGTCCGCCCGCGCATACAGCTCGTCCAGCGGCACCGGTTCGACATCCAGCTCGGCGAATCGCGCCCCGGGAATGTACGGATCATGAGCGATCACACGCATCTCGAACGCCTTGAGCCGCTTCGCCACGATCGAGCCGACGCGACCCAGCCCGATGATTCCGACGGTTCGACCCCGGAGATCGATCGGCCTGATCTTCTTTCGCTCCCATCGACCTGCGTGCGTGGATTCATTCGCATACGGGATCTGGCGCGTCAATGCGAGCAGAAGGGCGATCGTGTGCTCGCCAGCCGATGTCGCGTTGGCTCCCGGCGCGTTGAGCACCAGCACTCCCGCGCGGGTCGCCGCCTCCAGATCGACGTTGTCGACGCCGACCCCGGCCCGAGCAACCACTCTCAGCCGCGGCGCCGCGGCGAGCACGTCTTCGGTCACCTGTGTTTCGCTGCGGACGACAAGCGCGTCGGCGCCGCTGACCGCATGCTTGAGCGCGGCGAGGTCGGTACCGTCGACATCGATCAGCGTCGCGTGCGCGGAAAGCTCTTCCCTGGCGACCGGGTGAATCGCGTCGCTGACGACGATGCAGGGTCGCTCCGCCAAGCCGCTCAGGTCTTCTACGGGTGGAAGCGCGTTAGCAACCTCCTGCCGCCGCTCGTCACGCCCCTTGAGGCGATCGAGGGCGTTGAGGATGTCGGAAAAGCCATCGACATGGACGATCGATGGCTCATCGGTCTCATGAACGTGACCGGGAATATCGATCAGGAAACAGGTGATGCCGCCTGCCGCGTAGTTGAGTGCGTGCCGCTCACTATCCTCAACAGCGAATCGACATCCTTGCTCGCGCGCGACCGTCAATTTGTCATCCGCGTACTCGATGTGTAGCGAGGGGAATCCATGCCGCGCAAGCCAGCCAGAGGTCATCCCGGCCGCACCCAACGGTCGGGCGGTGATGATCATGGCATTCTCGGGGCCGAACATAGTGAGGATGCGCTGGACGAAAGCTTGCGCATCCGGCGAAGGCCGCAGGCTCGCCGCGGGGCCGTTGTCGCTGTAGACCCATTCACGCACATCGATCGGGACACTTAGTCCAGCCGAGTCGATAAAGGCACGCTCCGGAAAGTTCAGTCCGAACCGCTCGTTGGCGGCGGCGGCGAGGGGAGCGGGATACTCGGTGAGGACCCCGTCGAGATCGATCGCGATCCGATCTGACGCAAAGCGTGACGACATGGTGGATTCAATCCCGCGTGGAGTTGACCGGACAAGGACTCAGGCACCGGTTCCCGGTGCCCTGATCGAAGCCGCACGGAGCGGCCACGTTGCTGAGTCGAGCGTAGCACGCGGCATCGGGACCCTGCGACACGGAAGGCACCCGCCACAAAGGGAATCCCGGGCGCCAACCGGTCCGGAACCGGGCGGTGGACGCACCTGGATGTGTCTGCGATAACCGTCTGCACACGCTGGTGAGGATGTCCAGCGGCACAGCCGTCATTGGAATGAGGCTCCGCATGTCAACAACTTCGACAGATCAAACGGCCGGGATCGCCCGGCATCGCTACGATCAGCGCCTCGATCGGCTGCGTGAGCACCTGCGAGCCGAAGATGTCGACTGGCTGATCCTGGGTCCGTCCGCCGATCTGTTCTACCTGACCGGATTCGAGGCACACCTCAGCGAGCGGCTCAACCTGCTCGTCGTTCCAGCCACCGGCACACCGTCCCTGATCGTGCCGGCGCTGGAAGCTCCGTTGATCGGTGATGCGGGTTCCCTTGCTGACGTGCACACGTGGTCCGATCACGAGGATCCCTACGTCCTCGCGGCAGGGGTCATCGGCGGCGTGGATGGCAAGGAAGTCGCGGTCGGCAACCAGCTCTGGAGTGCGTTTCTCCTCCGGCTGCAGCGACACTTGCCGGGTGCGGGATGGCGGGAGGCAACGCCGCTGATGCGCTCGCTGCGGATGATCAAGGACGATTCCGAGATCGCGCTCATGGCTGAGGTGAGCCGGCTCACCGATCAAGCGTGGGAAGAGTTCATCGTTGGTCCGCCCCTCTCCGGACTGACCGAGCTGCAAGCGCTCAAGCTCCTGACCGATCTCACCGCCAATCGGGGAATCTCGAAGATCTGGGGTATCTGCGCCAGCGGACCGAACGCCGCCTCGCCGCATCACGCCACCGGGTCACGCAAAATCGAACCAGGCGATGCCGTTCTCTTCGATTGGGGAGGTCAGCGCGAGGGCTATCAGTCGGACGTCACCCGGACGCTGTGCGTCGAGGAACCTGACGACGAATTCCGCGCCGTGTACGATATCGTGCTGCGGGCGAACCAGGCGACGCTCGATGCCGTCCGGCCCGGTCTGCCGTTGCAGGAGCTCGATCGCACCGCGCGCACGCTAATCTCCGACGCCGGGTACGGCGATGCGTTCATCCACCGGGTCGGTCACGGACTCGGCCTGGAAGTGCACGAGGAACCCTACCTCGTGGAAGGCAACACTCTTCCTCTCCAAGCCGGCATGGTATTCAGCGACGAACCCGGCATCTACCTGGAAGGGCGCTTCGGAATCCGGATCGAGGATACGGTCGTCTGCACCAGCGACGGCGGGATGCGTCTCAATCACGCAAAACGCGAGCTCACCATAATGCAGTGACTCGCCGGCCCGCACGCGTTGGCCAGACTTGCGGAGGAGGAAGATCTTGACCGATGACCCACTGCAAAACGAGCGGGAACTGATCGACGAGATCGAGCATGGATCCGGCGATTACTCCGACTTGGAACTGCTGGATCAGGCACAGCTCAACGCCCAAGCAATGTTCCTTGGTTCGGTCGACATCCTGAGCGAGCATCCGGACAACCTCCGCATGTGGCGCGATGGCTTGGCGGAAATCTTCATGCGGGGCTGGGACACCGGAAGGGAGTGGTCAGCCAACGCGATTCTCGACGCCCTCCTCACGAACTACCGCTCGTTCGGCGCCCTGGTGATCGAACACACGGAAGATGGCGATTCACCGACGGCCAGGATCGCGAACTTGCCCGATCCGATACTCGTCGAAAGCCTCCAGCTCGACCCGGGACACATCCGGGAACTGTTGCTGATCGGCTCGGCTTTGGCCGATCACCTGGGTGGCGTTCTCGACTGGAGCATCGAACCGGACACCGGCGATATCCTGCTCACTGTTCGGCCAGGAGAGGCGACGACGTGACGGCAACGATAGGCTCGTTGCGCGTCACGATCCTGTTCGAGGAGACGTTCTCGATCAAGGACAAGCGGCGTGAGATCAGGTCGATCTGCCAGCGCGTCCAGAATCAGTTCAACGCCGCCATCGCCGAGATCGAGGATCTCGATGACATGCGGGTAGGCACACTCGGGGTGGTCGTGGTCTCCAATTCAGCCCCTCATGCCAATCAGATGCTCAGTCGCGTGGAGGCGTACATCGAGCGCTCGCTCGACTACGGTACGTTGGGCGACTCGCACATCGAGCTGTTCGGCTTCGACGGTTGATCACGGCCGTTGAGCCCGCGGTGTGGCCGATCCTGGAGCCGGCGACGCAACGGGTGTCGCGAGGCCTGCCGGCACCTCGGGAACGACCTCGGCGACGATACTCTGTGCAGGATCGGTCAGGAACAACGATCCGTCTCCCTTGACCGCGATGCCGAGCGGGCGTTGGATGTCTCCACCTTCATCGTTCCCGGTGACCGCCTCGACGCGACTTCCCTGAACAACCTCCACGACCCCGGAGCCAGGTGACGTCGCGTAGAGCAGGCCATCGGGCCCGAGCCGCAGGAAGTTCTGGAGCTCACCCTGGGTTTGCCAACTCTCCATCGGGATCTGGGCCACGGGAGCGCCTTCCCTCGTGAACACGCTGAGCCTGCTGTTCCCGGAATCGGCGACCCAGACGTTTCCGTCCGGCCCGATCGCGATCCCGACCGGTTCGAGCAGTTTCCCGGGCTCCGATCCGTAACCGCCGAACGCGCGGAGAAACGTGCCATCCGATGAGAACACCTGAACGCGCTCGTTGCCGGTATCGGTCACGTAGATCTCGCCACCGGCGACCGCAACGCTTCGTGGGCCGAAGAAGAGACCCGGTTCCGGAGAAGGATCGGGAGAGTTCTCGATATCCGTTAGCTCACCTGGGGCTCCGAGCTCGCGAACGACCTGCCCTCCGCCGTCGAGGACGAGCACCCGATGGTTCCATGTGTCGGCGACGTAGACCAGCCCGTCGTCACTGACGATGATGTCACTTGCCCCTTGCTCCGTTTCAGTGGAGTAACCAAGGCCGAGGCGTGGGTCGGTCTCGCTGCTCCAGACACCGATGAACGTCCCGTCATCCGCGAACCGCTGGATGCGCTGGTTGCCGCTGTCGACTACGTAGACCGTCTTGCCGTCATTGGAGATCGCAATGCCGGTGGGTGTGTCGAGCTGTCCGAGCGCCGAGCCCGGTCCGATCTGCGCACCCTGGAACAGGTCGAAAGGACCTTCACTTGGATTCATCTGGTTGCTGAGCTCGAAGGTATATCCCACATAAGACTGCTCGGGCGCGGGCGGATTGGGTATCTCCCGAAACAGGAGATACCGCACGCTGTCGTACCAGCGAGAGGGCGAAACGATCGCGGCGGCAATCTCGCCGATACTCAGATCCTGATAGGCGGTCGGGACGCGATTCATCCAGCTCCGCGTCTGCACGATGTATCCAGCCTCTTCCATGCCCTCCTGCGTCGGAGCGATCACCATGTCGGCGTCGTTCCAGCCTGCAGGTGAGGTGACCCGTAGGTCGGGGAAGTCCCGGAAATACCACACGTACGGCCACTGGAGCGCCGGGTCGACGGCGATCGAGATCCCGTAGCTCCCAGTGTTGTCGATGCTGGATACCTCGGTAAGCGAGAGATCCCGGGAGAGGCGCGAGGTCTGGTCGACGAACGCGCGGACGCCATCCGTCGGAACGCGTTGCGCGAGCAGCTCGCGACCTGTATCGGCCCGGACATACGCCAGCTCGGTCGTGGTTCGGACGGTATAGATGCCGAGAATCGCGGCCAGCACGAGCAAGCTAGCCCAACCAACGTATCGCGCACCCTGGCGGGTTCCAAACTCCCGTCCCACGAGAAGCGCGAGGGGCACCACGACCAGGAGGAACACGAAGCCGATCCGCACGCCTGACGGGAGACCCCCGGACACGGCGGCCACGGAGTCGTTGGACCGCGCGATCAGCGTCACAACCGCGAGCAAGCCAATCACCAGTCCGAGCAGGGCCAACGGCACCAGGCCGGCTCGTGTCGTCGCCAGGGAACGCCAGGGAATCCGCTCCGCCATCCGGCCGAGGCCGATTCCGCCAAGCAGCACGAGCGGAAGCGCGACGAGCACCGCGTGTTCGGGTTGACGCCCGGCGGCGAGGCTGTAAAGCAAGAGAGCCGCGACGAACCAGGCCAGAAAGACCGTTGGCTGCAGGAGTTCTGCGCCGTCATTGTCGCTCCCGCCGCCGTAACGGGGAGCGGTGAGGATTGCGACGACCGCGAAAACTACCGTCAGGAACTCGTAAAGCATCACCGAGTAGAGGAAAAACTGTGTCGGCGTCTCCGTTGTCTCGGTGGCGATCATCGCGCCCCAATCCGAGAACGTCGTCAACACACCTTCGAGCGCCGCCGGATCGGAGAGCAATCGGGTGAACGCGAGCACCATCGTGCCGATGAAACCGGCAAGGAGCGCGAAGATCGAGGATTGATCCCGGGCAATCGCCCGGAGACCAGCGCGCACGGGGTTGAGCTGCACATCCTCCGTTCCCCGCGCGTTCGACATCGCCGCGGCCACCAGCGCGACCGCGACGGCCAGGATGGTGGAGAGCCCGGCCGGCCCCGAAGCGAACATTCCGCCGATTGCTACTCCGAGTGCCGCCGGCCACGCCACGCCGCGCGTATCACGGCGAAGCCCGGACCGGAGTGTGCTGACCACGGCGAGCAATGCGAAGAAGGCAACCAGGATCGCGGGATTCACGGTGCGCGACGCAAAGACGAGTGTTGGTGAGAGGGTGACGAGCACCATCATCCCGATCACCGATGATCGGCTCAGGAACGGACGCAAGGCAGGAATCAGCGTGACCATGCCGAGGCCGGTCAGGGCGGGCAGGGTGCGTGCGATCGCATCCGTGACTCCGAACAGGAAGAAAGACAGTGACTCGAGGATGAGGAAGAGCGGAGCAACGAGGGGAAGCGATTCACCCCCAGGGATCGGTTTGCCCACGTAGAATGACCAAGCGCTGTAGGCCCAGGCACCTTCTCGCTGTGTCATGGCATACGCGTCGAGCAGGACGAACCGGAGCAGGAAGGCGCCCACCAGGGTCACCGCCGCGGCGATCACGAACCAGCCGAGCGAAACGCTCGCGATCGGACGATCGAGCACTCCTGTGGGAACTCGATCCCGGTCATCGGGCACGTGCGTCACGGCCGACCGATGTGCGTCTGTTCGCGTCGTGGCCAGCTTCGGCTCTGTCAAGCGCGTTCTCCCTCTGGAAAGTTCATGCCAGCGTCAGATCCTCTTTGCCGCTGATCACGCGATGGATGATGTTCGCTCGCTCGATACACCAACGCTTGTCCAAGATGAACCGCCGTTCACCCGCCATAGCGAATATCGTTGTAGTGCGGGACGAGATCATCCCGGATATACAGCTTGTATTCATACCCATTGAGCCCACCGGGCAACTCCCGGAAAATCAGGAGCCGGAACAGCCGCTGTTGCCCGTCAGGATCAGCCAGTGTAGAGACGCTGCTCCACATAGACGCCACGACGTCGGCCAGTCCATGAGGATTGGCCGCCGCTCCCCATGCCGAGCTTTCCGGGTCGAGCTCCGGCGCGATCGCGAACTGGCGGTAGATGAGGCGCTCGGGCTCGTGCCAGCGCAGGATGTACGTGAACGAGGTGTACCCATCGATCTCCTCCGGCATGTAGCAATCGCGGGACCGGTCCCACTGTGCTGGCACGCCGATCACGACGTCGGGCAATTCCGCCGGCGTGTCAAGTGCGGATTCGCTGACCCTGTTGGCGACGGGTACATCCCTGAAGTACCAGGTCAAGGGCCACGCGGCGCAGGAATCGTAGCCGATCTCCAACCGATCATCGCCGTATGCTAGCAGTGACAGATCGTCGAGCTCGCTCCGCATCTGGGTGACGTCCGGCGAGGTGGTGTTGTAGATGAGGGTGTCGCGGGCGATGTCGCCTTCGAGGTAGGTCAGCCGAAAGCCGACGTGCACCTGGTACAGGCTTATCACCACGAACGTTGCCGCGAGCACACTGTAAGCGGTGCTCCGACTCCCCTGGGTCAGCCAGCCGACGCCGGTCAAGATAAGACCAACAGCAGGCAGCAGCGCCAGCGCCCACCAGCTGTCCCGCCCAGCCTGTGTGGTCTCCTGTTGTCCGGGTACAGCGGTGGCTGGAGCCACCAGGTCGTGTGTGAGGCGCGACGCCAGGAAGAACCAGCCTGCCGCCAGGAGGATGAGCGACGTGGCGAGGTACAGGCCAACCCGACCGAACGCCCCGGTCCTTACCGACAACCGATCTCGTGAACGGCTCCAAGCCAGCGCGCCCTCGACGAGGTCATTGACGATGACTCCCGCGACCAGCGAAGCCGGGAGCACGATGTGCATGAGCAGCCATGGCATCTTCTCGCCGGCCCAGCTCAGGACCACGAACAGGAAGACGCTCCAGAAGCTGACCAGCACGGCGAACAGCAACCGGAGGGTGCCATGTCGCCGCCGAGCCGCCACGACCAGCCGCCAGCCGATCACCATCACCCCAGTCGTCCCGAGAACGGTGGCCAGCCACTCGTACTGCAACCCCTCGGTGATGAAATAGAACCATGGCTGACTGCCGCGCCGGACATCCTGCTGCCCGAGCCAGTAGAGCAGGGTTCCATCTGTCGCGAACGTGGAAGACGCGATTCCGTCGAGATTCGTGAACAGTGTCGTGAACAGGCCGAAGAAGATAAAGAGCGCGACAATCGCTCCGGAGAGGAGGCCGACCGGGTCCCGCAGCGCATTGAGAACACCTCGTTCAAGGCTCCCGTCTTCGCTGTCTCCAAGCAACGCGTCGAGCCGGCCCTGACCTGGCATTCGGGATCGTGACCTGTTCCACAACACGGCAACGCATGCACCCAGAAACGCGACGCCGATGACGATGACGCTGATCACCAGAGGGTTCGTCAACAAGGCATCATAGAACGCACGTTGCTGTTCCGGCGTCGGGTCGTCCCACGGGATCTTCGGCAATGGCGCCCAGTCCAGCCTGCTTCCCAGGGCCAGGACGGCTGCGAGCAGTATGGCGGTCGCAAGATGGATTGGCACGAGTGGTCGAAAACGTCCCCAGAGGAGTGTGCCCCAGAGGACGATCACGAATGCGAGAAGGATCGCGAACGCGATCTCGTGATTCGTGAGCAGGAACGCCACGCTGACGAATGCCGTGATCATCCATCGGCGTTGCGGCCGTTCCAGGTACCGGAAGATCGCGATGCAAAGCGCCAGTGCGCCGAGACAGGTGTACGGGTCATGCCGGATGTATCTCGTGTAGTAGAGAAAGGACGGCGAGATGAGCAGGAGAAACCCGGTGGCGATCGCTCCCCATGGGCCCAGGAATCGCCGTCCGCGGAGAAGCCACGGAGCTCCGACGATCAGCACACCGGTCAATGCGGGCAGTAGGCGAGACGTGGCGTCAGAGCCACCAAACAGTGTGTAGACCAGTGCGTTGGCATGGAAGAGAAAGGGGCCGTGTGACAGCGGATCGTGCCGGTATGGAATCTCGCCGGTCGAGAAGAACCACGAATAGTACGTGTGGATCGACTCGTCGTGGTGAAGGGTCCGTGACCCAAGATCCCAGAATCGGGTAGCGATTGACGCGATCAGCAACCCAAGCCAGAAGACTGAAGCGATTGTCAATCGGGTGCCGGAATGGGTGTCTCGAACCGGACCTGCTGGAACTCCGCTGGCGGCATCCACACCTCCCGCCTCCATGCTTGTACGCGGCGCTGGAGCGGTCGGCCCAAGCCTGGTGTCGAGCTTCTCTGGCTTCTTCAAATCCGGCACCCAAGGGCTCCATCGATGTGATCATGCCAGGCAGGCACGGGTGCCACTGTTGGTATGAGAAGAGGCGTGGAACGCCACGGTGATCATCGAGGTCATCACCAGACCGTTTCCCGCGATGACCGTGCACCGTGAGGATACGATGATCCCGGCGCTGGCGCAGGGAAAACGTGGCGCGACGGTCTATCTTCCTCTCAAAATCGGAAACGAGATCCCGCGGTTCAAGGTTTCGCGATCGTGTCGAAACGCCGCATCGGTATCGCGTCATGCACGGTGACGAGGACACAGGTAAGCTATTCACGAGCGCCGCTTCACCGGCACCTCTGACGAGACCAGCGTTCGCCGATGTGGCGACATTCCAGGAGTATCGAACGATGACAGACACATCTGATGGCACCGACCAGCAACAGGAGCAGGAGCAACTCGCCCGGGACATCGGTGAAGAACTGACCGATGCCTTCGTCGCCTACGTTCGAGGGGAGGTGGCCTTCGATGATCTCTCGTTCGGGGTCTACGACGCCCTAAGTGACCTGCACGTCATCGCCAGCGGGGATTACGAGTTGTCTGGTGATGATGAGGAGGAATCCCCTGACGACAGTGGCGCCTATGACGAGGACACTGCGATCGACGAGCAGGAAGACCTTTCCCAGGAGCCGGCATAGTCAATCGGGCACTTCTCCGCAACGGACCGATACAAGGAGCAATTGCTGACATCGCTATCAACGGCACGAGCGGCTGCGCCGTTGGCACGTCTCGAAAGACTTCCGCGAGGAAAGGCGCTGACGGATGGGCTCGGATAGTCGTTCGCATCTGAACAAATCTGCCCAGCGTCGATTTCTTTGGGGCGTGCTGATCGTATCGCTCCTGCTGCTTGGGGCAGCGGTACCGTTGATCGTGAATCCCGAACTCCGGCTCGAGCTGGCACACCGGTTCGGCCTTGCGCCAGGCGAGGACATCGAGCAGCTTGCTGGTGAAGGTGACGACCTTCAGCTCATCACTGTCCCGATCGAGATCCAGAGGGAGCGCAACGTCCCGCAATACCGGTTTCGCGCACTTTACCTCGCCCAACCGTCCGGAGGGGGAACCGAGCTGACATCGATCGACTCCGGTGCGTCGCTGACGATACCGCTCGATTCGCTGGACTTCATCGCCGCGTCTCCGGACGCCGCATACCTCCTATTCAGGGATTCCGGAGGAGGCAACACCGGGGCGGTCCTGCTCGAGGTGGCGACCGGGACGGTCATGCCGATGCCCTCGGCCGAAAGCGTACCGGAAATACCCGGGAACTGGGAAGAGCCGATCTGGGCCAAGTCGATGGGCAGTTGCAATGGATTCTCGCCGAACGCCAAGTACATCGCCTGCTTCCAGAATCCCCAGCTCGCGTCATTTCTCGCCGGTGATTGGGAGATCCAGGTCCGGGTGTATGGCGATGCCGAGCAGGCCGCGCCAGTTTATCGCGGGATCGGCTTCCGCCCGTATATCGGCTGGAGCGGTGACGACCGGTGGCTGTACTTCCAGAATGAACAAGGGCTCTGGAGAGCCGAGGTCCACCCAGCCATGTTCTCGATGAACAAGCCGGGCGTGGTGGGGTTTGTGCGTAATGTAAGCCATGGCCCCGTTGTTTCACAGATGTGCAACTCTTGCGTGTTCCCCCTCGTAGTAGCATGGAAGAAGGGATAGCGGCGTCGCCATGACGCCGCCGAGTCCGATCCTTCAATCCGCGATTTCCCCGCCGAGTGTCGGTCCGGGCCATGAGTCCACCTGACAACCCGCCATGTTTACCCCTTCTATACCGGATACGGCATCATGCAGTTTCTCGTCCTTCTCCTGCCACTGATCATCGGTTTGACGTGGGCACGTCTGTTCCGGCCAGGGAACCCCCTCGAGGGTCAGACGCTGATCGTCGTTCCGCTTCCGTTCCTGGCCCGATTGCGCATGCACCTTGCGCCGATCGCGCTGTCACTCGGTATCGCCGTCGTGCTGGCCATTCTCGATTTGATTCCCTGGAGGGGTCTCATCGTGCCGCTGATATCGGGCGCGCTGCTCTTGCTCATCCCGGTGCGGTACACATTGACCGACGCCGGGATCCGGCTTGGCTGGACGGAATTTCGGCGGTGGACCGAGTTTGCCGGGGTACGGCGAGCCCCCGGCGGCGCTCGCCTGGTCGGTGCACCGGGTGCCCGTGGTTTCCATATCTGGCTGTCGGCATCACGAGGCGACGACGAGTTCCTGCACTTCTTGCGCCAGATAGTAACGAACGCATACAAGGGAAGGGGGACCGGCGCGTATCGAACGCCGGTCTCTCAGGCCACTCAACTTACTGACCCGAACCAGGATGCGCCACCGTCACATATCGCCGCGTTCGCCTCGGATGGCCCTGGGACACGCGACATCTGAATCGGTCGGTTCGAGGATGGGTCCCGTACCGCGCTTGATCCGGGATCGCGTTACTGCACCAGGTCAAGGGCGAGCAGTCCCGCATTGAAGATCTGATCAGCGTCGATGCCCACCTGATGATAGAGCGCCTGGCGAGCGCCCGATTGGCCAAACTCGTCCACACCGAGCGGCACGACCGGAACACCCCAGACACTGCCCAGGAACGACATGGAGTGGGATGCGCCGTCCTGTACCGTAACGATCGGTGCACGCCGTTCATTGGCGGGGATGAGCGTCTCGAGCACGCCGAGATCCAGCGGGGCATGGGCGTCACGCAGCTGGGTTCGCCGGGCGGTCCGCACCGCGTCGTAGAGCCGGTTGACGCTGGTGACGTTGATCACGTTTGCCGCGACCCCTTCTTCGTGGAGCCGATGCGCCGCCTCGACCGCTTCCGGCACCATGATGCCCCCCGCGACGATGTGGACGACATCCTGGTCGCCAAGGTCAGGTGAGCTCAACGTTCGATCGACCAGGCGGTAGCCGCCAGCCAGGACCTGTCGCCGCAGATCGTCGTTGCCGAAGCGCTCAAGGGGTTCCGCCATGAGCTTCTGATCGATCGGCTTTGTCGACAGGCGCAGGTAGGTCGACAGGCCATGCTCACGATCGCAACATTGCCGGAGCGCTTCGAGCAGCACCCAGTCCACTTCGCGCGCGAACGCCGGCTCATAGAACAGGAGGTTCGGTAGTTCGATCCCAAGTGATGGCGTCACCGTGCTCTGGTGCGCCCCTCCCTCCGGGCTTAGGGATACGCCCGCCGGGGTCCCGGCGAAAATCATCTTGGACTGGATGTAGAGGCTGTAGATCAGAGCATCGAGCCCGCGACAGACGAACGGATCGTAGACAGTACCGATAGGGATCAGCGGCTGCCCGGACAGCTCCTGGGTCAACCCAAACTGGCTGAGCGCCATGAACAGGTTCATTTCCGAGATACCGAGCTCGATATGCTGGCCCTGTGGAGACGGTTTCCAGCGCAGCATCCGCTGGGCGCCAGCCTCGAAATCCTGAGCCTCGTCCAAGGCGAAGACGCCGGACTTGTTGATCCATCCGGCCAGGTGCGTCGATGTCGCAACGTCAGGCGACATCGTTACGACACGCTCCCCGATATTCGGCAACTCACCGATTCGCAGCAGCGTGCGACCAAAGGCCTCCTGTGTCGACGTCTGGTTGGGATGGCGGACCTCGATGTTGGACGGAACGTCGTGAGCCGAAAGCTCCACCGATGGCTGCGTATCCGCCTGCCGTTGGGCAGCCGCACCGCACCACCTCCCTGCTTCCGAGTCACCGGGGAACGCCGTCCATGGGTCTGTTTCAGGTATCCCGAACTCTGCCAGGAGCTCTTGGATCTGCGTATTGGTCAACAACTGCGAATGGTTGAGCGGATCACCCGCGAATGCGAGTCCATAGCCCTTGACCGTGTAGGCGAAGATCACCACCGGGGCGTCATCGATCCGGTCCGCCTCGTTGAGGACCTGGATCAGCTTGGGCAGGTCATGACCGCCGAGATTGCCAACGAGGGTTTGCAGATGCTCGTCCGGAATGTCCGCAACCGATGCCAGGATGTCGCTGTGCCGCGACCGGTCGGCGACGTCGGCGAGGCGGCGGCGCAGGTCCGACCCGTCGGCGACGCGGATCAGCGACTGGTACTCCTCGTTCGACATTGCGTCGATGCGGTCCCGGAGCGCCTCTCCCTTCGGGCTCTCCATTACCGATTCGAGCGAGGTGCCGTACTTCGCTTCCAGGACATGCCATCCGGCTCCGGCAAACAATCGCTTGAGCCGTGCGGCCTTGATCCCCGGGATGACGCGATCGAGACTCTGCCGGTTGAGGTCGACGATCCAGATCACGTTTCCGAGACCCTGGATCGCCTCTTCGGCGACCGTCTCCCAGACGTTGCCTTCGTCCAGCTCGGCATCGCCCATCAGGGCGATGAACCGGTTCGAGGTCACCGAGCCGAACTTGAGCTCCGCATACTTGCTCGCGAGCGCGGCGAACACGGGCGCCACTGCACCGAGACCCACCGAACCGGTCGAGAAGTCGACGGGATCCGGATCCTTGGTCCGTGACGGATAGGACTGGAGCCCACCAAACTCGCGCAGGGTTGTGAGATAGGCGCGGTCAAGATTGCCGAGCAGGTACTGGCAAGCATGGAACACAGGCGACGCGTGCGGCTTCACCGAGAGCCGGTCGCCGGCACGCAGGAAATGAAAGTAGAGGGCGGTCAGGATCGTCACGACGGATGCCGAGCTTGCCTGGTGTCCTCCAACTTTGGTCGGCTTGTCTGGATTCTGCCGCACGTTGTTGGCATGGTGGACCATAAGCGTCGACAGCCAGAGAACGCGTCGCTCGATCTCCTGAAGCGTCTCCAGATCATCAGGGCCAAGCCCGATGCCTTCATCTTCGCCCCTTGGGGGCACCTGCCGCATCGTTACCATCTGATCGCTCCCCTCACTGACGGGCCGTGTCGCCGCTCCCGGCGCCAAGACTGCATGTTCGGGCACTCATGACCCGGCTTCCGGCGTCGCTGGTTCGATCAACTCCACCTCGTCGATCAGCCATGTGCCATCAACCTCCGCCAGGACGAGGCGGTCGCGGTACTGCGTGCCATCGGCAGACAGGGTGACGACGACGCTGACGCGCCCATCACCGAGAGGTGCGGGTTGCTCGATCGCCTCGATGGCGTATTGAGGCGCGTCCGTGCTGACACCTGAATCGAGGAGTTGCTCGAATGCCGGCTGGTATGTCCGGTCGGGATCGGCGAGCTGCTCAGCGAGATAGCGATCCGTGAACACCGCATACCGCAGGGCTGGGTCGCTCGATGCGATGCAGTTGACGATCGCCTCGATCGCGGTCTCGATGGTAGCCGCGTCCAGGGTAGTATCCGCGCTGGCATTCACGGGATTCGATGCCGGGGTCGCGGCGATGATTGCGGCCGGTGTGGCGTCAAAGAGTGGCAGCGTGACGGGTTCCAGCGGGCATGCCGGCGAACCAGGGACCTGCACCTGGCCGGACCCTGCCGACGGAAGCAGTACAAATGCCGCACAGGCGACGATGCCACACGTCACACGCAGTACGTGTCGGGTTCTGTCCACAATCGATACACCAAGCGCGGATGGGGACGATGCCACGATGAGGCTCCTCTGTTGAGCGGAATGGGAGCTGCCGGATAATCGTTCGACCGACCATTTGAGTGTCGCCTATTATCAAGGAGTCTCGCAATCAGGCGGGACCCAAGAGATGCTTCTGCCCCGTCGGCCATGGCCATGCAAACCAACTCAACGGGCTCCAAGCGCGCTCCTGGTTCCTGGGACGCAATTACGATGCGATGGAGATCATGACAGATAGTCTTCAGCAATTGCGAAAGACGTATGCGCTTGGCATGCTCGACGAAGGCAACGCCGGAATCGTTCCCTTCTCCCTCTTCAACCAGTGGCTGGAGGAGGTCCGGAGCTCGGGGGCCATCGAGGCAAACGCCATGATCCTTTCGACGGTTGGGGACGATGACGTGCCGTCCTCCCGGACGGTGTTGCTCAAGGGCGCTGACGAGTCAGGCCTGGTGTTCTTCTCCAACTATGACAGTCAGAAGGGGAGAGAGATTGCCCACAACCCCGTGGTAGCGCTGCTCTTCTATTGGCCGTCACATGAGCGTCAGGTGAGGATCACCGGCTCGGCGGCCAGGACCAGCCCCCAGGAATCGGACGCCTACTTTCATTCGCGGCCTGTTGGCAGCCAGATCGGCGCGGCGATCTCACCGCAAAGCGAAGTGATCGATAGCCGCGCTTGGCTTGAGGGGCGCAGGGCGGAGACCGAGGCTCGCATCGCCGAAGGAGAACCGATCGCACGGCCCGGCAACTGGGGGGGATACCGGGTTACTCCCACGATGTACGAGTTCTGGCAGGGGCGACCGGACCGCCTTCACGATCGGCTCCGCTATCGCCAGGAAGACGGCCATTGGGTGCTCGAACGTCTCGCGCCATGAGTCAATCGCTGACAGCCCCATCAGCGTAGCGGCGAGGATTGCAGCTTGCCGAAAGGGATCGTGCATCCACCCCGCGACCTATGGTAATCTCATTGCCGGTGTGCGGCGCATTCGTCTAGCGGCCTAGGACACCGCCCTCTCAAGGCGGAGATCAGGGGTTCGAATCCCCTATGCGCTACCAAGGATACAAAACCACCCAAAGGTGTGGGCGGTTTCGCTATTTAAGGCCCGCCGTACCGCGAAGGATTTCGACGCTGCGGAGCCGCCAACTGCCGGTTATCTCTTCCATCATCGGGATGGCAACTCCTTGTCGGGCCCCCCTGCGGAGTCCATCTTGTAGGTCCATTTCCTGTGGTCGTGGATAGGACGAATGTTCAATCAGGTTCCCGATCGGCCCTGGCTGTTTCAGTCTATCCATCCTCCATCCAACACCGTCAATGGGTTGGCAAGCGGAAAGTCCTGGGCGCTCAATGTCCTGTATCGCTCATCGTCCAGATGGATCGTGTAGAAGGCACTGTCCGGAACACTGATTGCTGTTTCGATAATGCACTCCAACCGGTCGTCGGTGGTGTTCCGCACCCACATGCCACCCTCGAGCCGGCTCATGCCGACGATCGCACCCGCCTGGTCGGTGATGACGACCTGGCTGGAAAGTCGCGCCCCGGGACCGCTACCGCTCAGGAACTCGCATGGCAAATCGGGTTCGACACTGTCCCCGTCGGAGTACTTGACGGCGGCGACAGGGATGACCCGACCACTCTGGTTCTGCCCCTGACTCTGTGCGGAGCTCTGCTCCTCCCCCTTGACACGATCCATGACACCCTGCCACGGCATCGCGGAGGCCATGATGCCGGCGCCGATCAGCAAGACCGCAAGGACTATCAGCAGGACTTTCTTCATACCCTCTCCCCACCGTGCCGAACAGCAGACCGATCCGGACCCCAGAACGCCACATGGCCGACACCACCACTCGATCCACATCAGACCCGACGATTCAGGTCTGGGCTAGAGCCCCGTATCGATCATGCAGTCCATCAGGAGATCGGAGGGGAGCAATACCCATGACACGCAAGCCGGTGTTCAGCCATATCTCAGCCTGATCGACACGGGTACTGAGTGTCTGTCACTGACCCGACATGCGCGTTGGGCCGTATGCTCCCCTTTATGAACCACGGGGAGGCAGAAGTCATCGGCGGCCAGGCCAGCGACAGAATTGCTGGGTTACCAAAGGAGCAGTGGACTGCGAATTACGAGAATTCTGGATGTTTTCTGGCAATCTCGCCTCCCGAAGTGCGCAAGACTCCTGGCTTCTTCGATCCGTCTCCCTCGGCCTCGAGGCATCTTCGGGCTGCGACCGATTGTGCCGTAAGTCTCGATGTCCACGACTGGCAACGATCGATGTGGATGTCCCCTTGCCGCCAAGGATCGACGAACCCCCGCGGAGATGGTCTACCGCGCATTTCGCCGCGCCAGCGATGAGCCAGGCACAAAAAAGTCCCGAATGACCGGGAAAGATCGCTTCTCGTGTCCGGAAGTGAAGCGACACGACGCCCCGCAACGCGTGCCGATCTGCCTCCGCACCTTGTCCCAGTTCCGTTGGTGGCCCGAGCCCCGCAGCTCCGACCGACTTTCCTGGCCCAAGTGAAAACCGTCTTGCTCCCAGCCCTTCGGGACTGTACGAACACTATATCCGTACACCTGAGACGTTGTCAAGCCTGTTTCAAGATCGATTGTGAGGGAATCTTTATTGGGGTTCGGAGCAAACCGCAGACGTGCCTTCAGCCTTGCTGGAGGTCAGGACGGGATACCCGGTGCCGAGCGAATCCAGTCACGTTCGTACACGGCCAGGCAGCGGGCAAGACCGAATGGATCGGTCACCTCCACCGCCAATTCGCGATTGTCGTCCAGCGACGTCGCCGTGAAGTTCTGGGACCCTACAATCGCTACCGCTTCGTCGATCACCATCAGCTTGGCGTGGATATAGACATGTCCCGCCAGCCTGATATCGACGCCCTGGTCGGAGAGCCGGGAAGCGGAATCCTGATCATCCTCGTCGAGCGTGTCGTCGATGATCATCCGCACCGTGACACCTCGTCGCTCGGCATTCCCAAGAGCGGAGATGATCTCCGGATCCCGGATCACTTCCGCGTAGAAGTCGATCGACCGGGAGGCACTGCCGATCAGTTCCAGGTATCGGGCCCGGCTATTGGCCGGACTCATGATGAGCGGAGGTTGGACATCGGGGGGTGACTCGTGTACCCAGTCTCGCTCGAAGATCTCCTGCGTTGCTTCAACGATCGCCGGGTCACTCGTGACCACGCCGAACTCCCGGTTCCCGGTGAACGATGCCGTCGTCAGGTTTTGGTTCAGGATCAACGCGACCCGCTCATCGATGACAGCGAACTTGGCATGGGAAAAGCGAATCGTCGAACCGGACCAGCGGACCTCAGCGCCATCGTCCGCGATCTTCTTCGCGTCCTCATTATGACTTCCGCCACCGCCGAACGGGTGCTCCTCGAGCATGACCCGCACGCGGACTCCCCGGTCCACCGCCGCTCCCAGGGAAGCAATGATCTCGTCATCCGACAGCAGATAGATCGAAATATCGATCGTGCATTCGGCGGCGGTCAGGTCGTCCAGCACGGGCTCACGGCCATCTTCGGGTTGCACGAAGACGCCAGTAGCAACTGCGGGCTTTGGCAGCGCCCGCAGGCAATCTTCAACAAGGTTGTCCTGATCCGGCGAGAACGAAGAAGGGGAGCATCCGCTCAGGATGATAACAACGACAACCGCCAGTCCACATCGATTGAGGCTTGAGGACGGCGATGTTTCCATTCCACGCAACGGAAAGGACCACGTCATGGAATCAACGCGAGTTCCAGGGGGTGAACAAGCTTCTTCACGCACCACAAGGACTCGAGAATTGGGGACACAACATCCGATGCCCTTCAGGAGGATCGGTGAACGCATGGCAACTCTGCGTTGCATCCCATGCAACGCCATCGACAGGAATTCTGTCAGCGACCAGATCGGTCGATGCGAACGGGAACCCTCACCGGTTCAGGTCGCGGCGAAGGGGCGTTCGACGCAAGCCATTCGAGCAATCGTTTGATGAACGGGAACTGCACTCGTGTCTCCATTCGTGCTTTACAAAGAGCCCAGTCTCGAAACCTATCCTATCAGAACCAACGCACAAATCGTGCGTTTGGATTCAACTTCGGAACAACTCGTTCCTTTGATGTCACACTGCCCGATCATACTGGCCGGGAATCATCGGCTACACCCGTTGATTCACCACTCACGATGCCAATTCTCTCCCGGACCAACGCGACGATCGCACGTACGGCATCTCCTTCCCGCGTATCCATCGCCTCACCCATGATGTCGATCCAGATCTCCCCCGGGGTGCGTGCCCCGAGCTCCAGTTCGGTGGCTCGTTGCACCACCCGATCCTCCCAGGGACTCGCGAACTCGACTCGGCGGTCGAAGAACCGCTCCGCCAGGCATAACGCAATCAGCTCGCCAGCAATCCGGTCGCGGGTGATCGCGACGATTCCAGGCGGCACGTCGCACCCAACAATGCACCATCCGGGTTGCAACGCCAGATTGACTTCCGCCGCCAGACCGGCTCGATCGGGATCGACCAGCTGCCGCAAGCGGTGGCGAGGACGCAGGTATCGTGACAGCAGGTCGAGCTGGAACGGTCCCGTTCGAGCGACGGCGTTGACGTAGGTGACAAAGATCACGGCGTCCGCTTCCAGCAACCGGGCCGGCAGCAGCACCTCGTGATAAGGCTTGTCGGGCAGGGCCAGGCGGGCCCCCTTCCACACTGGGCGCTGTCGGGACAGCACACCGGTACCCAGGCGGATCGAATGCTCAGGAACCACCACAGACGACGCCACGGATCGCGCTCGAAAACCTCGCTGCACCGCGCCCACGAGGGAATCCCCCTGGTCGAGCGTCGACGGGACCAGGAGAGGGTGCGCGGATAACGACCGCGTCATGTGCTCCACGGCTCCATCAGCGGCGTCTGCCATGGTCGCTGCGTGGTAGACGAAGACCTTCGATGAGGTATCGATATCAATGTTTGTCACACAACAGGGTCCCCATGCCGGCTTGTCAGTAGCGCTTGCCGGCCTTTTCCATGGCATGTTGCCTGGCGTCGAGCGCATCCTGAGTAAACACAGAGATTCGATCGCTTTTTGGTGTGCTCGCTGCTACGTAAAGGCAAACGCTGCATTACTGGAGTATCCGTATGTCGACACGTCCATACCATGATTCCGACATGCAGTGCTGATGGTGCCATGAGGACCTCGCCTCAGTCGATCGTACGCACCGGTGTCTTGAACCAGAGGAACGCGACGTAAAGCAGGATGATCACACCGTTGATTGCGAGTGCGGACTGCACGCCTATCCACTGCGAAAGGACCCCGACTTCAAGCCCCCCGATCGGCGTGAGGCCCCATAACATCGTGTACACGGAGAGCACCCTGCCACGATACGCGTTGTCCGTCTCAAGTTGAACAAGCGTGTCGTTGAAGGTCGCGTAGGTCGACGCGCAAAGGCCCAGAAAGAGCATCAGGACGAAAGAGAGGTAGGTGCTGGACGACAGCGCGAAGGCAATCAGGAAGAGCGAGAACAGCGCAACCCCGGCGATCACGATTCGCCCCCGATGTCGGACTCCCGAGAGCATCGCCACCGCAATCGTTCCGGACAGCGATCCGATCCCATTGGCCCCGAGCATGAGCCCCAGTCCCCGGCTGCCAAGATCGAGCACGTCACGGGCGATCGCCGGGGCCATCGTCATGTAGGTCATCCCCAACGCCAGGGGCACGACGTCCACGCTGAGCAGCCCCCTGATTCGTGGAGTCCTCAGGATGTACCGATACCCTTCGAGCAACGATGCAAGCGCAGAGACGCCCGGTGTCGGCTTCGAGGTGACAACCGTCGCGACCCCGAGCGTGAACAGCACGAGCATGAACGGGACGAAGGCGGCGGCGCTGAAACCGAAGCAGGCGGCCAGCCCGAACGCTCCAATCAACCAGCCGGCGATCGTTGGCCCGAGGATCCGGGAGCCGTTGAAGGCGGCGGCGTTGAGGGCAACCGCGCTTTGCAGTTGCGGTCGCTTCACGAGCAGTGGCACCATCGACAGACGAGATGGCCAGTCGAACCCGGATGCGCTGCCGACAATGATCGCGATTACGACGAGATGCCAGTATTCGACATTGTCCCGCCAGACGAGCCATGCGACGACGGACATCGCGACGATATTGACGGCCTGAACCACCATCAGGATCTTGCGCCGGTCGATCCGATCGAGCAGCGAGCCGGCGATCGGACCGGTAATCAGGACCGGCGCCGCCTGGGCGAAGCTGATCAATCCGAGCTTCAGCTCGTCATCGGTGATTTCATAGACAAGGTAGCCCATCGCAGTGATCCGGACCCACACCCCGGTCAGGGACAGGCAAATCGTCACCCAGAAGCGCGCGAACAGGACGCTCTTGAGCGCCCCAAGCGCTCCGCTCCTTACGTCACGATCATCGCCGTCCCTGTCTTCCGATATTGTGTTGTCGTCAACATCGGCGTCGGAGACACCATCCACCGCGTCGCTGACGGGCGCGTCGATATCGAGTCTGGGGTTCGCCACCGGAATCGAAGCCTTCCTTCATCCTTTTGTCGTCGAGATGTTTCACACAGAGGAGCGATCTCAGCCGCAGGCGTCGCGAGCGCAGTCAGCTTACCGGAATCTTCGACGCTGATGGTTACCCATTCGACATCGCGGGTTCCAGCCACCCTGTCCTCAGTATTGGGTACCAGTATCTGGTCCTGATGCGCCGACGGAGCGCTCGGCGCCGATCATGGAGATTCGCGGATCGATCGTCTGGCTCCAGCTGCGAAACTCAACCCGGAGCTCGTCTGTCCTGATATGGAACAGAACACCGAGCTGCCGCCCATTGAGACCGTCCGCACCAAGTGTTCGCAAAGGCATCGAAGGTACTTGCCTTGCGTACCTTCGGGTTGGTGGTATTCCGGCTGGGCAGGGCACACGGTCCTGCCCAGCTCTCGCTACTGGGCCGCCACGTATGGTCGTATCGGGCGGGTATCGCCGGAGCCGTATCCGCTCACGATACGATGGCCCATCGCCACTCGCGAGCACATCGTTGAACCGGAGGAGGGCACAGCGGGCGGAGAAGATGTCATAAAGAACCCTCCATGTCCTTAGCTCATAGCCCGGCGCCGAACATGAACTCGAAGGCGGCGCTACCGCTCAGCAGCGGATCGCCTTGGTAGTAGACATGCAGGTGGTAACGATGATTCGAGGACGGCTGGAGAATCGGGCTGAATTGGACGCACATACGTGTTCAGGATAAGGCAGGGATCGAGCATCCACTCCGGTTCCTGCTGCCTTGGTCGCATCCCGATACTATAGAGTCAGTACTCTACTCGATGTGTGCTGTCCTGATTTGCAACGTTCATTCCACGATGGATCGAGTCGACATGCCGCCAGATAGGATCACACGCCTGCCTCGAACCTGGATGGACTCATGCCGTGTACGGGCAGCATCGATCCTCCTCCTCGCCGCTGTCTGGCTTGGCGTCCTGATGCCTTGCGGGGCAGGAGCATTCCCAGGCACACCGCAGCCGACGACCCACGCATCGATCCAAGACATAACGCAGCCCGAGCAACCAGCGTCAGGACCGGGCGGAAAGTCGTATCCATTCGCCGGTGTCGACACCCGACGTATCGGCTCGCGTCCGGATGGTGCCACGGTGTTCGAGCCGGACGGAATCACGACCGCAGCGCGATCCGGCCTGCCCGTGATCGTGTTCGTGCACGGTTACACCGCGGTTGAGCCACAACGCTACGGGGGCTGGATCGAACATCTGGTCAGGCGCGGCGCCATCGTTATCTATCCCGATTACCAGAACGCGGGAGTGTTCGCGGGCGGACAGGATCGCTACATCGACAATATGATCGTGGGCATTGCGAGCGCACTCGAAACGGTGGATCTCGACCCGGCCCGCGTGCACGTCGTCGGCCATTCGCTTGGGGCCGTCCTGACCATGGTCTATGGGACGCTCGCCTCCGAACGTGGCTTGCCGCCAGCCGCTTCCCTGACCCTGGTGGAACCGGGCGGGTGTCGGACGTGCGGCAACGGCATCGGCTTCGGCGTACCCGTCCAGCTCGATCGCCGGCTGCCAGAAGACACGCTGGTGTCCATCGTGGTCGGTGAAGATGATGCGCTCGTCGGCTCGTCGGATGCCCGTGTGCTGGCCGGCATGGTGGACGAGATCCCGGCCGATCGCCAACGGTTCGTGATGCTTCGCAGTGATGATTACGGCCGACCAGCACTGACAGCCGATCACCTCCTGCCCCAGACCGCGGGCAATGGGGGCGAGGAGGACGCGCTCGATTGGTACGGTCTCTGGCGACCGCTCGACGCCCTGGTCACCTGTGCGGAATCCGGCCAGGAATGTGACACTGCTCTCGGTATGTCGGAAGCCGCCCTCTCCATGGGTTCCTGGAGCGATGGCACCCCGGTGGCGCGTCCGATCGTCCAGCATCCATCCGATGACGCGGACGGGGCGATACAGGCGGTGGGATCGTGAGCCAGCGTTCCCGCCAATACTTGTGAACATGAGGTGTACCATCCGTCGGTATGGCCATTCTCGATCTCTCCATTCTCCATAGCGAAGATGGCCGGGATTCGTCGGCCCGGTCCCCGGTGCCATCCGGGGCGCAGCTTGCCCGCCGGTTCAGCGCCGACTTCCCGGCCGCGAGCACGGAAAGCCACGCCGGATCAGACATTGGACGCTCCGCCCGGGACCAGCGAACGTTCCGCTATCTGGTTTTCGGCATGTTCATCTTGTACATCGCGCTCGCGATCGGAATCTACCTCTGGCGAGGAGTGTTCTTCACTCCGGACCGGTGGGCGGTCTTCCTGCTCGTCGGCGCCGTAATCCTGGGTCGCGTCGGCCCGTTCCTCCGGGACTGGATTCCGTTCGTCCTGCTCGTGTTTGGTTACGAGTTCCTGCGCGGCATCGCTGCCCAACTGGTGGTCGGCGACATCTTGCCCCGCGGAGGCAGGATCGGCGAGATGGAACGGTCCGATTTCCCATCGGTCCGCCTCGAGAACCTCATCGCGTTTGACCGTTCGCTCCTGTTCGGGTACGAACCAGTCTCGACGCTGCAGGACTGGCTCTACGTTCGCGGCACGGTCCACTGGTACGACTACTTCGCGGTTATTGTCTACACCATGCACTTCATCCTACCGTGCATGTTCGCGTTCCTTCTTTGGATCGGACGCAAGGAGCGGTTCTGGCTTTTCACGCTCACCTTCTGCTTCATGACCTACGGAGCGTTCGCATTCTTTCTACTGTACCCGGCCGCGCCGCCATGGCTTGCCGACGCCTGGGGAGTCTTGCCGGACATCCACTGGCCGCAAGGGCAGGTGACCGAAAGCATCGGTCGCGGCGGCATTCAGACGCTGGACACCTACGCGATCTGGCAGAACGCGAGCCCGCATCCGGTCGCGGCCATGCCATCCCTCCACGCCGGATTTCCGTGGCTGGTTATGCTGTTCGCGATCCGGTATTTCCGGTGGTGGGGTTTACTGTTCATTCCCTATAACGTCGCCCTCTGGTATTCCGTCATCTACACGTCGAACCACTGGGTCGTCGACATCCTCGCCGGCATGGCATGGGCGACGATCTCGTTCGCCATCGTCGATATTGTCTGGCTCGCGATCAGCGTCGACCAGTTCGTCAACGTCCCAGCCCCCGTTCTTCGCACCGCGATTGTGATCAACAGATCGGTTTTTAGACCACTCGTACGCCTGTTGGCCCCGGTCTGGCATGCGCCCGGCCATGCTCGGCGCTGGGCACGCCAGAAACTGAGCCCTGATCATTGACTGATTCTTGTTTCCCAACCGTCACGATCCGGCACCTGCCGGTTCCGGAACCATTTTCGCTCGCCCAGACATGCGGACCCGCCGCCTGGGTCGGGGAGCGATCGCCGAGGCAGCACTGGTCGGACGGCACCCTGACCTGGATCGGCTGGGACAATGGCCAGATAGTCTGGCGCCGATGTCGCCAGGAACATGATGGAGTACTCGACATAACTGGAAACGGGCATGTAACCGGTGATCGGGAGTGGGTGAATGCCGTGCTCGGCATCGACGCTGAACTGCCGTATTTTACCGATCCTGTCGTCCAACGCCTGGCTCATCGGTTCCCTGGGCTTCGCCCGTACTGTGACGGCTCGCTGTTCGACGGCATCGTCACGTCGATCGTCGGCCAGAGCATCTCGGTGGCGGCCGCGGCCGTGGCGCAGGCAAAGCTCGCCGCAAGCTTCGCCGGCGCAACCTGGATCGAAGGCAGAACGTTTCGTCCGCTTCCGACTGCGCACCAACTTGCCGAGGCGCCGCTCGAGTTGATCCAGGCATCCGGAGTGACCTGGCGGCGGGCGGAAGCGATCCAGCATGCCGCCCGGGAGCAAATCGCCGGGGCGCTGCCGACCGATTCCGCCGCGAGAGATCGACCGGACGAAGCTGTTCGCGCGCTCATGGAGTTACCACTGGTCGGTCGGTGGACGGCGGAGTCCGCGGTGCTCTGGGGAATCGGCGCGCCGGACGCGCATCCAACGGGTGACATCGCGCTCCTGCGTGCCGCGCGGCAGGCGTACGAGAACCCCGACCTCACGCTCAAGGATCTCGATCGCCTCGCCGAGGCCTGGCGTCCAGCTCGTGGGATCGCCGCCCGGCTGCTCTGGACAGCCTTCTTCGGCATCGCGCCGACTGGACATCCGGAGGGTTGAACCCAATATCCTGTAATGTCCGGTTTCATGCTGGCCAAGCATTACCCGTCGCGTCCGTAGCGGGGCGCATTGCTGACGGGGCGACACGGGATGCCGCATTCCGGCAATTGGCTGGCACACGACTAGCCACTGCATGAAAGTGCCCTTCGGTGTAGTGGCCGGCTTCATGCCGGCCGAGCATTACCCGTCGCGTCCGCGGCAGATGCATTGCTGGCGCGACAGCTGGGAAACTGTGTTGCGGTATCTGGCTGGCACAAGACCAGCCACTACTCATCGGGCTGGAGGCGGACCACTCGCTATCGGGTGCTAGACCGGCGTGATCAGAGTCTTGAGCACATCACCGCTCAACGCCTGGCGCATCGCCTCATCGAATTGTGTCAGCGGGTACGCCTCCGCCAGCAGAGGCTTCACATCAACCGTCCCGCGCTCGATCGCCGCGATCGACGGCGCGTATCCTCCCGGACCGAGGTGGCTGCCGTGGATGTTCAGCTCCTTGGTGTCGCCGATGATCGTCCAGTTCACCGTCGCTGGCTCATTGAAGACGCTGAACTCCACGAATGTGCCGAGCTTGCGGAGCATCTCCAGGCCTTGCATGACACCGCTCGGATGTCCGGATGCCTCGATGTAGACGTCGCAGCCATATCCGTCCGTCAGCTCGCGGACCCGCGCGACTGCGTCGTCATCGGACACGTTGATCGCCACGTCGGCTCCCAGTGTTCTCGCCATCTCCAGCCGGTACGCTCGGGTGTCGAGTGCGATCAGCCGGCCAGGGTTCCGCAGCCTGGCGATCTGGAGCATGCACAGCCCGATGTTGCCCACTCCGCCGATGACGACGGTATCGCCTTCCTGGATCTCACCGCGATCGACGGCGTGCCAGGCACAGGCCATCGGCTCGATGTAGGCTGCCTCACCGTCACTCAGCACGTCCGGAACACGGTGCACGCGAGCCTGCGCGGGTATGCGGTTGAACCGGGCCATGCCGCCATCGGTCTGTCGCTTGAAGCCGAAGATCCAGTGCCGCTGGCACATCCAGTAGTGCCCGTCACGACAGTACCGGCACTCGCCGCAGGGGACGATCTGTTCGGCGACGATCCGGTCGCCCTCCTTGACGTTCCAGTGCGCGCCCGCTCCGTTGCCCATGGCGACGATTCGACCGCCATACTCGTGACCGGCGATGCAGGGTGCCTCCACGAACCCTCCAGCTCCGTCCTCGCCCCAGAACAGGGCGCCGCCGAGCCAGCATTTCATGTCCGACGCGCAGATGCCGATCGCACCGACTTCGATGATCAACTCACCCGGTCCGGGTTGTGGAATCGGCACTTCCTCGACCCGGTAATCTCGCGGCCCATGGGTCACGACCGCCAACATCGTCTCCGTCATCATTTCCTCCAGATTGTGCCGATACCCGGCCAGTCACGATGTGTGGCAGTACCATACCGGGGTCGCCCGGGTGTGGCGAGTCGACTCGCACGTCCGAGGGTTCTACTTTTGGAGTCCGGGGGGTTCCAAGGCGTGTCGCGCGCCGGTGTCTCGCCGTGGCGCTGCCCCGTTCGCATGACATGACTCCCCAACGACATCGGTGTTGCATGACCGGGACAGCGAGAATCACACGATTAGAAGGAGACAGGTTGTGGCTGAGATACGCGTCGGGATCATCGGTGTCGGCTGGCCAGGACAACGTCACATCGAGGGATATCAGAAGCACCCCGATGCCAGGATCGTCGCCATTTCGGACGTGAATGCGGCAGCGGCGGAGCAGGTCAAGACGCAGTACAACGTCGATGGCGCCCGGATCTTCAATGATTACCGTGAACTTCTTTCCGGTGACCATGTGGACGCGGTAAGTATCTGTACACCCAACTTTCTCCATGTGCCGATGGCCATCGACGCACTCGATGCTGGCAAGCACGTTTTGCTTGAGAAGCCCCTGGCGCACACGCTCCAGGAGGGCGAGCGACTCGCGGCCAAGGTCGCGGAGCACCCCGCCCAGGCGTTCATGATCGCGTTTAACAACCGCTACCGCCCCGACAGTGTCGTTCTCAAGCAGCGGATAGAGGCGGGCGAGCTCGGGAACATCTACTACGCAAAGACGGGATGGCTTCGTGGAGCGGCCGAATTCTTCCTGCGTGGGTGGTTCACGCAGCGGAACCGGTCGGGTGGCGGCCCGTTGATCGATCTTGGCGTCCACATGTTAGACCTGTCGCTGTGGTTCATGGGCAATCCGCGGCCGGTGAGCGTCAGCGGATCGGTGTACCACGAGTTCAACGACTTCATGCGGGAGAGCACCGGCTCGGATGTAGACGTTGAGGACCTCGCCACCGCATTCATTAAGCTCGATAACGGCGCGACTATCGTGCTCGACGTGTCGTGGCTCTCGCACATCGAACAGAGCAACCTCGTTTACGCCCAGCTCTTCGGTACCCAGGGCGGTGCGAGGATATCACGGGGTCTTGGAAACGAGGCAGGTGGACAGGAGCAGATGACCATCAACACCACGACGGGGAAAGGACCGGCAAGGGCAACGCTCGTCCAGCACCCGGAGTTTCAGACGATGCAAGCGCAGCAGCAGGGGTTCATGCTCTACGAATCATTCCGGGCGGAAATCGCGGACTTCGTCGACAGCATCGAGGCGGGGCGACAGCCGGGCGCGACGATCACGCATGGTCTCGATGTCCTCCGGGTCCTCGACGCGATCTACCGCTCGGCGGAAACAGGCAAGGAAATCGACCTTCGCCAGTCGACCGCCGTTGATTCGGGCGCCAACCCCGGCGCAGTACTCACGACATCGTAGCGGACATCGACACTTTAAGCTCGGCCCGTACGTCCAAGCTGTTGTCAGGCCAATGACATCAAGGTTGGGAACGGGCCGAGCGTTCACCGCGAACCGCTCCGTCTTGAAGGCGAAGGAGGATCGGTTGAAATTCCCGTTTGCCATGCCACTGCAGCTCACCATTGCCTCGGCTCAGTAGACCGCGATGTAATGCCGAAAGGCGCGGATCGAATACCAGGGGTAGCCAACGGCCGCTCGCGCCAGGCGGGCGTCCTTCCACAATGGGGCAAGTCGACGTCGAGCTAGTCGAGCCGATCGGCGAACCGAGCACGTGGAAGGATCACCTCGACCAGCACGGCGTGAACTAGCATCACCTGGCGATCCGGATCAAGGGCATCAACCAAAAGATCGCCTACCTCGACGCTAGCGGTATTCCCCTTGTCCTGAGCGGCGAGGATACCGGTCAGCGGTATGCGTAAGTCAACGGCAGCACGCAACTGGGTGTGATCCTGGATTTGTTTGACAACGACTGACCCCTCCCTCCTTATCCGGGTTCTTCGGTTCCTCCACGTGGCCCGGGAGCATGCAGCCCGGAGGTACGAGATTCCGGATACTGCTCTAGGATGGGTTCCTGGCGTCTTGCTCCCGTAGCTGGTCCTGCCCCTCCCATCACGTGTACGTGTCGGACGTCTCACCCTCCTCGTTTCAGCGATCGAACAGAACGACGAGCCAAAGCCAACCCACGTGCCCGGCGCCCGTTCGGATGGGCAGGCGGAGCTGTGCCGGATGCTCCTAGGCGGGTCTACCAGGACAAACCAAAAAGTGCGTAGGAAAGGGGAACCACCATGTTACATACATGCAGAATCATTCTCCAGCCGAGGAGGCATCGTGGTTACCAGAGCGAGCGAGCACCCACCGCACCTTGAAGACTCACAGTCGATTTCCGCCAGTCGCGATATGCTGCTGCGGTTCTGTACTCGTTACACGGGCGATCCAGTTGCAGCGGAGGACCTTGCGCAGCAGACGCTCCTTGAAGCCTTGGAGCATCACCACGAGCTGCGCAACCCAGAGGCTCACCGTTCCTGGCTGTTCGGCATAGCCAGGAACCAATGCCGATTGTGGGCCCGGAGCCGCGGCCGAGAAGTTTTCAGCCCTCATGATCTGGATTGCGGGCGCAAGCATGGCGGCGGACCTCATTGGCAAGCGGGCGATATCGACCTCCAGCTGGATCTGGAGCGGGAAGACCTGGCGCGGTTGCTGGACCGGGCCATGGCATTACTCCCCGCGGAGACGCGCGCGGCGCTCGTGGAGCGCTACATCAGGGAATCGCCTCAGGCCGAAATCGCTATGCGTCTGGGCCTCACCGAAGGAGCGGTGGAAGCCCGTCTGCATCGGGGAAAGCTGGCGTTGCGACGTCTCCTGACCACCGAGTTGAGCGACGAGGCGATCTCCTACGGCCTCGTCCAGTCGAGAGACGCGGGATGGCAGACGACCCGTATCTGGTGCCCCGGGTGCGGCAAGCACAGGCTTGAGGGCTGGCTTCGATCCCGAGAAGGCAAGCTGGACATGCGGTGCCCTGAGTGTTCCTTGCGCCGGGGGCACTTCATCCACTCTCGTTTAGGGAATGAGTTAAGCGATGTCCGGACGTACAGGCCCGCCCTCTCTCGCGTGCTGAGGGTCATCGACGTGATGTTCAGGGCACAAGCGAAGGACGGTGCCGCGCCGTGCCCCGTTTGTGGCGACTTGTTGCCGTTGACCAGGGGTACGCCGCCGTGGGTTCCCCTCAGATACGCAGACCCCAACAGCATCTACCTCTGGCATCCGGGATGTGGAGGCGCCGACAGCGAGACCTGGCACTCGCTCACCTGGAGCCTGCCCGAGGCGCGCCGGTTCTGGCGGGAGCATCCCAGAATGCGGTTCCTTCCCGAACGCGAGATAGAGGCGATGGGTAGCCCGGCAGTGGTGACCGGGTTCCAAAGCGTGACGGATGGAGCGAAGCTGGAGGTTGTGACACTGCGCGACTCGCTGCGGGTCGTGAGCGTCAACGGCACGTCGTGCCAGGGTCGGCGCACCGGAGACACGGTGGAGTGAGACGACCCCGCCTTTCCGTCTCGCCGACGGTCTCTGGAATTATCACGATACTCCGGATCCTCCCTCGCGTGAGCCGCCGGTTGACACTCCTGTTGTCTGCGAGCGTCATTGCCGCGACCTTGCTCCCATTGACCGCTACGGTCGTTACCGGATTGCTAGTCGGGTCGATCCAGCCAGCGGTCGATGATGGATTTGAATCCTCAGCCGGACGCTACACATTGTCCTTGCTTGCCGTTGCGTCCCTCTTGATCGTTGCCGAACGTTTGCTGGCGCCCTTCCAGGAGGCGCTCGCCACCGTGCTTGGTCGGCAGGTCGATCGCCACCTTCAGGAGCGGACCATGACTGCGGTAGGGCGACCGACAGGCATCTCGCACCTGGAGGAGCCCGCCGTCCTGGACCTGATAGAGACAGCGCGTGGGGTAGGAGTGCATGGCCTGCGTCCCGGAGACGCCTCTGCGGCGCTCGCGAATCTTCTTCCCAGCTGGCTCGCCGCGCTCGGTTCGGCCGCCATCCTCATGGGGTTTCGATGGTGGCTTGGATTCGCATGGCTCATGATGTGGCCGGTAGTCCTGTACTACCTGCAACGAGAGTACCTCCGGGTCGGAGAGGTAGGATTTGGTCAGGCGGCGGCACTTCGCCGCGCCGACTATTACCGCGACCTGGCCCTCGAGCCCCCTGCGGCAAAGGAGGTCCGGGTCTGGGGACTGGCTGGCTGGTTGGAGGGTCGGTTCGAGGCTGCGTGGCGACGAGCAATGGAGCCCGTGTGGCACGCGCGCCGTCCCGGTAGAGCAGTGGTTTGGCTGCCCACCCTCGCCGTTATCGTGGCGAACATCACCACATTCGGACTGCTGGCATGGGCCTCGCTGCGAGGGAACCTCTCGCTTGGCGCGCTTGCGGTATACGCGCAGGCGACGATGGGTGCCAATCGATTCCGGGCCTTTGACGATGCCAACATGATCCTCTCCCAGGCTGCCGTCTCGGTGCCGAGGGTGCTCGAGCTCGAACGCCGCCTGTTAGACGAGCCACGCAATCCGATCAGGAGCTTGCCGACAGGGATCTCTGGCGCGGCCATCCGCTTCGAGGATGTCGGTTTCCGATATTCCGGCAGCGAGCGTGACGTGTTGACAGGCCTGGACCTAGAGATTCCCGCCGGAAGGTCACTCGCGGTAGTGGGTGCGAACGGTGCAGGCAAGACGACGCTGGTCAAGCTCCTCTGCCGGCTGTACGAACCGACCTCGGGACGGATCTCGGTGAACGGCAACGACGTGGCAGAGGCAGACCCGAGGGAGTGGCGGCGAGGGATCGCCGCTATCTTCCAGGATTTCAATCGCTACCACCTCTCGGCGCGCGACAACATCGCGATGGGCGCACATGTGCTCGCCAACGACATCGATCGATTGCGGGAGGCCGCGCGAAGGGCGGGAGCACTCGGAATGATCGAGGCTCTGCCAGAGGGATGGGAGACCGTCCTGTCCCGGCAATATCCGGGCGGAGTCGACCTTTCCGGCGGTCAGTGGCAACGGATCGCGCTCGCTCGGGCGCTCTTCGCGGTCGAGGGCGGCGCGAAGGTGCTGGTGCTGGACGAGCCGACGGCAAACCTCGACGTGCGAGCGGAGGCGGAACTCTACGACCGATTCCTGGAGATCACGGCTGGGTTGACGACCATTCTCATCTCGCACCGCTTCTCCACCGTCCGCCGCGCCGATCGGATCGTCGTGCTCGAGCGAGGCAGTGTGGCCGAGACGGGGAGTCACGACGAGCTCATGGCCGTGGATGGTCTGTACGCTCGGATGTTTCGGGTTCAGGCGGACCGCTTCGCCCGGACGGTCGAGGACAGGACATAACATGTTCGGCTGGTTTAGGAACTATCGGATGGTCATGGGATTTGGCTTCAAGTCCGCACCCAGGCAAGCCGCCTTCTTCCTGGTTTCCGGCGCGGTCATGTCGCTGATCTATCCCGCTGCGGCGTATGGCTACAAGCTTCTCGTGGATGCCGCCGTCGACCGCGATACGAGCGGAATCCTCGCGGCGGTGGTGGTGCTCTCGGCCGCGGCGGGGATCGGGCTGGTGAACGGCCTGTATTACATCGATCTGCTGTTCTCAGTGGCAGAGCGAGCGAGTGGGGAGGTGGATCGGCGACTCATCCGGCTGATGGGCGGGGTGCCCGGCATCGAGCACCACGAGCTCCCCGAGCATATCGACCGGCTCGATCTGCTGCGAGAGCAGCGCGCGCTTCTCGGCTGGATGACGAATGCGACAGCCGGCCTCCTCCGGGTGGCGGTGCAGCTGATCGCGAGTGGTGTCCTGTTGGCGAGACTGCACCCGGCGTTGCTTCTTCTGCCGCTTTTCGGAACTGTCTCATTCGTGGCGGGGAGGCGGGCGCAGGAGGTGCAACGGCGCGCCGAAGAGTCCACCGCTGGGGCGGAGCGGCTCAGGCGGCACCTGTTCGAAACCGGGACAGAGGCGGCTGCCGGCAAGGAGGTTCGCGTGTTCGGTCTCCTGGACACACTGCTGAATCGTCATCAGCTCGCGTCCGATGCCGTGATGCGCGAGCGAAACCGCGCCGAGTGGCTGGGCGCGGGCTTGCAGTCCGTCGGCGCGCTCGTCTCCGGGGCGGCGTATGCCGCCGCAATCGGGCTCGTGCTGGTGCTCGCCGTCCAGGGATCGGCCACGCCGGGAGACGTCGTGCTGGCTGTCGGATTGGCAGCGGGGATGAACGCGATCGTCAGTACAGCCGTCTTCTACGGAGCACATTTCCTCCGCGTTCTCCGCGCGGCGGACCGGTACCTGTGGCTCGAACGCTACGCCAGGCAGTCGAGTCGGATTGTCGCCGACCCGTTGCCGGCCCCTGCCAGGCTCGAACGTGGCATAAGGCTGGATAGCATCTCCTTCCGATATGTGGGGATGGATGAAGACGTGCTGTCGGGCGTCGATCTCTGGCTGCCCGCGGGTTCAGTCGTCGCGATTGTCGGGGAGAATGGCGCCGGGAAATCGACGCTGGTGAAGATTCTCTGCGGGCTCTACGAGCCGACGGCTGGGAGAATCCTTGTAGACGGCGTAGATGTGAGCCGCATGGACCGTGAGGGCTGGCGAGATCGCGTTTCCGCCGCGTTTCAGGACTTCGTGCGCTTCGAGTTCCTGGCACGGGAGTCGGTCGGTGTGGGTGACGTGGCGAAGATAGCCTCTGAGCGGGACGTCGGGGCCGCGCTGGACCGGGCACAGGCGTCGGACCTGCGGGGGCAGTTGCCGCAAGGTCTGGAGACCCAGCTAGGGAAGGATTGGAAGGACGGGGTTGAACTTTCGGGCGGCCAGTGGCAGAAGTTGGCACTGGGCCGGGCGATGATGCGAGAGCGACCGCTGCTCCTGATGTTGGACGAGCCGACGGCGAGCCTAGATGCCCAGACCGAGCATGCCCTCTTCGCGCGGTACACCTCGGCCGCGCGCCGGGCGGCCGAGGAGGCTGGTACCGTAACTGTTCTCGTCTCCCACCGGTTCTCGACCGTACGGATGGCCGACTTGATCGCTGTGCTGGACGGCGGCCGCATCAGGGAACTGGGGAGCCACGAGGAACTCATGACCCTCGGTGGGCTCTACGCGGAACTGTACGAGTTACAAGCTCGGGCATACCGGTGACCTCGCGGTCGTACAGTTCGGTCATTCAGGATGGGGTACGTGAACCATGATCAATTCCGTGGCGTTTTTCGATGCGGACCCCCCAGGCGTGGCGAGCAGAGTACACGGTCCCCGACGCATCGCGCAGGCCGTGGCGATTCCCTGGGGCAAGGAGAGTGGACTCGATCAGCCCGAAGCCGAGGTCGATCTCGTAGTCTCGATCCGTCCCGCGGGTTTTCGAAGCGGGGACCGCCGCAACGAGGCGAGCACGTCGTCGAAACCGGCACGAAGGCCGATGAAGACCACAAGCACGTAGGCAAGCGTCACGACCGTGGCGAGTGAGAAGAGGGCGTGCAACCATCGCCCGGCGAACGCGTCCCAGACAAACGCGAACAGGGTGTATGAAAGAAGCAGCCATTCTGCCAGGATTGCCCAGGCTGGCGCCGAGGTACGACCCTCTACCTTGGGCGTCCGACCGAATGGTGTTTTCCTCCCCGTAATCGATTGGTGAATCGACTTGGCCGCACCAGCCAGGTTGATCGGCATTAGCATCACGTTGAAGGCGTATACGCGAAGGATGTCACCTTTCCTGTACCCAGCCTGAATGAGGTCCCGCCAGAACAGCAGGAAATAGGGAACGGCCGTGACCGGCAGCCACAGACTGTGCACGTCCTGGTCGAGGGGAACGAGGACCAGGACCAGGAAGCCGATGCTTCCGGCAGCGATCGACACCAGGTAGTGGAACCGCACCAGGATTTCCACCGGCTTCCGTGCATGAAACGGCCCGGCTAGTGCATATCGAAGCAGCTTCGGCACGATCAGGAGTCCGCCATTGGCCCACCGGTGACGCTGCACGAGCAGGGCGCCGAAGTCTGGCGGCGTCGCGCTATAGGCCAGGCGCTCGGAGTAATTGTGGAGCCACCATCCACGTGCGACGAGATCAACTGTGGACTCGGTATCCTCGATCACCGTCCGGTCCTGGATGAACCGCGCTGCGTTGTTGGCATCGGACGACTCGGTGCGGATGTCGTCCAGCGCCGTCTTGCGGAGGAGCGCGTTTGCTCCCACCCAGAATGTTGCCCCGACCCAGCTGAAACCCTGGTGAACGATGTACTGCATGTCCGTGGTTGCCCCGGCAATCCGTTCCAGCACGCCGGGCTGGTCCGGGATCGCAGTGTACGGAGTCTGTACCACGGCGAGCCGCTCGTTCCCCGGCCGCTCCATGACGTCGACCATGCGCAACGCATAATCGGGCATGAGCAGGCTGTCTGCGTCCAGAGTGAGAACGTAAGTCGCGTCGGGGATGACCTTTTCTCCATCTCGGTGACCCGGCTCCCGTACCTCAAGGTGGAATTGGTCGCCCCGCCGGACCTCTTCCACAGCCTTGCCAAGCAGACCGATATAACTGTTGAGGTTCATCGCCTTGTTGGGCTCGTCACTGAGATTGACATAGCGCTTGCGCTCGAAAGTGGTCAGCTCCACACGGAACAGGGTCGATAGACGGCGGTACTCCAAGCTTAGCTGCTCGGCGCTCAGTCCACCGGTTGGCAGGCACCGCACCAGCCGCCGGGCGCTTCGGCGCTCAGTCCACCGGTTGGCAGGCACCGCACCAGCCGCCGGGCGCTTTCCCGCAGGAGCTTCGCGTGGTCACGGAACGTCACGTCCACGAACAACTCGTCCGTGTGATCGGTTCCGGAGGCTTCGTCCGCTCGCTCTTCCATCCAGGCGATAAGGTCAGCGTAGACATCGAGCAACCGCGACAACTCTTTCCGGGGAGCGAGCCGCCCCTGATCGCTAGCCGTGAGGAACTGTCTCGCCGCTCGCTCCACTCGAGCGGCCGGTCCTCGCAAGAGTTCCGTGATCTCGACCGGCACGCGACGAGCGGCTGCGAGACGCGCAGCATCTTCGGGGTTGCCCGGCCTCGGTGGGTCATCGAGCAGAAGCACGACACGTTGGCGTGGATAGTGCTGCAGCGCTGCCGACAGGAGTGTCTGGCGGATGGTACGGAGATCCTCCTTGTACGACGGCACGAGCACAACGACCGGGGGCGCTGTCTTCCAATGGGCATCGACCAGCGTCTCGAATGGCTCGGGAACGTGCGATCGCCGGCGAAGGACATGCCCAAGCCGCGCGACCTGATACACGAGATTGCCATAAATCAGGACGAGGACGATGCCGGTGAAGAGGAGGAGGCGGGAGAGATCCCCCATGCTTCTCTCCTCGAGATACCCGGTCCCGATCCTGACCATGTCCCTGCCGAAAAAGAAACAGGCGATCAGCGTCAGCAGGATCATGATCGCCGTGACAACAGCTTCCAGCGACGGACGTTTACGCCCGGCATTCACCCGTGCGGGCAGATTGGTACTCATGTGTAATTCAGCCTCTGGGAAGTTCCTGGAGCGAGTGGGGGAGGGGGCAAGGATGCACTGATTCGCACTGGTGGCATCCGACCGAGCGAAGCGCTCCGTTGAACTCTACCCCAGGGACTGAACTCGGATCGAATGTGGACGCCATGCCTCGGATGGAGCGAACTCCCGCGAAACCGGCAACCCCTCATCTTCGCGTCCTGTGATCAGGGCATGTGTCCGATGTGTCCGTTAGAATGCGGGCATGGCAAATCCCGCAAGATCGCGACGCCAACCCAGTGTCCCTCCGCCCGGTCGCCTCGTTGTGCTTCCAGTGAACGCGATGGCCGAAGAGAGTTCGATCGATTCGGCGCGAATTCACCACGGCGACATGACGGCGCGATTGCTCGTGAACCTGCAGGTGAACGGCTCCCGCTTGGACACCCTTCGCCTCGGAGATGCCGAAATGGAGGGAGCACAGCTCACCGACGTGATCTTGACCGGCTGTGACCTCTCCAACGCGGTGTTGCACCGATCGAGCTGTACGCGGGTCGACTGCAATGACAGCAAGCTCGTCGGCGTCCGGGCCAATGAGTCGTCCTGGAAGGATGTCCATTTCGAGGACTGCGTCGCCGATGCGTTGCAGGTTCAGCAGTCGCGTCTTCAGCGCGTCCGCTTCTCGCGGTGCCGGCTCCGCGGGGCGCTGTTCAACGGCACCGATCTCAGCGGCGCAGTGTTCGATGCGTGTGATTTGCGAGAAGCCGATTTTTCGAACGCCGTGCTAACCGGCGCCGATCTCCGGCGGTCGAACATCGAAGGGATCCGGATAGGGCCTGAAGGACTTCAGGGTGTGACGCTGACCCAAGACCAGGCGCTTTACGTGATCGGCATCCTGGGCGTTACGATCGGGGTCTAGGCTCTGACCGATGTTATGCGTATAAGCACAATTGTCCGCAAACAACCGCTCGCCTCCACCTCTCTGCGATGTGCCGGGGGAGTGGTCGTGATGATGGCTCCACCGGATCACGAACTTCTTCACGGATTGTCACCCCGGATGCTCCAGTTCCGGTCCGGCATGACGCAACGCCAAGACATCGCTTGCGGGACCGTCGATCGCACCGTACCGACCAGTGGTGACGACCGAAGTGCCAAGTTGCGTCTGCGGCCGTTGCGTCACAATCGATGTCCCATAACCCGCCATGGCTCCCGCCGGGACACAGGGATCGACCGCGATGTTCGGGCAAAAGCGGCGCTCCAGCCGAAACATCACGTCTTTCTCCGCAGGTGCTCACTTACCGTCGAGATACCCAAGGACTAGGTGGGACGGGCCCAGCATCGGTCACCCGTCAAAGCAGGATGCGTAGATTATGTAACTTACCGACCTGCGTCGATTATGGACCAGCCGAAGAACGGGGCGTCATGCCCAGGTCAATGAGACCGTATACTTCCGTGCGTTGTCGTCTTCCCGGGTGCGCCACCGCGCCCCCTCTGCCTGGCAGGTTCCGTGACAGACTCTCCATCCCGCATCGAGAACGCGGCGCTGAGCCGCCACGACGATCTCTTCATCCGCCTGATCGTCTTTCTCGGCGGCATGACCAGTGTCGGTACCGAGCTCAGCGTGTCCCGCCTGATCGCTCCCTTCTTCGGGGATTCCACCTTTATCTGGGCCAACCTGATCGGCTTGACCTTGACGTTTCTCGCCATTGGCTACTGGCTGGGCGGCCGCGCGGCGGATCGGTATCCTCGCCTTTGGGTGCTCTATTCGATCACGGCTGCCGCCGCCCTGTGGTGCGCGCTCCTGCCATTTCTGGCGCGGCCCATCCTCGAGTTCTCGCTCGATGCCTTCGATCAAGTGGCCGTCGGTGCGTTCTACGGATCACTGCTCGGCGTGCTGCTGATCCTTTCGGTCCCGATCACGCTCCTCGGCTTCGTCAGCCCGTATGCGATTCGATTGCGCATCGCCAACGTCACCCAGGCCGGTCACACCTCCGGCAACATCTACGCACTTGGTACGGTCGGCTCGATCGCTGGCAGCTTTCTCCCGGTGCTCGTTCTGATCCCGTGGGTCGGCACGGTCCGTACCTTCCTGATCCTGGGCGCACTGCTGTTCATCCCGTCCGCGATCGGCCTGCTCCGGCTCCGGGCAATTCCCCAGGTCTCTGCAATGGCGATCGGCGCGACCATGGTCGCCCTTTTGGTCACCTTGAATATTGGTGGACCGATTCGGCCGGCCCAGGGTGGCGAACTGATCTACGAGACGGAATCGCGCGACAATTACATCCAGGTGGTTCAGGATGGAACCTCGACCGAGCTCTCGCTCAACGAGGGCCATGCAACCCACTCGATCTACGACCCGGCACAACCCCTTACGCGAGGGCCGTGGGACTACTTCATGGTGGCACCCCTCTTCAATCGCACACCATCGACCGCTCAGATCGACAACGCGCTCTTGATCGGTCTCGCCGGCGGGACCGTCAGCAAGCAGTTGACCGCCGCGTACGGCCCGATCCCGATCGATGGAGTTGAAATCGATCCCGAGATCGCCGCGGTAGGCAGAGAGTATTTCGGAATGACCGAACCCAACTTGAACGTCATTGTCGAAGATGGGCGTTATGTCTTGCGAACCACCGACACGACATACGACCTGATCGGGGTCGATGCTTACAAACAGCCATACATCCCCTTTCAGCTCACCACCCGGGAATTTTTCCAGGAAGTCTCCGGCCAGCTCACCCCGCAGGGCGTCGCCGTGATCAACGTCGGTCGCACCGAAACCGATTACCGGTTGGTCGACGTGATTGCTTCGACGATGAAGGATGTCTTTCCGAACGTGTACGTCATCGACACCGAGTTCTATGCGAACAGCATCGTGATCGGGACGAACTCACCGACCGAATTGGCGAACTTTTCGAGTTCCGTCAACGCCCAGCCGGCTGACTCGCTCGTTAGGACCGTCGGTGAATCGAGCATCGCGACCGGCAACGTGCGCGAAGTGACCGAGGTTACGCGGGTGTTCACTGACGACCACGCGCCGGTCGAACGAGTCGTCGACCAGATCATCATCGATGCCGCACGGGAAGAGAATGCACCATGACGCAGGTTGACCCATACGCCGCGGCGTACGACGCCTCTTCGGATGCGGTGGACACGCTCGCGATGGCTGGACCGGTTCTCCTTCGATCCGACCTCCTGAACGAGATCCCGGGCGTCGCACATGGGTTGACGTACCGTGTGCCAGGGCTGGGGATCGCGGATGGCAACGTCGGGTACGGAGCCCCTCGGGACAAGGATGATGCCTGGGCGATGCGTCAGCTCTGGTGCCGAAGCATCGGCGTCGATCCGCACCGGATCGTGACGATGGGCCAGGTGCACGGCCGGGATGTGATCCGCGTCACCGCTGACCAGGCCGGTCGCGGCGCAACGCCGGGTTCGACGCACGCCGGATTCGCGGACGTCATGATCACCGACGATCCGGATGTCGTGCTGATGACGCTGCACGCCGACTGCCTGCCGATCCTGCTCGTCGATCCTGAGCATCCTGCCGTAGGCGCGGTCCATGCTGGCTGGCGCGGCACGGTCGTCGATGTGGCGGGCGCGGCGGTGCGCGCCATGCAAGACTCGTTCGGCAGCGATCCATCGCGGATCCGCGCTTATCTCGGCCCGGCCATCGGTGGGTGTTGCAACGAGGTCGGCGACGAAGTGATCGCGGCTTGGCGGGATCAGGCACGCGAGCTCGGGTCACTCGCCGAGCTCGCCGTCACTCATCCCGGCCCGAAAGATCACTTCGATGGTGTCCGCGCCAACACGCTCCTTCTCCAGCGCGCTGGTCTCGACCCGAACCATATCGACATGTCCGACATCTGCACGAAATGCTCGAAGGATTCCTGGTTCTCGCATCGAGGACATGGACCGGGTGCGGGGCGCGAAGGCGCTCTGATCGCGCTGACGACATCCGCCCGATGATGAGCGAGACATCGCTTGTCGAGATCGACACCGGTGCAATGCGGGATCGAATTGCCGACGTACGATCCCGCGTCGCGGCTGCTGCCAGCCAGGGCAATCGGTCCCCGGACGAGATCTCCATCGTCGCCGTTTCAAAGACGTTCTCCCGGACCGCGGTCGACGCGGCGATCGGTTTGGGCCTGACGACATTCGGAGAGAACCGGGTGCAGGAGGCTCGCCAGAAGTTTGCGGCACCACTCCCCGAAGGAAGCTGCCTCCGGTTGATCGGGCAGCTCCAGTCGAACAAGGCGAGGCACGCGGCCCAACTCTTCAGCTGCATCGAAACCGTCGACCGGCTCTCCCTGATCCAGGCCCTGGAGGGTGAAGCGGCGCGACTCGACAAGATGCTGCCGGTCCTGATCCAGGTCAACGTCGCGCACGAGCCCCAGAAGTCCGGTTGTGGCCCGGACGACGCGGACCCCTTGCTGGAGGCCATCGAAAGATCGCCGCATCTCCGCTGTGACGGCCTGATGACCGTTGCCCCGCTCGTCAAGGACCCAGAGGATGCACGGCCAACGTTCCGCGCCTTGCGGGAGCTGGGAGAACGCCTCCAGGTTTCCGCCGGCATAGAATTGCCCGTGCTCTCGATGGGCATGTCCAACGACTACGAAGTTGCGATCTCCGAGGGCGCAACCCACGTCCGGCTCGGCCGCGCCGTCTTCGGCGTTCGGTAGCGTCCTTTTCCGCTGACCTCCGCGCCGCCAGCTCACCGGCCGGGCCAACGCCTCGTCGATCGGTGTCAGACGCCGTGCATTTCCCGATGCACGATCGAGACAGGCCACGTCGTTAGCCGTCGGGCCGTGTTCGAGGCCTTGGATCCGGTCGAGCACTGACCGCGATCCGTCCGTTTCCGCAGAGCTGCCGTCGGATCCAAGGGCGGTTCTGAAGAGATTCGTTCGCGACATTGCGCCTTTGCAGACAATCGCTGCCCCGTCGCATCCTTCGCCTCGACATGAATGACGGAGGGAGGAGTGAAACGTTCATTCATGCCCTTCAGCCAAACGCGGCTGCACCCGGATACCGGGCGGAGTCCGCAAGCTCCTCTTCGATCCTGAGCAGCTGATTGTATTTGGCGACGCGGTCCACCCGCGACGGCGCGCCCGTCTTGATCTGTCCGGCATTGGTCGCCACGGCGAGGTCGGCGATAAAGGTATCCGCCGTCTCGCCCGAGCGATGGGAGATGATCGCCCGGAACCCTGATCGATGCGCGAGATCGATCGCGTCGAGCGTCTCTGTCAGCGTGCCGATCTGGTTGAGCTTGACCAGGATCGCGTTGCCGGCCTTGTCGTCGATTCCCCGCCGCAAACGCTCGGTGTTCGTGACGTACAGGTCGTCGCCGACCAGCTGCACCTTGTCTCCGATCGCGGCTGTTAGCTGCTGCCACGTCCCCCAATCGTCCTCGGCGAGGCCATCCTCGATCGAACGGATAGGATACTTGCCGGCCCAGTCCGCCCAGAACGCCGACATCTCCTCGCCGCTCAGTGTTCGTCCTTCGCCCTTGAGCACGTAGGAGCCGTTGTCGTAGAGCTCGCTGGCCGCCGGATCCAGCGCGATCACCAAGTCATCACCGGGCGTGTATCCGGCTCGGTCTATGGCGGTCAGCACGACCTGGACCGCCTCCTCGTTGGAACCCAGGCTCGGCGCGTATCCCCCCTCGTCGCCGACATGCGTGCTCAATCCCCGCTCGCTCAGCACCTTCTTGAGCGCATGGAAGACTTCGGTTCCCCAGCGCAAGCCCTCGCCGAACGTGACTGCGCCGACCGGCATCACCATGAATTCCTGCATGTCGACGCTGGACCCCTCGGCGTGCTTCCCGCCATTGAGGATGTTCATCATCGGCACGGGCAGCGTTCGCGCATTTGGTCCGCCCAGGTACCGGTAGAGCGGCAGTCCTGCCTCTTCGGCGGCGGCACGCGCCACCGCCAGTGACACGCCGAGGATCGCGTTCGCTCCAAGCCGGCCCTTGTTGTCCGTTCCGTCGAGCTCGCGCATCAGCTTGTCGACACCGGACTGGTCGAACGCGTCCATGCCGACGACCACCTCCGCGATCTCGTCGTTGACGTGGCCCACCGCCGTGAGGACGCCCTTGCCGCCGAATCGCCCGGGATCTCCGTCCCGGAGTTCGACCGCTTCATACGCTCCGGTCGACGCGCCCGATGGTACGGCGGAGCGCCCGATCGCCCCGCCAACGAGGTGCACTTCGACTTCAACGGTCGGATTCCCTCGCGAATCCAGCACCTCGCGGCCATGCACGACTTCGATCAGGCTATCCACACACCCTCTCCCTCGTTGCCATTCACTGATCACAGACCTCTGACGTCTTCCAGAGTATACGGCCCGATCGGCTGTCGCTTGGTATACTGGCACCAGGAACAGATCGGCTCGGCGCAGACAGAGACAGGCCGG
>CADCWI010000058.1 GCA_902806355.1 uncultured Thermomicrobiales bacterium | reverse complement strand
AACCCCACCCAGTCGGTCAGGTACACGCCATCAGCAAACGGCGTTTCCGCGAGAGCCTTGTTCATACTGTAGACATGAAACGTCCCGGGTGCAGTCGAGAAGAACCCGTCAGCTGACGCATCCTGGCCAGTTCGTCCCACATAGGTGGAGACGATGGATGCACCCTCATGCAGGGTGACGACGCCCGTCGTCCGATCCACGTCGATCCAGCGCTCCTGAACAACCGCCTTGTCCCCTGGAACGTCACCAAGGCTGGCATCCTCCGGTGGCTCCTCGGCTTGCCGAGGGTCTTCCGGTGCCGCGGCGGTCTCAGGTTCCGGTACATCCCTCGGTCTGGCAGCGGGAATTTCAGCGGACACCACGGAAGCACCATCGATTGTCAGGTACTCGCTCGCCATCCATGCCCGACCGGAGCCATGGCGAACTGGCGTGAAGCCGTTCCTGGCCGGCCCAAGCACCTCCAGTCGCGATCCCTGCGATAGCGTGTCGATCACAGCGGCGTCGATGGATGCACCGTCGCGGACGTTCAGCGCGTCCGTCGCCACGACTGCGGTTGTCTCCCGCTTGGACGGAAGGGTCGGGCCAGGGGCAGGATCGAGAGAGGGCGCACCTCCCGGGCGGACATCGCTCAGGATGACGAAGCCGATAACGGCCACCGCGAAGAGGGCAGCCAGCGCGCGCAGGAGAATGAGGAGTCCCGCTGGTCGTACGGCTCGTCGTCTGGCTCGATGCTTGACCACAATGCCTGACCTCATGCAGAGGAAAGATGCGCTACCGCATGAGCACCGGCTCGATGCAAAGGGCGGCGCCTCATGGAATCCCGAGTTCCGCCTCCCCTTTACGATAACGTGCGACGACTCGAACGGTTGCAGCGGCGGGTGCTCCGTGCGCGATCGCGCACGGAGCACCCGCCGGAATCCAGTCAGGCGACGGTCAGTTGTGGACTTCCACACGCATGCCAACGTACGAGAAGTTATAGACCGCCCGGGCCGCCGAGGGCTCGAGGCCGACACACCCGGCCGTCAGTCCGGCGCCGTTGGGCAGCACATTGCCCTTGGCATCTCTCGTCCAGGAATGGAAGCCGTTGAAGCGATCCGGATCGAATCCTACCCAGTCGGTTATGTAGGCATCGGCATAGTCGGTGTAGTGAAGTGGTTGATGCACGCGATAGACGCGGAAGCTGCCGGTAGCCGTGGAATAGAAACCACCGTCGGAGCGGTCGTATCCTAACGAGCCCCAATACTGCGCGACCGCCGCGTCGCCTTCGAACAGCGTCACGAGGCCGGTCGTACGGTTGACATCGATCCAGCGCTCTGCCTTGGGCGCAGCTGCAGGTGCGGCGGCCGGTGCGCTGCCAGGCCCTTCCGAAGTCAGGAACTCGGCCGCCACCCATGCCGTCGAGCCGTAGTAGCTGATCGGCACGAACCCGTTGACGCCTTCCCCAACTACATCGACCTGCGTCCCGTCGTCGAACGAGTCCCAGACCGCGGCGGAACTCGACGCATCGGCGCGGACGTTGAGAGAGCCCGTATTCACCCACGCGGCGCTACCGGAAGACGGCAACGCGGCTGTGGCGCCACCCTGACCGCCTCCCCCGCTGGACGACCCTCCCCCATCCGGGGACAGGAAGTCGGCCCAGACCCATCCGACCGTGCCGTAATACCGGACCTGATAGAGCCCGCCCTCCGGTCCCCAGAAGATGTCCACGCGTTCACCGGCGTTCATGGTTCCAATGACCGAACGGTCATCCAGGCCCGCGAGCAACGAAACGCCATCGGCGTTGATGGTTCCAGCCTGTCCAGCTGACGCCGGTACGGGATGGGCGATGCCAAGACCCGCGATCAGGACTACCGACAGGAGCGCAGCTGTTACCAGTCGTCTGATGCGATCCCGGTAAACGCCGGAACGGGCACCGAACGAGGCATCGGCCAGGCTTTCGAACGATACGGGTGCATTCACCATGATTCCCCTCCTGGTGTGCAGCGGGACGGCCCTGCGGCGCTATCCATCTCGCATCGTCACCAGGACACTCGATGAACAGGCATGCAAAGCCCTTTGACCGAACAGGGGTGCTACCGAACGGGCACGGGTTCTGGTGCGCGGGGCAACACCTGATCTAGAGTCACGCCATATTGCATGGTGTGTACGGTCGCAGTGTACGAATCACACATTCGTTTGTAAAGCTACGTTGAATGACTGATTATCGAGGCACGGGCAATATATTGACTATCCGTCATAGAAAAGGGTGCATTAATCTCATGTGTGACTTGTCGTCACCGACATCCGCTTTGTAAGATCGTCGGAAAGGATGGATATTCTCCTGGCATGAAACCAGATCCGGGTGTCGGCCACGTCATCAAGATTAGATTAGAGGCCCGTGACCTTACCTCATGTTGATCTCAGAGAACCCGTGAGTGTTGACCGAAATCGCACAGGTCAACATCGAGGAGATCGGGCACGAATCCGGATTCCGGCACGCCGGTCATCGTGCATGTGACCGCTACCCACGTTCAGTGGCGATAGGAAGCGTCGGTTTACAGGCCTTTCCGATGGGGCCTATACTTCAGGTCGTTCTGCTGAACGGCCGGAGGGGGTGCCCTCCGGCTTTCGCTATATCCCTCGGAGATCGAAAGGGCGGCGTGCTCCATGCGCTGATGGTGGTGAACCTCGTTCGAGTGCCAATCTCGTTCCGGTACAGCCAGTCAGGACCGCGCGCTCAACAGTGCCAGTGCCAGTGTTCAAGGCACCTGTCAGGTACCCGCCGCCAGCCTTCGGGAAAGGACCTTTGGTCATGTCAACCAATCGACACATTCACCTCACCGCTGACGGTCAGACACGCCTGGTGGAGGAACTTCGCGAGTTGCGTGAGGAAAAACTCCCCGCCCTCATGGATCGAATCCAGGGAGCGACGGCTAACGGCGACGTAGATGACAATCCGGAGTACGAGGGAACCAAGGAAGACCTCATAAACACAGAGGCGAGGATCCGCGAGCTCGAGCAGACTCTCGATGGAGCCGAGATCATTCCCGAAGGTTCCCCGGACGGGATCGTCGGTCTGGGATCGCACGTCACCGTCAAAGGAGACGATGGTGTCGAGGAGACATGGATTCTGGTTGAACCGGAAGAGGCGAGCACCCTGGACGGGCGCATATCAACTGACTCGCCCGTCGGTGAGGCGTTGATGGACCGCAGGGCCAACGAGTCATTCACGGTCACGACACCGGGCGGCGAGATCTCATACCAGATCGTCAGCGTCTCCTGAACTTTTCCACGCACCTCCCGGCATCGACGAGGCGGGGTAGCTCGCTTCGTCGATGCCACACCTCTCCATACACTCTGACGGCCCAACCGCCGAATCCGAGTTCGCCAACCGGCGCCCGCCGGCTGCGCCACCCCTATCGACCACCCCGGAGTAAGCATGGAGCTCAGTGAACTGCAGGAGGTCCGTCGCCAGAAGGCCGATATCTTCCGCGAGCGTGGCATTGATCCGTACCCCACCCGCAGCCAGCGTACGCACACCTCCCAGCAGGCCCTGTCCCTGTTTGAGACGCAAGAATCTGCGGGATCGCTCGTGGGCGGCCATACACCGGACGTGATCCGGGTCACCGGCCGGCTCGTTGGCTTCCGCCATATGGGCAAGACCGTGTTTGCCCACATCCGTGATGGGCACGGACAACTTCAGCTCTATGTCCGCAAGGACCTTGTTGGCGACGAAAACTACGCCGACATCCTGAAGCTGTACGATCTCGGGGATTTCGTCGGCGCGAGTGGAGTCCTGTTCCGGACCCGGACTGGCGAAGTGTCGTTGCGTGTCGAGTCCCTGACGATGCAGGCCAAGGCACTCAGCGCACCGCCCGAGAAATGGCACGGCCTGCAGGATGCAGAGATTCGCTATCGCCAGCGCTACGTCGACCTGATCGCCAATGCTCCGGTCCGGTCGGTGTTCGAGATGCGCTCCCGAATGGTGTCGGCGATGCGGCGGTTCCTGGACGATCGGGACTATCTCGAGGTCGAAACGCCTGTCCTCCAACCTCTCTATGGCGGTGCCGCGGCCCGGCCGTTCACGACGTTCCACAACGCGTTGGGCCAGACGTTCTACCTCCGGATCGCCGATGAGCTCTACTTGAAGCGACTTCTGGTTGGCGGGTACGAGCGGGTCTACGAGATCGGGAAGGACTTCCGGAACGAGGGCATCGACCGCAATCATTCGCCAGAGTTCACGATGCTCGAATTCTATGAAGCCTATGGTGATTACGAAAAGATGATGGAGACGGTCGAGGCATTGATCCTCCAAGCCACAGTCGCCGTCCATGGCAAGACCGTCTTCAGCTTCCGAGGCGAAGAGATCGATGTCACCCCTCCGTGGCCACGCAAGACGCTCCGCGACGCGATCCGCGAACGCTCCGGTATCGATTATGTCGATCACCCCAATGCCGACGACCTGCTCCGTGTCGCCCGGGCTGCTGGGGCAGACATCGAGGAAGGAACGGTCTGGCCGAAGATCGTCGACGAGCTGCTCAAGCAGTTCGTTCGTCCGTTCCAGATTCAACCGATCTTCCTCACGGACTACCCGGTCGAGCTTTCCCCACTCGCCAAGCGGAAGCCGGACGATCCGACCCATGTCGAGCGCTTTCAGGTCGTCGTTGGCGGCGATGTGGAGTTGGCCAATGCCTTTACCGAGCTCAACGACCCGCTGGATCAACTGGCGCGCTTTCAGGACCAGCAGCGTGACCATGCGGCCGGCGACGACGAGGCTATGCCGATCGACGAGGACTTCGTCACCGCGCTGATGTACGGGATGCCGCCAACCGGTGGCGTCGGGATCGGCATCGACCGCCTGATCTTGTTGCTGGCTGACCAGCCGACACTGCGCGACGTGATCCTGTTTCCGGCGATGCGCAAGCTGTCGAGCACTCCCGCCCGTGTGGGGGATTCAGACGAGGATTGACCCGGCACCGCGTTCGGTACACTTGAGATCACATGGGGCATCGACCCAACGAGGCGAACGCCGCTCGGCCTTGAGAATGCCGAGTCGGCTTGGATCCAGTCACCACATGGCGGAGGATTACGAAACGTGAGCAAGCTGATCGAGCGGATCAAGGAAATCACCGGAATCTATAACTTGGGATTCGCCAGGGAATCGTTCCTGGGAATCGCACTCCCGATCGCGTTCGTCGTCATCGTCGGCGGTGGACTGTCCGCGTATCTGCTGCTGCGTTAGCGGACCACAAGAGGTTCGTCGCTCGCCGTAGTCGTCACAGCAGTGCGCAACGATGGGCCGCATCGCACCGTGGCCGCTCGATCACTCCGCGATCGACAGTGATGCATCCAGCAACTGCATCGCACGAGGCGCATCCGACGGTGTCAGATTATTTCGGCAGGTATCGTGTTCCTGCGTGAATCGCCTTCCAGGGAGCCTTCACAGCTGATCCTGCCGGAATCACACGGTGTACCCCATCGCCCGGGTGACGATGAGGATTGGGCGTCGCACTGAGGAAAGGCGATGGATCTCACGGCATGACGCCGTTGGACCGCCGAACAGGTGTCACGCCACATGACTCTCTGGCATGTCGACCGAGACAACCTAGAGGGGAGGCACTTTCGGGGCCGATTACCGGTCCCCGTAATCGGCAGCAAGGTAGCCAAGGGGAACTCGTCGATCAGCGAATTGGCCACCAAAGCCCATCCGACTGCGCTCCGGTGCAGCTACCTGGGGTTTCGCTTGGGACGACTGAAGATATGTGCAGTGCATCCCGCTGCAGTGCGGCTCAGGACGGATTTCAGTTAGTCCTGGAGGTCGATCGCTCTGT
>CADCWI010000057.1 GCA_902806355.1 uncultured Thermomicrobiales bacterium | reverse complement strand
CATCGGCCATCATCTCGACTGATAGTTTCTCGCTCCTGAACGTTGAGGGAGTTTCCGGAAAGGACATCCGCTTCGATGCGTGATCGGGAATCGGGCAGTCGCAGGACCCGCGTCGCCGTGCTGTTCGGGGGGCGCTCGGGGGAGCATGACGTCTCGCTGCGCTCGGCCGAAACCATCATGAGCGCGCTGGACCCGGGAAAATATGAGGTCGTACCTGTCGGCATCACCCGCGAGGGAACGTGGCTCACCGGCGGCGATCCGCTCGCCCAGCTCGAAGCCAGCTCTCCCTTCTTTGCGTTGAGCTCAGGCTCGGTAGCCACTGATTCGTCGTCATCGGCCAACCTTCCGGCGAGTGGTATCGGGCCGGAAAGACTGCCCGCCAGCATTGTCGACGCAGTCGATGTCGTCTTTCCCGTCCTTCACGGACCGATGGGGGAGGATGGCACCGTACAAGGCATGCTGGAGTTGGCGGGTCTGCCCTATGTTGGGTCCGGCGTGCTCGGCTCCGCAGTGGCGATGGACAAGGCCATTACCAAAGTGATCCTGACCGAGGCGGGGTTACCGCAATTGCCCTGGCGGCTGGTCCATCGCAGGGAGTGGGTGCGTGATGCTGAGGCGATCACCGCGGCGATCGCCGGTTCAATCGGGTTTCCCTGTTTTATCAAGCCTGCGAACCTTGGCTCCAGTGTCGGCATCTCAAAAGTCAATGCAGTCGAGCAGCTTGAGGATGCGATGAACCTGGCCGCTCGCTACGATCGCAGATTGATCGTTGAACAAGGCACCGACGCGCGCGAGATAGAGATGGCGGTGCTGGGGAATGATGAGCCGATGGCATCCGTTGCGGGGGAGATCGTTCCGCGAGGGGACCTGTACGACTTCAACGCCAAGTACGTCGACGACTCCGCGGAACTGATCATCCCGGCAAAGCTGACACCTGATGTGCTTGCCCACATGCAAGAGTTGGCGCTCGTTGCGTTCCAGTCGCTCGACCTCGCCGGCATGGCTCGGGTGGATTTCTTCCTGGAGCGCAGCACCGACCAGATTTACATCAACGAGGTGAACACCATTCCAGGGTTTACTTCTATCAGTATGTATCCGATGCTATGGCAAGCAAGCGGCTTGCCGGTTTCTGCACTTGTCGACCGTTTGATCGAGCTGGCGGTCGAACGCTACGGTGAAACCCACTGACGATGTAGTAGCGTGTCCGCGTACGTACGCACCTTCAATAGTGTCGCGTGTCGATGTTGTCGCAGGCGTCAAGCCCGTATGGACACCGTGCTATACTCGCCAGCATTGACCTGTCAATGACTGCGATAGGAACGGAGCCGGGAGACGCACGGGGAAGGGGTCTTCAGGCGATCGGAACCTCCTTCCAGGAAGCGAAGTTGGCTTTCGCCGAGCCGGGGGGAGCATTCCGCCAAACGCAACGTTCGTTTGCAACGTTGTCGGCCACGGTAGAGCCGTGGCTGACGATGATGAAATGTGGATGGTGAAGGGACGATGCAATCCCGAGGACAGAACTCGGCACGCGGTCATCAGGAAGTTCGGGTTCACGGTGCTCAGGCCGCACGTCCGGTCCAAAGAACGTCTGTGCAGGCTGATCGCGGCGGGTCCTCGTCAGAGTCCGAGGGTCCGGCGCCACGTCGAAGTTCCTTCGAGTCGTTCGCACAGGCATTCGCCCGGATCAAGGTCATCGGGGTCGGCGGCGCCGGAGGCAACGCCATCAATCGGATGGTCGGTTCCGGCGTGGATGGTATCGAATTTGTCGCAGTCAACACCGATGCCCAGGCCTTGATGACCAGCGAGGCGACGATCGCCGTCCGCATTGGTGACAAGCTTACCAGGGGCCTCGGTGCGGGCGGTCGTCCCGAGATTGGGGAGCGCGCAGCCGAGGAGAGCGCCGAAAGCCTGGCCGATGTGATGAAAGATTGCGACATGATCTTCATCGCGGCCGGGATGGGCGGTGGCACCGGCACCGGCGCCTCGCCGACGATCGCGCGGCTGGCTAAAGCCGCGGGTGCCCTCACTGTAGCGGTGGTGACCAAGCCGTTCGAGTTCGAGGGCGGCCGGCGCAGGAGGGCCGCCGAAGAAGGCGTCGCCCTCCTCAAGGAGACGGTCGACGCGCTCATCACGATCCCAAACGAGCGCCTTCTGCACATGGTAGATCCAAAGACTACGGTTACGGAAGCGTTCCAGATTGCCGATGACGTCCTGCGTCAGGGTATTGCCGGGATCTCGGACCTGATCACCAAACCGGGTGTGATCAACCTCGACTTCGCCGACGTCAAGACGATCATGGAGGATGCGGGCTCGGCGCTGATGGCGATCGGCTACGGCGAGGGTTCGGACCGCTGCGTCAACGCTGCGCGCGAGGCGATCGAAAGCCCGTTGCTCGAAATGAACATTCAGGGTGCGCGCGGCGTGCTCTACAACATCAGCGGCGGCAGCAACCTGACCCTGTTCGAAACCAGCGAGGCGGCTGACGTGATCCGGGCCGCAGCCGATGATGACGCCGAGATCATCTATGGCACGTCGGTGGACGAAGCGCTTGGTGATGGCGTGATGATCACCCTGATCGCGACCGGTTTCGACGACCGTGGGGGTGTCGACGCCTTTTCGATGCATAATCTGGGACGCGACGGACAACGCCAGTTTGACCGGGCGCCGTCTCGCGCGGCGGGTCCCCCTCCGGGTCAGCGGTCTCAAGGTGTACCGCCGGTCGCCCCGGACGACGATTGGGAGTCCGAATCGTCGATTATCCGGTTTCTTCGCGAACGGTAGGGGGACGCCGGGGAGGCATTTTGCGGGTTCGCTGATGCCTCATCATGGTCGCCGCCACAGGAGCCGCAACTGTGCGATGCCCTTTCTGCCGCTCAAGTGATTCGCGGGTGATCGACAGCCGTGAGCTCGGCGGAGGCGAATCGATCCGGCGGCGGCGGGAGTGCCCGCACTGCCATCGACGGTTCACCACCTACGAACGCGTGGAAACGGTCTCCCTTGTGGTCGTCAAAAAGGACGGGCGACGAGAAGAATTCAACCCGGACAAGCTCCGCATGAAGCTCCGCGTTGCGCTTACCAAGCGACCGGTCAGTGAAGACCAGGTTGATGCCTTGATCAGCCGCATCGAGGGCCAGCTGCTGGCGCTTGGGGTCAGGGAGGTCCCGTCTGACATCGTTGGTGAGGCGGCGCTGCGGGAGCTCAAGGAGCTGGATCAGGTCGCGTACATCCGCTTTGCATCGGTCTACCGCGAGTTTGCTGACCTTGAGGATCTCCGGCGCGAGATGGAGGATTTGTCCCGGCTCCGGACATCTGTAACGGAGTAGAGGCCCGCACGTCTCGCGGCGACACGCACGCGAAAGCCCCGGTGCACTTCAACGCACCGGGGCTTTCGTTCGCGTGACACCGACCGCATTTAGCTCAGGTGCGGCTCGATCCGATCGAGGATTTGCTGCTTGGGAAGGGCACCGATGATCTTGTCGACCGGTTGCCCACCTTTGTAGAGGATCATTGTCGGAATGTTGAATACGCTAAGCTGACCGGCGTACTGCTGGTTCTCGTCGACGTTGACCTTGACGATCTTGACGCGATCTTCTTGCTCGTTCGCAATTTCAGCGAGAACCGGGCCAACGATCCGGCAGGGTCCGCACCACGGGGCCCAGAAGTCGACGAGAACGGGCTTGTCGGCGGCGATGACTTCCTGCTGGAATGTTGCGTCGGTGATCTCGAGTGGTGTTGCCATGCATGTCTCCATACGTCATCGAAAGTGGATAGCGTTGATGCCGTTACTTCCCAAATGATACCACGGTCGCGATCCCTTCTGGAGCCGGTATCGCTCGGGCCACTGAGGCTTTCATCACGATCGGTGCCCCAGGCGGGAGAAACACCTTCATGACACTGGGAACCAGTGACCGTCGTTCCGTTCCCATCCACGTTGCGATCGATGGCAACTTCCTGAGTCTGCCGCACTCGGGTATAGGCACCTACGTCCGGGAGTTGGCCCGGGCGCTCGTAGCCGACCGCGAATCGCTCGGGATCGAGATTGACCTCGTCCAACCGCGAGACGGTCGGTTTTTCAAGCCGGGCACCCGGCGCCATCGCTTCGCCTGGGATGCGATCGGCGTGAGTGCCGCCGCGATCACTGGAAAGCCACGCGCGCGCCTCTTGCACCTGCCCCAAATGAGTGCCCCGATTGTGGCGCCGTTCCCGTGTGTGGTGACGATCCACGATACGATTCCGCTCGCGATGCCTGAATATCGCGCGACGCGCGCGATGCAGGTGTATCTCGCCCTGATGGCGCGGACGGCGCGGCAGGCACGCCACATCATCGTGCCCTCCCAGTCTGCCGCAGACGACGTACGGCGCGTGCTCGGCGTTGCCTGTGAGCGCATCTCCGTGATCCCTGAGGCGGCGTCCCCCGACCTGAAGCCGGATCAGACAGGAACGGCGGAGCAGGAAGCGCAGCAGCGATTCAGGATCCCGGGGCCATACCTGTTCAACATCGGTGGGTTCGACACTCGGAAGAATCTGCCCCTCCTCCTCGAAGCGTTCGCAGCGGCGCTCTCGTCGCTGCCCGAAGGCGCGACACTGGTGATCGCGGGCGCGCCGCATTCCACGAACTCGCGCGTCTATCCACCACTTGAGCCCGTCGTCGAGCGGCTGGGACTGGGTGGGAAGGTGCTCCTGACTGGTCGCGTCTCGGATGAGGACCGGCGGTTGCTGTATCAAGGCGCGGCCGCCTGCGTGACACCCTCCGTTCACGAAGGGTTCGGCCTGACCCCGCTGGAAGCGATGGCGTGTGGTACCCCGGCAATCGTGGCAAACCGAACGAGCCTGCCCGAGGTCGTTGGAGATGCCGGGGTGGTGGTCGAGCCGGAGGTCGATGCGCTTGCCAACGCGATGGTGCGGGTCGTCACCGACCGGAATTATCGAGGTGAACTTAGCCTGCGCGGGATCGAGCGCGCGTCGCTTTTCAGTTGGACCCGGGCTGCCGAACAGACGGCCGATGTCTACCGCATGGTGCTCGCCGAAGATGGTGAGCGTGTGAGAGAGAAGGTTTGAATCGTGGCGAAGGATACGCGGGCCGGACGCGATGCGTTGCGGCTCATTGGTTCCGGACCTGTCGTCCTCCTGACCACGATGTTCCGTGATCAGCACAACGTCATGACTGCTGGCTGGTTGCTGCCGCTTAGTCTCGATCCGGTCCTGATCGGCGTGGCGGTCCAGCCCTCGCGGCTGAGTCACGAATTCATGACAAAGAGCGAGCAGTTCGCGATCAGTGTTCCGACCATGGATTCCCTCGTGGCAATACATGGCTGTGGTACGGCCAGCGGGCGCGACGGCGACAAGTTCGAGCAGTTTCGGCTGACCCCAGAAGACCCGCATGAGATCGAGGCACCGTTGGTAGGCGAATGCGTCGCTCACATCGAGTGCGGCGTGATCAACCGGATGCGTTTGGGAGACCATGATCTTTTCGTCGGGTCTGTGCTTCATGTCAGTGCCGAGGCTGGCGCATTCGGGGAGACCTGGCTACCGGAAGAAGGCGTTCAGATCGTCCATCATTTGGGCGGCGACCGCTACGCGGGGATGGGCCACGCGTATCGGGCCTCGTCGCCGCCGGACGAGGAGGCCGAATCCGATTGACGCCGAATGGCGATCACCCCTGAGCCGGGACACACCCTGCGCTCAGGAACAACTGAAGCTCAACTTCGCCGACCGGATCGGTGCCGGGGAAGGCAATCGGATTGTTCGCGAGTTCCGGTGATGATCCATCGGTGGGCTGGGGCAGCAGTTGCGGGAACTCGGCCTGGATGATCGGTGCCATCGCTCTCGACAGGTTGACTCCCGACCCCACGTCCGGAGCCCGCGACGAGATGTTGACGAATCCGATCCGGCAGTTCTGTCCGTTCACGTACTGATCCAGCACCCGATGCAGCTCGTCTCGTGCGGCGTCGACGGCGTCAGGGTCGCCGTTGACGACCCCGCTCAGATCGACCTGGATCGTCTGGACGACCGACGCCGGATTCAGCGAGTTCTGCTGTAGCTGGGTCTGGAGCGCTGCGGCCGTCGCGTTCGCGTTGGCGAGGTTGGCGGCTGCGGCATCGCTTGTCGCCTGGGCCGCGATTCCCTGAGCGTCAATTGTTGCCTGGGCCGCGCTCGATTGTGACTGGACGGTTGCAGCCTGATTCTGTGCTGCGTCGGCGGTGGATTGGATCACGCTGACCTGCGTGGCGTTGGTCACCACCTGATTCTGGGCGGCGAGAGAGGTCGCCTCGATGTTCGCGCCAGAAGCGGCATTCTCGGTCGCTTGCGCCTGGAGCACCGCTTGTTCCGTTGACTGTGCACTGATCTGTGCCGCGACGTCGGTGGCCTGAGCAACGCTCGTCGCCAGCTGATTGTTGAGCTCAGTCACGCTCGAATCAGCTCCCGCCTGCTCTGTAGCCAGGGCGGCAATCGTCGCTTGCGATTCGACGGCCTCTTCGGTTGCGAGAGCGTCGGCGGTAGCACGGTCGGACTCGGAGAGTGCCGCCCGTGTCGCCTCTGCGGCCGCGGCCCGCGTTGCGGCCGCGGCTTGCTGCTCGATTGCTTCCTCGGTTTGCTGAGCGCTGGTATCAGCGAGCGCGATTTGATTCTCGAGCGCATCGACGGTCGCCTCACTCTCCGCTTGTTGGGCGTTGAGGTTCGCCTGGGCCGTCTGGAGCTGATTCGGTGTCGCGGTTGGGGTGGGTGTCGGTGGCGCCTGCCCGACAGTGTTCGCGACCGCGAACAGCATCGCGAGCCCGAGCAGCAGGTCAGCGAACAGCCAACCTCCCAGAACGACCATGTCGCGTCTGGTGCGCCGCTTTCGCTTGTATGGCTGCATGTCGATACTCCGGCGATGTATGGGGGGTGGCCCGGTTCACATGGCTCGGGCGATGGTGGATCGAAGAGGTCGATGCCCGCAGTCGGTCAAGTGCGGGGTGGACGGTTCCACGATCCTCGAGCGCGTCCATCGTCGTCGTCACCGGTGACTGTGGACGCACCGACCGCGCTGGGCATCCGCCCAAGCTCGGACCGGAGCGCCGTCGTGAACGCTTGTTGCAGGTTCTCCGAGTTCGGCGCCTGCTGCACAAGCCGGTTCAGGGTGGTAGCCAACCCATCAAGACGCTGGACCAGATGTTGGAGGTCCTGGTTCACCTCGCGCTGGCGCTGGGCCGTGCCAAGCCCGACCGTGCCCATTTCACGGGCGACCTGCGAGATGTCTTTCGCCAGCTCCGTCTGCTGCGCCAGCAGGCCATTCAAGGTTCCCGCACTTTGACCGGTCTGGGCGCCGAGCCGCTCGAAATCGTCGCGGATTCGCGCGAGTCCGCCGCCAATGTCGTTGAGGATACGTGTCGTCGCCTGGGCGCCGGCAGTGCTCGAACGCAGCGCTTCGGCGAGCCTGGCATTGGCTTCCGTGTCGCCGGCCAACGCCTGCTCGACCCGCTCCTGACTTTCACCCAGCTGGCGGACCACTTCGCCGATACCACGCACTGCATCGGACGCGATCCGTCCCGCCTGGGCTGCGGCCTCGGCGCCGGACATGGCCTTGTCAGCAGTCTCGGCCAGATTGTTGGCGGCAAGCGAGAGCTGCCGGGTGACGGCCTGGTCGCTCTGGATTGACGATGACGTCATGCGCTCAAGGTTGGAAATGGCGGTGAGCAGACTCCGCTGCTGATCGGACGCACCACTTACCTCGCTGGAGAGGTCTTCCAGCGCGGTTTCCAGACCTGCTGAGACCTGACGCAGATCGATCAGGAGCCGGTGCATCTCCTCGGCTCCCGACCGCATGCCGGTTGCGAACATCGCAAAATCAGCAAACTCCTTTTCTCGCCGCCCCGCCAGATTGCCAAGCCGGTCGTGCTCCACTTGAAGCTGCGTAAGCAACTCCTGACTGCTTCGCTCGAAGCGATCCGCGAGCCGCTCGACGCTGTCGGTGAGCTGTGCCGGGCGGTTGGAGCGGTCACCGGCAAGGATGACGGTCGCTTCCGCCAGCACATTGTCGAACTCGGCCTGGAATGCCGCCGAGGTGTCGGAGACAAGGTCTTCCTGTTTCTCGCGGCGGCCGTGCGTGTACAGGGTGAGCAGGATCATCACGATGATGACGACGGCATCGATCAGCGCGACAGTCGAAAAGCTGGTCGAGAACCAACCACCTTCTCCGCCAAATCCCCGCTGCCACAGCAGCAGGAACGGTGTCGCCGCCTCGGCCGGATTTTCTTCGATGTAGCGGTTGTAGGAGAGAGACGCTTCCGCCAGCGCGGCCCAGGTCAGCACGATCGGCACCAGGACCAGCACGTTGCGAATCTTGTCGGCCACCTCGATCGAGGCCGGCGCAAAGCCGCCCTCACGCCGCAGTGCATAGACGTACGAGAGTCGGTCGGTGTTGAAGGCGCGGCTCAGGTCTACATCCGACCAGCGCTGACGACCTTCCTCATTCGTTAGAGCATGCCCCAGGTCCCGAAGGCGGGCGGCGGAACGCGGATCGACATCGGCAAGGGAAGCGCCAATGCCGTTGATCTCGGTCGAGATATTGGCTGGGCTCGTCCACACGCTATCCCGCGGATCGAGCGGAGGTGGGCTTGATCGGAAGGTGGATTGAGGACTCCCTCTCCCGGATGAGCGAGAGCTTCGCGGAGCGGGTTGTACCGAGGAGTGTACGGTCGTTTGATCGTCCATTCGGGGAGGAGCGGGTTGGGTCTTGCGAGAACGTAGCTCCAAGGGCTCGGACCTTTCCATGAGTGATGTCGTGGTCGACGAATCGCTTCGTGCCACTACAATCACCTGAAACGTGGTGTCACTCTACCACTCAGCGTCACCTTCCTCGGTTGCAATCCGCTCTGGTGACGATGAGGAGGAACCGTTTCATGGACAGGCTCGACCAGTTTAAGGCGGCACTGAGCGCTCCATCAGGGCTGCAGCGCATCGTTCGGGGCCAGCCTGTCCTGGACCACGCCGGCAGGCCGATCGTTGTCGTGGGCGACAACGCATTCGTGGCACGGATCGCTCGTCCGGACGCAGACGACATAGCATTGCGAATCGTAGCATCTGATGGCAATGCCGGCAGCGGCGCGAATGGCACCGTGAGTGATTGGGCGTTGCGCTACGGTGCTTTGCGGGGGTTAAACCGGGCGTCGCTGGGGCGTGCGCTGCCCGCCGGGATCGAGGTTATCCGGAACGGTCCATTCCTCTCCGCTCCGGCGGGAAACGGCGACCCAGTAGGGCCGGAAGTCGCGATCGTCATGGAGTGGATCGAAGGACCCACCCTCGTTCAGGCGGTCGATCGAGCTGCACGCGCCGGCAAGTCCAACGTGCTCCAGGCGCTTGCGGCGGCAGTCGTGGACGTCGTCAATACCCTCGGCAGTGCCTCGTTCATCCATGGTGATATCACCGCCTCCAACCTGATCGTGCGGTCGGATGGGCGAATCGCTTGCGTCGATCTCGACACTGCCTCCTGGCCGGATTCGCCACTTGGTCCTTCCGGGCGGGGAACCGCCGGATACCGGCATCCCACCGAATATGCCGATGCCGCCGGGCGTGACCTCTTCGCGCTTCTTACGATCTACACGTCGCTGCGCATCCTCGCTGACGATCCCGATCTCCGTCGCTCGTATGGTGATCCAGTGTCGGCGAACGATGGCGTGCTGTTGTTCTCACCGTGGGATCTGCTCGATCCGGGTGCATCGGAGTGCTTTCGGGAGGTCGATGAGCGGGTCGATACCGACACGCTGGGGCTCGTCGATGCACTCCGCACCGCCTGCCTGAGTCCGGTCAGCAGTTTGGAACGACACCTGGATTTGATTCCACGTTTCAAGCGCCCGGCCAGCCTCTCGTCGCGACTGTCGGGGAAGGGCGGCGGATGGAACCTTGATACGGCTGTGGATCGGGTCAAGGCTCGCTTCGCAGGTGCAGCCGTGCCTAACCCAGCGGAACCGTGGAAGTCAGCGGTCGAGCTCGATCAGACGCTCGTTCAGCCTTCCGTGGACGCCCGCGATACGGATGAGTCCTGGACCACGTGGGAAACCTCTCCGCTTCCGCCCCGGTCGACGATCGAAGACGTGACGGAAGACGATCGAGGCCGCTTGCTGACCGCGCTGGACCGCAACAACGAACCGGAGATCGCCCGGCTATGGGCCCGGCTCAGAAACGATCCGGTCTCGTCGATTCAGGCGGGACGTGTCGAAGCCGCGTTCGCTGCCGGATACCAGCGTCGTATGACGGACGAGGCGTCCCGCGGGCGCGACGGTGCGGTTGTGCAGCTCGCCGAGGAGGCGGCTCTTCGGCAGCTCCCGCTTGGCAGCGAGTGCCGGAAACTGGCCCGGACCGCCAATGAACGTTTGGCGATCCGGGCCACGCTCGACCGGGCGCTTGCCGAGAACGATCGGGAGCAGCTCGCCGAACTCGCCCTTTCCGGCAAGCTCGTTGTGCTGGGAGATACCGATCGGCCTTCATTGCACAGGGTGCTGCGGGCGATCGAGTGGCCGGCGCTCATGCGGGCGATCGACACAGACGATGACCGGCTGATTCTCGAGGCGTTCGACCCCTCGGTTTTCGGCGACATGTCCGACCTCGACGATGCTGTTCGCGATCGGGTACGCCTCGCTGAGCGGCGTGTCGCCTGGCTTGCCAAGGTGCGAGCCGCGCTCAGAAAGCGACATGTCGACGACTTGAGCAAGCACTTCACTAATCCCCCAGCCGGAGGGCCAGAGCGGTTGAGCGCTCCCGATCGACGCCGGATCCGGCAGGCAATCGAGAGGCGCGCGGCGCTGGAGGAACTCGGCACCGTAATCCGTGGCGACGACGATGCGGCAATCATTGCGGCGCTCAACCGGGTCGAGCGTGTCGGAGCCCGCGTCAGCGACCGGTTCGCCTGGGGAGTGATCCAGCGCGTCGTCGAACGGGTCTCGGTGATCGATGACCTGATCGAGGCAGCGGAGTCCCAACCAATCGACTACGGACGTCTGGCGCAACTCCTGCCGGTCGTGCGCGCGCTCGGCCTCACCAACGATCCACGCCTTGAGGGAGATTTCGACATCACGCGGCTTGAAGCGCATGTCGTCAGGATCGCGCATGTCCGGCGGATCCGGGCGGCACTCAGCCGCGACAATGATGTGGCCATCATGGTCGCGGCGGTGCCCGATCCGCACAATGCACTTGATGAGCTGTCGGAAGAGGAACGCGACCGGGTCGCCCGGGCAATCCTCTCCCGCCGCCGCGTAGATCGCAAGTCGGTCGACGCCCGCATCGCCTCCTGACACTCCGGGGAACCCGGTAAGGCATTCGCGGTTCCCCGAGCTTCGGTCAGGCCGGCGTCGGAGCTGGAGTCTCCCACCTTCCGGACGCCGCGCTGCGCTCCACCGCGTCCAGCACTGCCTGACAGCGAAAGCCATCTTCGAACGAGGGAGCGGGGTTCGTCCCGTTCTTGATGCCGTCGAGCAAGTCCTTCACGACGTGCGTGTGGGTGTGCTCCCAGCCGATGATGTGGCCCGCCGGCCACCACTGTCCGGTGTAGGGATGCACCGATTCCGTGACGTTGATCGTCCGGAACCCCTGGCGCCCTCGATCGTCGCTGCCGAGATAGAGTTCGAGCTCATTGAGACGCTCCAGATTGAACGCGATGCTCCCCTTCGAGCCATTGATCTCGAACGAGTTGAAGTTCCGCCGCCCGAGTGCCATCCGGGTCGCCTCGAACGAGCCACTCGCGCCGTTCTCGAACCGGGCCAGGAAGGTCGTGCCGTCATCGACCGTGACCTCGCCCATTTCTTCGCCCGATTCCCAACTGAGTCCAGATCCGCCCGACGCCGCGACTTCGACCGGGCGCTGGGTGATGTATGTCTTGAGCGTGCCGACGACCTCGGCGACCGGGCCGAGCAGGAACTGCGAGAGATCGAGGATGTGCGCGCCGATATCGCCGAGCGCACCCGATCCGGCAAACTCCTTCTTTAACCGCCACGCCAGCGGGACCGAGGGGTCCACGAGCCAGTCCTGCAGATAGACAGCGCGCCAGTGCCGGATCTCACCGAGGGTTCCGTCGTCGATCAACTGTTTGGCGAACTGAACTGCTGGCACACGCCGGTAGTTGAAGTTCACCATCGTGATCGTGCCCGCTTGTCGAGCGGCGGCCAGCATCTCCGCCGCCTCCTCGAGGCTGTTGGCGAGTGGCTTTTCGCACAGTACATGCTTGCCGGCCTGGAGCGCGGCGATCACCACGTCCTTGTGGAGATATCCCGGCGTCGAGACATCGACCAGGCCGATGTCGGAGCGGTTCACCAGTTGGTGATAATCGGTCTCGGTCGATTCCCAGCCCATCGTGGCCGCCGCCTTGGCTACCGCCGCTTCGTCCCGGCCGCAGATCGCCCGCATCACCGGCTGAGGGTCCACATCGAAGAATCGCGCTACCTGCCGATAGGCATTGGAGTGGGCCCGTCCCATGAACTTGTAGCCAACGAGCCCGACGCCGATATCAGTCATTGCTCTGTCTCCTCGTCGCCGCCCTGATCGAGTCCACCATGGCAGACGTCACGCCCACCACGCCTCGCCCGGCGCCTCGCGAATCACCGACTCCTTCAGGAACTCGACAGCCTTGGTGAAGCCTTCGTTTGTGCTCATCAGCGAATCTTCGTGCTCGATCGAGAGGGCACCGTCGTAACCGGCCATGCGGAGCTCCGAGATCAGCGAGCGCCAGAACTCGGGACCATGTCCATACCCCACCGTCCGGAAGATCCACGAGCGATGCACCTCGTCGGTGTACGACTTCGTATCGAGCACACCGTTCCGGTTGATGTTCGGGCGATCGAGCCACGTATCCTTCATGTGGACGTGGAAGATCGCATCTTTGAGTTCCCGAACGCAGACAAGGGGGTCCATGCCCTGCCAGAACAGGTGCGACGGATCGAAGTTGACGCCGATCGCGTCGCCGCCGATCTCGCGAAGCCGCCAGAACGACTCCGTGTGATATCCCAGGAATCCCGGATGCAGCTCGATCGCAACGCGAACGTTGTTGTCTGCCGCGAATTTGCCGGCTTCCGACCAGTAGGGGGTCGCCACCTCCTTCCACTGCCAATCCAGCAGATCGGAGAAGTCGGTCGGCCAGGGACAGGTGACCCAGTTCGGGAAACGAGCGTTCTCGGAATCGCCAGGGCACCCCGAGAAGGTGATCACGTTGGAGACACCAAGCTGGCTGGCGAGGCGAACCGTCTTGCGGAACGACTCGTCGTCTGCCCGCGCCGCGTCCTTGTTGGGGTGCAACGGGTTGCCATGACAGGAAAGGGCGCTGATCTCGAGGCCCCGGCTCGTGATCTTGTCCATGTACTGTTTCTGGGCGTCGGTGTTGTCGACGAGGGCGTCGAGATCGCAATGAGCGTTGCCTGGAGCGCCACCAGTGCCGATCTCCACTGCCTCCACACCAGCCTGGGCAATGTAGTCCAGCGCTTCCTCGAAAGGGCGCTGGGCGAACAGGACGGTAAATACGCCGATCTTCATCGTCAGTCTCCCTCGTGATGAACATGGTCGCCGGATCTTCGGCGGCATCATACCGACCGGCGCAGACCCCGGCAACGCGCGAGCGACAGCACATGCCTCGGCGGCGCATGCTGGAATGGAAGTATCATGGCTTCGACGACAGTGCGCATGTCGCGTACGGTCGCGGTAATCGCCCTGTCCTTGTCACGCACCGGGGCTCTTATCCGCCACCATTGACACGAGCCACGATGTCCGACTCTGATCCATTCGAATGCGGAACGAACAGAGCATGACGAGCAGCGCATCAAACCGTACTCAGCCTAACGCGGCTGGACGAACCGTGATTGGCGGCAAGTACGAGCTGCTACCCGGCGCACCTCTCGGGACCGGTGGGATTGCCATGGTCTTCAAAGGGCGCGATCTCCGGGCGCGGCGCGATGTCGCGATCAAGACGCTGCGCCCGGAGTATCAGGCCAACCCGGACTCCCGGAAGCGCTTCCGGCAGGAGGCGCGGATGATGGCATTCGTGTCGCATCCCAACCTTGTATCAATCTACGATCTCCACGAGGAAACGTCGGGCTCCTGGATCATCATGGAATTTGTGCCGGGGCTCAATCTCAAGCGAATCGTCGCTGATCGAGGTGCGCTGCCGCCGGAGGAGGTGCTGGGCATTCTTGATCAGGCCGCCCGGGCGCTTGGGCACATCCATGATCGAAAGCTTGTCCATCTCGATGTCAAGCCCCAGAACTTGATCATGACGCCAGACCAGGTAGTCAAGCTGATCGACTTTGGGTTGGCCCAGCCGGCGGGCCCACGGCAGGAAACGATAGGCGGCGCCGCCTTCGGAACGGTCGCCTATCTCGCGCCAGAGCAGGCCAGCGGTGACGCGGTCGAGGCCGCGACCGATGTCTACGCGCTTGGTTGCGTGGCGTACGAGTTGCTCACTGGCCAACCGCCATTCGTCGTTCCTCCGGGCCCCGATCATCAGCGGGAGCTGATTCGTGCCCACCTTGAGCGCCTTCCCATCGCACCATCGGTCGCTCGGCCCGATCTCAACCTTCCGTCATGGGTCGACGACGTGATCGGATGGTCGCTCGCCAAGTCGAAGAAGGAGCGTTTCCACGACGCCCCCACCTTCGCGCGAATGTTCCGCTCCGGGTTGGAAGGCGATTTGTCAGCGGGTACCCAAGCCACCTCGCGACTTGCGGCGGTGAACGAAGATCGCCCCCGGTCCTTCTCGCTCCCGCTTCGCCGCAACACGGCGAATCCAGTCAATGACAATGGTGCCGCGCATCATGGCACTCGGCCCGATCCGGCCGTCACATCAGCAGATGCTGGCCCGACCATCGCCTCCCGCTTCTACCGGCTCGGTGGGCGCGCAGCCCGACGGTCGCGACCGCTGCACCTGACGCTTTGGAAAATCGTGCTGGTATTTGCTCTCGGCAATCTCCTTCTCGCCTCGGTCCTCCTGTCGCGGGACGGACCGGACGCCCTTGTCGAACGCTTGCTCTCGGTGGCGCCCGGCACGACGACCGAAGTGACCGTTGATGAACTGAATCTTCGATCGGGGCCCGGCGCCGGATTCGATGTGGTAGATGTGCTGCCAGAAGGAACGGTGGTCCGCGTCTCCGGATTGTCGGAATCGAGCGCCGAAGGCGACTGGTGGCCTGTCGAGCTCGAACGCAATGGGGTCACTCGCAAGGGGTGGGTATGGGCGGAGGGGCTACAACCCAACGAGTGGACCGGTCGTCTCTCATGGGTTCAAGGCATCGTCGAACAGGGTCAGGAGATCCGGGAGCAATTCACAGGTGGCACCGGTCCCGTCTTTGACGTTGGGGTGATTGCTGCTTTTCCCGGAACCTTGCCTCGATCCAACCACATCGGTCAGTAGCCGCCCGCCGCAGAATCGCAACAATCCACCATTGAAATGTGACGGTCCGCCGATTCCGGCGCAACAGAGGGCAGTCAGAATCATCAAGGTAGGGAAGCGCCCGTGTCGTTTCCGAAGTCTCTCGAAGGAGTGGCGTGATGATGATGGTGATTGAAATTGTCCTGCTGGCAGTGGTTGCGATCCTGTTCGTCCTGATGGCGATTGCGCCGATGGTCGCGGAACCGCGCCCAAGTGGTAGGGTGAGGCGGGCGGAGATCGTGCCGATCACACCACCAACGCATCGCGAGAGCGACATGCATCGGGCCGACGCCGCCTAGATGCTGTGGAGGTCTCCGCCGTTCCGAAACAGTGCGACTGTTGCCTCCAATCAGGAACGTAGGAGAATCCCAGGATCAAACCCTGGACGTCGAAAGGGAATGCGAGCGTGTCACGAATACTGGTCGTCGAGGATGAGACGGAACTCGCTGACCTGATTCGACGGGACCTCCAGAATGTCGGGCATCAGGTGACGCTCGCGCACGATGGACCCTCGGCAGTCCAGGCTGCGACTGGAGACGATCCCGAGCTAATCGTGCTTGACGTGATGTTGCCAGGTTTCGACGGACTCGAGGTCACGCGGCGGATCCGGCAAACTCGATCGACGCCGATCCTGATGCTCACGGCCCGTTCGACCGAGCTCGACAAGGTGGTTGGGCTCGAACTTGGTGCCGACGACTACCTCACCAAACCATTCTCGATGCGCGAGCTGCAGGCCAGGATCGGCGCCATCCTTCGACGTACCGACGCGATCCGGCGCCAGTCCCGGCCGGCGGAGACCGAGAATATGATTCGCGCTCCGGGGCTCACTATCGATGTCATGGCCCACGAGGTGAAAAGCGACGGTGTGCCGGTTGCCTTGACTGCGACAGAGTTCTCGCTGCTCCGCCTTCTTGCCGGCAATCCGGGCCGCGTGTTCAGCCGGGAGTTTCTTTTGGAAGAGGTGTGGGGAGGCGAGGTGGCCGTCTTCGACCGCACCATCGACAGCCATATCCAGCGGCTTCGCAAGAAACTTGGCGGGACCGGTTCGGCCGGCGATCTGATCGAGACGGTCTGGGGTGTGGGGTATCGCTTCTCGTCGCGAACGTCGCCGTGATCGAACATCGTCGCTCACCCCGGCCACCTGAGCGCGTCGAGACCACTCCAACTGCCTCGTTGCCGCATCATGGCGGGGCGCTCCGCCCGATTCGCGCCCGTCTGACCAGTTCCCGCCTTGTGGCGTTGGCGGTCGGTGCGTTGATCTGCGCCGCGGGCAGCCTCGTCCTCCTGGTCATCATCCAGTTCTTCGCCGGCTATTCTTCTGTTGCCGGCTACTCGCCTGTCCAGCTTCCGGTGCTTACTCCTGATCTCCTGCTTCTCACGGCATTCGTCCTGTTCCAGGCTGCCCTGATCACGTTTGGGGTGTACTTCGGGGCGAGGTTGATACGTCGGGTCATGCCTCGCAGCCACGTCGTTCCGACCGCCAGTACCGGCCAGGCATCGGTGGAACTCCTGCCTTATCGCGCCGAGGCCCCACGGTCGATCCGGAACCGGTTAACGCTCTCGCACCTTGTGGCAGTCACGGCGAGCACGTTTATCTACGCCACGGGCGGCTTCCTGCTGGTGATCCTGCTGTACTTCTGGTCCGGTTACACCCTTGTTGAGCTTCCGCGGCTCATCCCCGAGTTCTTCGTTCTCACCGTATTCGTCCTGATCCAGATCGCCTTGATCACGTTCTGTGGCGTGTTTGTCGCCAGGCTCGCAAGCCGGGCCGTGTCGCGCGACATCATTACCCAGATTGCTGAGCTGGAGAGTGCAACCGAAGAGTTCGCCAACGGGCGGCTCGAACGACGCGTCCGCGTCATCACCGACGATGAACTGGGACATCTCGCGGGCCGGTTCAACTTCCTGGCGGAGCGTCTGGACGAGCTGGACCAGCAGCGACGCTCGTTCGTGGCGAACGTCTCGCACGACCTGCGCACTCCGATCACGATCATCCGGGCGCACCTGGATGCCCAGGCGGCCCAGGGGCCCGATCAGGAGGCTGCCACGATCCTGCCGGAAGCGTCGTTCGCGGTGATCGAGCGGGAGACGGAGACGCTCGCCAAGCTCGTCGATGACCTCTTCATGCTGTCTCGCCTGGAAGAAGCGGCGGTGCCGTTCCAGCAGGTGCCAGTGGATGTGCATCTTCTGGCGGAAGAGATCGTCGATGCGATTCGCCCGTACGCCCTCACCACGTCACGGGTCAGCGTCAACTCGCTGGTTCCGGACGATTTGCCGCCGGCACTGGGGGACCCCACGAGGATCACCCAAATCGTCAACAATCTGCTTCACAACGCGATCCGGCACACGCCTGAGGGTGGAGTTGTCGTGCTGGATGCGCGCGCCGCCGCGGGAGGATCGTGGATCGAACTGATCGTTCGAGATACCGGGGTAGGAATCCCCGACGATCAACTCCCGTTCATCTTCGAGCGCTTCTACCATGGCGAGTCGGTGCGGGAAACCGGAGGAACAGGGCTCGGACTCAGCATCGTCAAGCAACTGGTGGAGATGCAAGGCGGAACGGTGGCCGCCGAATCGAAGGTGGGTGAGGGGACGGCGATCAGCTTCCGCTTGCCCGCCGGTCAGCGGGTGGCAGTACTACCACGTGCGTGAACTGTACACCTCACATCCCCCACGGCCTCGGGCCACGATTCCCGTATCCGGCTGTTCACCGTCTTCCGCCTGGAGAATCCCTCATCCGGGCAGTCACTCCAGGAGCGGATCGAGGCAGCTTCATCTGCCCGCCCGGCCCACAGGAATTGGTGCGCTCCACGCGACTCCACGCAGGACCCTTTCGCCCTGCTCGGCTTGTGTCCGGCCCCGATCGGTCGCGGAGTGGACTTAGTGTCATGTTGACAATTACTCCCCATGCACCTACCATGTGCCAAGCATCGCGCCGAGCCAGAAGGGCTGGCGACATCACGGTCATTGGCCGTGAACGGAGACCCCGGACACATGGTGGTCAATCGTACTCAGCGCTCCGCGACACTTTGGGACACCCCGTCCACGGCCCCGAGTGTGGGAGCATCATCCTCCACGGCAATCGCCGACAAGCCCACGCTTTGGCTTGTTGAGCCCCAATTGGAGCCCGCGTCGTGTGTCCCTGAGGAGGGGACCGGCGCTTACACGCAGTTGCACGACTACGGTGTTGGACCGTTGCGCCAGGAAAAGATCCCGCGCGAGTATTTCAAGATGCCGGTCGATGAGCGGGACGCTCGTATCTGGCAGCTGAAGCGGGAGCTCGGGTCCCGACTCACGATCCTCGGACACCATTACCAGCGCGACGAGGTTATTCAGTTCGCCGATTTCCAGGGCGACTCATACGGACTCTCCCGGCAGGCGGCGGAGCAGACAGAGGCTGAATTCACCCTGTTCTGCGGCGTGCATTTCATGGCCGAAAGTGCCGATATACTCGGCACCCGGGATCAGCACGTGATCCTGCCCAATCTCGAGGCAGGGTGCTCGATGGCGGACATGGCGAAGGCCGAAGACGTCGAGGCTGCCTGGGCCGAACTCGAGCAGCTCGGAATCACCGGAATCATTCCAATCACCTACATGAACTCCGCGGCGTCGCTCAAGGCGTTCTGCGGGCGTAATGGTGGGATTGTTTGTACGTCCTCCAACGCCACCCGCGTCTACGACTGGGCCTTCGAGCGGGGAGAGCGCGTTTTCTTCTTTCCCGACGAGCACCTCGGCCGGAACACTGCCGTCCGCAAGGACATCCCGCTCGACGCGATGGTCGTCTGGGATCCGTTTCTCCCGCTCGGCGGCAACACCGAAGACGATTTGAAGGCGGCGAAGGTCATCCTCTGGAAGGGATACTGCTCGGTCCACGCCCGCTTCTCGGTCGACCAGATCGACCAGGCTCGGGTTGCCCATCCGGATGTCAACGTGGTCGTTCATCCGGAGTGCCGGCTCGAAGTTGTCCAGGCGGCTGATTTCGACGGTTCCACCGAGTTCATCATCGACATTATTCGCAAGGCGCCGAGTGGCACCACCTGGGCGGTCGGCACCGAGATCAATCTCGTTCGCCGCCTCCAGAGCCAGATGCCCGACAAGACGATCTTGTGCCTGGACCCGGTGATCTGCCCCTGCTCTACCATGTATCGCATCCACCCCGCCTACATGCTGTGGGCGCTGGAGCGACTCGTGGATGGCACGGTCGTCAACGAGATTACGGTAGATCCGGTCACCGCGCAGGCAGCGAAGATCTCCCTGGACCGGATGCTGTCCGTCCCGTAGCGCAGCGAGAAAAGAGCAGGCACATGCTGATCGACGTTGGCACAGAAGCACCTGACTTCACCGTGAAGGCTGACACAGGAGAGGACTTTCGTCTCAGCGATCTTCGCGGTCATATACGCGCCATGCTGGTGTTCTATCCGAAGGATTTCACCCCCGGCTGCACCGATCAATTGATCCAGGTTCGCAAGAATATCGAGCATTTGCGCGGCGTCGGGATCGAGCCAATGGGCGTTAATTCCGACAACGCCGAGAGCCATCAGCGCTTCCGCGAGGAACACGCGCTCAATTTCGATCTCCTCGTGGACGAGGATAATGCGGTCGCCCGGTCTTATGGCGCGCTCAAGGACGACGGAACAAGCATCCAGCGCTCGGTAGTCGTCGTCGGCAAGGACGGCAAGGTCATTTTCGCCGAGAGCGGCGCTCCACCCTGGCAGCGCATACTAAGCGCCATGCGGACGACGGACGATGCCCCCGTCGCACCCTAGACGGGCGCCTCCCCGAGCTCGCGTTGCCAATACAGCGGCACACCATAATGGGTGCAAATGGCGACTTCGTCCTGCCGGCTGAGCGGGGACAGGTCATCGTAGCGAGGTGCGGATTGCACCTCCTCGCGCGTTGCGCTCACGATGACCAATTCCCAGTTGGTCTTGACGACGACCGGAGTAGGCAGGGCGACACGTTGCCGACCCACCCGTAGCACCCCGCCGAACTGCACCACAAAATAGCGCGGGACGATCTCGGCTTGCTGCAACTCCACGCTTGCTGACGAATCGCTGTCATCGCCCAGGCGCGTCTCGTACAGCACATCGGTCACCGACCCGATCGTTTCCCCGGTCACGGTTACCACGTCGCGGCCAATCATGTCCGTATATTTCTGCTCGGTGATCTCACCCTCGGTGGCCCGCTTGAGTGGCGCGATCGCGTCGGCGATCACGACCGTCCCGCCGCCGTGCGGGCCGGTGACCAGGAGCCGGGCGGCAGTGCGGTTGATCGAGCGCTCAGTCCGTGCCAGACCAACGTGCACAGCGGTGTGCTTGGAAAACGCCTGGTGAGCGTTTCTCAGGTTGTCCGCTTCGGACGAAGTGATGGCGATCAGCGGCGATCCGGCAACAACCCGATGCTCCAGATACATCGCTTCGTCTCGACTGAACCCAAAGGACGTGAATGCCCGCGCCAGTTGGTGGCTCGAATTGGCGGTCCGCGCGGCATCGCTGACAGCTCGCGGCGACACCGGTCGTGCGTCGCGAATCGTCGCCAACACCGCCCCGATCGGCCCGGCCACCAGGTAGCTGGCGCGGTCCGGCAGAATGAGCGACGCAAGCCCTTGCAGCCAGCCACCGACCGCCTCCAGCGCGGATGAGGCAATAACCCGTGACAGGACCGTCTGGCGCGGTAGTCTCGTATCCGGTGACATCACGCGCTCACGCAGGATGACCGAGATATGTTCGGATGGCTGATCACTCTTGCGAAGCACCGAGAGCACCTGCTCCGCATCGAGAATGTCATCGAACAGTGCGATGACCGTGCGAAGTACATCGCCGTCTTCATCTTCGGGCCGTTGCGTCACGTCTCCCGGCAGACCGGGTCGAGCCTGTAGCATCGTTACTCCCGCGAGACGGGCGTGCCGCCGAGAATCGTGGGCTCTCTGGAAGGACGCTGTCCGGTAAGGTTACCGTCGGCCGGATCATTCGTCGGCGGGTGGTGCCTGCTGCCGTTTTCTTCGACCGGAGCAAAGGGCGATCCAAGCTGCGAGGCGGAGAGCGGAGCGATGTCCATCGTCCTCAGTTCCGAAGCGATCTGGTCGTCCTGGTGCCGGAGAAGGTTGCTGACAAGCACCTGGACCGCCGCGCCGACTGGAATCGCCAGCAGCGATCCCAGCAGTCCGGCCAAGGTTCCTCCGACGAGGACCGCCAGGATGACAGTCAGCGGGCTCATCCCGACAGCGTCGCGCATCACGCGAGGCACAAGCACGGCGCCTTCGAGTTGCTGGAGCACGATTGCGAAGATCACTACCTGCAGCGCTTTTTCCGGGGAGTCCGCGAGCGCAATCAATGCGGCGGTGCCACCCCCGATGAAGGGACCGATGAATGGTACCGCCTCGGTAAGCCCAGCCCAGATCGCCAGGGCCAACCAGTACCGCAGGTCAATGATGTAGTAGGCGGCCCCGGAACAGAGGCCGATCATCAGCATGAGCAGGAGTTGGCCGCGCGTCCAGCCGCCGATCCGGTATTCGATCTCGTCCCAGATTGCATGGGCGCGGGCGCGCTTCGGGAACGGGATCAACTCGAGCACGACCCGCTTGATCGTCGCTTTTTCGGTCATCCAGTAGAACGCGACGATCATCAACGATACGGCCGTCACGATGATGCCAAGCACGGAGGACGCCGCACCAAGCGCCTGATCCTGACCAATCTCCGGGCCATTGCGAACCCTGAGATACGTCGTCTCGATGCGGAGGAGGGTTTGGTACCCGGTCTGCCGCAGGAACCGGTTGCCACTTTCCAGCGCCTGCTGCCGAAGCTCATCGAAAATGTCAGGGATCGCGGTATCCAGGGCCGCGATCTGACCAACAAGCGCAGGGATCAGCAGATACAGCCCGGTTCCGGCGACGGCCAGCAGGCATGCATAAACGACGATGATCGCCTGACCGCGGCGCAAGCCGGCACGGCGCAGCCGATACACCAGCGGTTCGATCGCCGCGGCAAAGACGATCCCGAGCAGCAGCAGGAACACAATCGACCGGATCTGGATCAGCACCCATGCCAGGCCGATCACGGCAAGCACGACAGCCGTGTTCATGATCACTCGGGTGAGAGATATGCCTGAGGCCATTGATGATCCTGGCCGATCGCGGGTGTTAAAGCGTGGCGTGGTGTGCGGTGATCGCGCTCATTCTACCCGGTGGCGTGCCCTCTCATCCGGATCGGCCACGACTCATCCCAGACGGCCCTCAGGCCTCGTTGATGTACGCACCGGCGTCCGCTGTTTGGGCCAGGAGTTCCCCCTTCAGCTCCTCGTAGCCGGAGCGCCCCATCAATGCGTAGGTAGCGTTCTTGCCCGCCTCGACGCCCGGTTGACCGAACGGGTTGACGTCGTAGAGTGCCCCGGCCATCACGGTCTGCAGTTGAAGCAGGTAGAAAAACTCTCCGAGTGCAAAGGCATCGATCGCGGGCGTCGTGATCGTCAGGTTCGGGCGTTGCGCTTCCGTCAGTGCCCAGCTGGTCGCGAGTCGCTCCCGGTCCAGCAGTTGTCCCAGTTCCCCGCCCGTAAAGTAGCCAAGCTCGGGCATCGAACCCGGCGGGTCTGGAATTGCCACCGACTTCCGATAGTTGCCAACCGCGATGAGCTGGATCAGCTTGTCGTTCGGCCCCTCGGTGTACAACTGGATCTGCGAATGCTGATCGATCGCGCCGAGCGCCTTGATCGGCGTTTGCCCTGCATTGACGACCGATCCGTTGACCGACAGCTTCTTGCCAAGACTCTCGGCCCAGAGCTGACGGAACCAGTCTGCAATGCCGTACAGCGCGTCCGCATAGGGCATCGTCACCAGCATCGGCTTGTGATGTTTCGTGTCGGCAAGCACGGAGAGTGCCGCCAGGAGATAGGCGGGGTTTTCGCGCACGTCGCTGGACGTGGCGCGCTCGCGCATCGCGGCGGCACCTGCCAGCATCCCGTGGATGTCGACGCCCGCGATGGCGGCGGGCAAGAGCCCGACTGCGCTGAGTACCGTTTGGCGACCGTCGACGCCGGGGGGCACCGGAAAGGTGCGATACCCCTCCTGGTCCGAGAGTTGCCGCAGCAGCCCTTCCGCCGGGTCGGTCGTCGCGACAATCTGCTCCCGTGCCTTTTCCAGCCCGACGGCCTTGCCCAGCGCATCCCGGACGACGAGGAAATTGGCGGCGGTCTCGGCCGTCTGACCCGACTTCGAGACGACATTGACAAGGGTGGATTCCAGATTGACCGTTTCGAGCGTGGCCGCGATTTTTTCAGGGTCGGGGTTGTCAAGTACGAAGAAGCGCGGCCCACCCCGCTGGTCATCCGGAAGAAGGTTCCGATACGGATGCCCAAGCGCCCCGATTGTGGCGATCGAGCCCAGCGAGGATCCGCCGATGCCGATCAGGATGAAGTCGGAGAAACGCTCGCGAACGTCCCCGGCGAAGGCCGCAATCTCGTCGGCGAGCTCAGTGTTATCCGGCAAATTCTGCCACTTCTGGACTCCGGAATCATGCTCGCGCTCGATCCGGGCGTGTTCATCCGCTACCTTCGACGCGATTCCGTCCAGGTCCGCGTCGGTCACGCCGTGAACTTCCCCGACGGCATGTGCAGTAGCGTTGCGATAGTCTATGACCAGCCCAGACGTCCGTTTCTCGTTGGCCACGAATCTTCCCCTCCCGGTTCGCCGACACTGCTGATCGGCATGGCTGACGAAGTACCATATCGGTGCCGATCCCTTTTCGTGGATGGTAGCACCTCGTGATTGACATGCCAGACGGTCTGGAGTGCGACGACTCCACGGCGTGGTCCAGGTTGGCCCTCCAATGCAGCCTCGCCGGGTCAAGAGCAAGCATCCAAAAGACGGGAGAACATTCATGGTGATCCAGGAGGCGGTGCCCGGAGCGGTGATCGCCGAGGCGACAAGCCCCGCAATTCTTCAGCAGGAAGCACTCGATCACGTCTGGGTCCACTCATCCGCCTGGACCGACGTGGCCGAACGCGAGGGCATGCGCGTGTTCAACCGGGGCGAAGGCATCCGGCTCTGGGACATCCACGGACGCGAGTATCTCGATGGGATCTCGGGCCTGTGGGTCGTCAACGCGGGTCATGGCCGCGCCGAGATCGGCGAGGTTATGGGCGAGCAAGCAAAGAAGCTTGCGTATGTTTCGTCGGCGACGTACACAAGCGAACCGACCGTGCGGCTTGCCCACATGCTGAGCGAGATCACGCCTGGCGACCTCGATCGTGTCTACTTCTGCTCGGGCGGCTCCGAAGCCGTGGAGACCGCGATCAAGATTGCCAAGCAGGTGCAGGCGATGCGAGGGTTCCCCCGCCGCTACAAGGTCATCGCCCGGCGAGGCTCCTATCACGGGATGACTCACGGGGCGATGAGCCTTACCGCAATGCGCAACGAGGCCTACTTCGGTCCCTTCATGTACGGCGTATCACACGTCCCTCACCCCAATCAGTACCGCTCCGACTTTGGGCTCGAAGGTGAGGCTGCCGACATCATGGCGGCGAAATATGTCGAACAGGAGATCGAGAACCAGGGGCCGGAGACGGTCGCCTGCGTGATCGGTGAGCCTATCTCCAGCGCCGCCGGAGTTCATGTCCCGTCGAAGACATACTGGCGGATGCTTCGGGACATCTGCGACCGCCACGGGGTGCTGCTGATCGCCGATGAGGTAATCAACGGGTTCGGTCGGACCGGCAAGATGTTCGCCTGTGAGCACTTCGGGATCGTCCCCGACATCATGACGATCGCCAAGGGCTTGACATCCGGATACGCACCGATGGGTGCCGCAATCGTTCGAAACGCCATCTTCGATACCTTCAAGGAACATGAAACGGTGGCGATGGGACACCTGTTGACCTTTGGCGGACATCCGGTGTGCGCGGTCGCCGCCATCAAGAACCTGGAAATTTTTCGAGACGAATCGCTGGTGGATCGTGCGTCGGAGATGGGTGACTACCTCAAGTCTCGCCTCGAAGAGTTGCGAAGTCATCCATCGGTTGGCGATGTTCGAGGCTCCGGCCTTCTCTGCGCGATCGAACTTGTGAAGAGCAAGGAGAACAAGACGAAATGGGGCAAGAACTCGCCCTTCGCGAAGCGAACCAGCGACCTTCTCATGGAGCGCGGTTTCATCACCAGAACATGGGAGGTGATGCACTTCGCGCCGCCGCTGGTCGTTACGAAGAATGAGATTGACCAGATGGTAACGATCGCCGACGAGGCGCTTACCATCGCCGAGGCCGAGCACGTTGCGGAGTTCGAGCCGTAAGTCAGACCCCCTTGCGCGCGTTGAAGCAATCACGGCAAAAGACGGGGCGATCGCCTCTGGGCACGAAGGGCACTGTGGTGTCACTTCCGCAGGCGGCGCAGACGGTGGCGTAGCGCTGCTGAGTCACTCCGGCCCGGCGAGGGCCACGCGATCGCCCCTCGGTGGCGGACCGCGCGTTCGTCGATCCTCCCTCATGGAGCGAGAGCGAATCGGCGCGCTCGTAGAGGGCGAGCAGATCGATGTTCCGGCTGGCGCGGCTCGCCCCGCGGCAGGATGTGCATTGCACCGGTGCTTCGAGTCCCCGGTCCATCCGAAATCTGGCCTCTGCGGCGGGAACGACGAACTGGCCTCCGCACGTCGTGCAGATCCGCTCCGTGCCTGTCGTCATGAACCGATTGCCTTTCGTTTTCGCGGTAGCACGATGTTTCGGCAGCGACGCCGATACAGATCAGTGTCATGGTACTCGGTGCCATGGAACCGGGGATCATGACGCGGACGCGCGATAAAGATTGCCGATGACATCCTCGATTGCGGGCTCCTCGATCGCCATGTCTCGCACGGACCCCAGCGAACTCACGGATTGAAGCACCTGCGTGGCGCTGAGGGCATCCCGGCTGAAGCTGAAACGCACACGTGGACCCTCCTGGCCGACGACCGCGATCCCGGATTGGAGTTCGGCGGTCGTGACGCGCTTGGGTACGTCGTCGAAGTCGACGATCAGTTGGCTTGCCGTTCCGTAGCGCTGGCGCAGCGCCGTCAACTCGCCGTCGTACATGATCCGGCCCTTGTCGATCACGATGATCCGCCGGCACAAACGCTCGATGTCCGCTAGGTCATGCGTCGTGAGCAGGATCGTGACTCCGTTCTGGTGATTGAGCTGGGTCAGGTAATCGCGGATGCGCGTTTTGGCGACGAGGTCGAGCCCGATCGTTGGCTCGTCGAGGTACAGGATAGGGGGCTCGTGGAGGAGGGCGGCGGCAAGGTCACCCCGCATCCGCTGGCCCAGCGAGAGCTGGCGGACCGGCGTGTCAAGGAACGAGCCGAGGTCCAGCAGATCGATCGCGGCAGCGTAGTTTCGCGCGAACTGTACGCCTGGCACCCGGTACATGTAGCGGAGCAACTCCAGGGATTCGGAGAGCGGCAGATCCCACCAGAGCTGCGTGCGTTGCCCAAAGACGACGCCGATCTTGCTTGCCAAACCGCGCCGATCCTCCCACGGAACGTGACCGGCAACAGTCGCGGAGCCCGCCGAGGGAACGAGGATGCCGGTCAGCATCTTGATCGTCGTCGATTTGCCCGCCCCATTGGGGCCGATGTAGCCCACGATCTCACCCCGGTCGATCTGGAACGAGATATCGTGCACCGCGGTCACTGACCGTCCACCGCGTGCCACGAGCCCCCGCAAGGCTCCAAACACACCCTTTCGGTGGTCCCGGATCCGGAACTCCTTGGTCAGGCCGTCCGCCTCGATGATCGGCTCACCGTCGAGCCGGCTGATCCGTTGACCTTGCTCGACCATGCGCGCGTCTCCAAATGCTGGGCACGATTGCCCGTGGTTAACTTCCCGCCGAACGATAGTGCCGGATTGCAAGCCGCCAGCCCCAGCCAACCGCTCCGCAGAACGCCAGCGATGCGAATGGAGCCATGAACGACGCGATCTTCGGCAGGCCAAGCGGGTCAGGCTTGTCAAGCATGTAGAGAGCGGGATAGTAAGTTAGAAACCCGATCGGGATGAACCACAGGAAGAGACCGCGCAGCCACCGGTCGAAGATGTGCAATGGATACTGCCCCAGATCTGAGCCCCCGTAGGTGAACGCGTTGACCGCCTCGATCGAATTGACTGTCCAGAAACTGACGATTGCCTCAACCGTGAAGAGCGCGAGAAACAGGACGGCACCGCTGGCGATCACCACCCCGAGATAGAACACCTTGAGCGCGGTCCACTCCACGTCGACGAGCCGGAGCGCGACTCCAAAGACCAGCACTCCCTGGGCCAGCAACCCAATGTGGCGAAGTGACACCTCGTTGACCAGCGACTGGACGTACGCCGACATTGGACGGACCAGGATACGATCAAAGGTCCCCTCCCGGATCATCTCCGGGACCGATCCCACCCCCTCGGCGAACGTGTCGCCGATGCTGAACATGACCATGCTCAGCCCGTGCAGGAAAAGCACCTCGGACAGCGACCACCCACCGAGATTCGAGAAGCGTTGGAAGAGCACCCAGAGCACCAGGATCTCGGCGAAGTTGATGATGAAGTTGCCGGCGATACCCATCAGGAACGACGCGCGGTATTGCATCTGGCCGCGAACCCGAAGTGCCGCAATCCGGCCCGCGATCGCCAGGTCTCCGCCGATCTCTCGTGCGCTATCCACCCTGGACGACGACCTTTCGCGTTCCCCGGGCAAGGAGCCAGCGCGCTCCCGCCGTCATTGCCACAATCCAGAAGCACTGGAACAGCAGCCCTGCGCCCGGATTGATGCGGCCGAGATAGATCTCGTTCGGGATCATGATGATGGCCCGGAACGGCAATGCTTCCGCCACGAATCGGAGCGGTGTCGGGAAGAACGCGAGCGGGATCAGGAACCCCGAGAGCAGGTTGATCACCGTCATCGACAGGTAGTTGATGCCTCGATGGTCGAGCACCCAGAACCCGGCGAGGTTGAGGCTGAAGCGAAACGCGAAGCTGACGATCACCGCC
>CADCWI010000056.1 GCA_902806355.1 uncultured Thermomicrobiales bacterium | reverse complement strand
GGGATACCGTCCGACTCCGGCTATTCTCCCGGCGTCGATCGCGACGTCCGCTTCCAGAAGCTCACCGGTGAAGACGTTGAGCACCTGCGCCCCGGCCAGCACCAGCTGTGGCGGATACTGGTGCTGCGCGATGGCGATGCGGCGCCGCCACTGCCATCGCCACTTGTTGAACTCCGGATCGTTCTTCGGTTCCAGGTGGGGTGCGTTGGTCATGTCGGATCTCCATCCGGTGCAGGGGTGTGCGATAACTTGGGCTGGAGCCATTCGCGAGCCAACCATGACGTTGAAATGCCGGTCGCATTGGTGGGGCCAAACCCGCATCACCCGCCAAGTGACCCACCGCATGATCCACCACGTTGACGAGAGTAGTGGTGTTGAGGCGTTTGCCGGCGATGATGGCCAGCGTGGTTCGACTGCGAAGCCATGCGACTGGCGCAGAACGGACGTTGACCTCCCCACCATATCGCGACATCATCGTCGCGTCGTGCGGCATCTCGTCACCCTTGGAGGAGATGCGCGCAGGCACCGTCAGGCCTGGCGCCGAGACAGGAGTGCTCCTGTGAGCATCGAGTTTCTGATCACCACGTTCATCATCGTCGCGACACCTGGCACCGGCGTGATCTACACGCTGGCGGCGGGCCTCGCGCGCGGAGCTCGCGCCAGCGTAATCGCCGCGATCGGATGCACGCTCGGGATCGTTCCACACATGATCGCGGCAATCACGGGTCTTGCTGCCCTGTTGCATGCAAGCGCCCTGGCATTTCAGACGCTGAAGTACGCGGGAGTTGTCTACCTGCTCTACATGGCGTGGGCAACGCTGAGGGAAAAGGGTGCGCTTGCTGTCGAACACGAGACCGCTCCTCGCCCAGCGACACAGGTGATCATGTCCGGGATTTTGATCAACATCCTCAACCCGAAGCTCACAATTTTCTTCTTCGCATTTCTGCCGCAATTTGTCAGCACCGAGGAGCCGCGTGCGCTACCGCGCATGCTGGAGCTGAGCGCGGTGTTCATGCTGCTCACGTTCGTCGTGTTCGGGATGTACGGTGTCTTTGCCGCGGCGGTGAGGAATCATGTGGTCTCGCGTCCGCGAGTGATGACCTGGATGCGGCGGGTGTTCGCTGGTTCCTTCGTCGCGCTCAGTGCCAGGCTCGCGGTAACGGACCGATAGCGCGGTGATCGCAAATGACACCGCTCGTTCCTCCTTGTTGGAAAAGCCTGCTCCAGCGGCCTTCGCTCGACGCGACCCCGTTGACGTTTATGCGAGCCGCAGTGGCATCTTCGATTCGCGAATACGAGGAAATCGGATGTACGTTCAGCATTCGCCTGAAATCTGGCGCGACTTCCCAGAGCTCGTTCCCAGCGTGCTGTATGCGAGGGGAATCCACCCGGATGTCACCGTGGATTCCCGCATTTCGCCGTTCAGCGAGATCGCAAGGGAGCGGCTCGCCACGGCCTCGGAGGCGGAGCTTCCTGAAATCCAGGCCTGGCGCCGCGCCTTCTCGAGGATGGGGCTCAAGCCCACACAGTACCGCTGCGCGTCCGAATCCCTCCTGCGACGCTTCAGGAAAGAAGGGGAACTTCCCCGGATCCATCCCCTGATCGATCTCTGCAATGCGATGTCGCTCGCGTTCGCGATCCCGGTGGCCATCTGGGATGTGTCTCAAGTCGCGGATTTTCTGGAGGTTCGCTATGCGTCCGGGGCCGAAAGCTATGTGACGTTTTCCGGTGAGACTGAGCATCCCGCTCCTCATGAGGTCATCTTCGCCGATGCCGCCGGGCGGGCGCATGCCCGGCGATGGACGAATCGGCAGAGCGGCCTGTCAGCGGTCCGGGACACGACGACGGAGGTCGTGATCGTCGCGGAAGCGATGCATGATACGGCCGCCGCGGATATCGGGCGCCTTGTCTCTGCGATCGCGGGCGAGCTGAATGGTGTCTGGGCCATCACTCCGGAGACCGTCGTGCTAAGCCACCTGTCACCACGGTTCGAGTTCCCACCGACGAATCCGGCGCAATCCTGAGACTCAACGTCAAGTCCGTTAGCCGAGCTGACGTTCGATCAGCGTCAAAACCTGTTCCAGCCGGGGAAGGTGCTCGCGGACGAACTGGCCGATGTCGGCGGCGCGATTGAATGGCAGCTGGTACTGCTCGGTGATGGCGACTCCCTGGTCGACTTCATCCCAGGACGCCACCTGGTGAGTGTCCAGATATCCCCGGGCGATGTTCGGCAGCATCATCCGAGCAAGACGTGCCCGGGACTGCTGCCGCCATGGACTCTCTTCATCGGCGTAGAGTCCCGGTGACGACGCCCAGAGCACGACATCGTACCCGTCATCGCCAATGCGGACATCGACCCGCCCCATCTCGTCATCGACAGCGATGCTCCAACGGTTCTGATCGTCAATCGTGCCATAGGCGTAGTACCCGGCGTCGAGGAGGGATTGGCGGACGCCTTCAAGCGCCCGCTTGTCTGTGGCGATCTTGCTGGAGGGATCGTCTTCCGGGTCGAAATCCGGAAGCAGGGAAAAGTGTTCGCTCACGAAAAAACTCTCTTCCAAACTACAGACGTGTCATGGAGGCGAATCGCAGGAATTCGACACCGAGTTGGCTCGTTGACGAAATTGTGGCGATCGGGAGTGCTGCTACGGGCTTGAAACCATCCCGGAGCACGGGTCGACGGCCGCATGTAGCTCTCAGAAGAAGTTCCAGCAGCAACGGCCCATTGGTGCTCCGCATGATGCCATGTCCGCTATTGCCAGTATTGGGCCAGCGCGAGTCCCACGTGCTGTGGGACAGCACCGAACCATTATCGCCCCCGAGATCAACATAAAATCAACCGTGACAAAGGATTCTCTGTCGATCAGTGGCCAGTATCAACCGGCGTAACGCATCACGGTGAAGAGCCAGTGAATATCTGTGTCGCGGCCGTCACGCTTTGGAGTTGTGCCAACGGCACAAGTGGCAAGCAGTGGTCGATCCCAGTCGGTTGACACGTCAACTCGCAAACGGTTATTGTCATCCGTTAGTACCCGTTTGAGAGGAACAGGCGAAACAACGGCAAGTTTCGTTGCGAGATTGCAGTTGGTGCTCTCGCGGATTGGCATACGGTCCGACAAAAGGCAAGCGCACGCCCTGGCATGCTTGGGTGCTCGTCTTTGAAACCCGCTGTCGGTCGACAACACGGTCATGGGCGGGGAAGGTCTCTGCTCACGAGGCATCATCGCCGATCGGGGGACCGGTCGGGTTTTGGGAGAGGTCGACGAATGGCAGATCCACGACTCCAAGGATTGATCGATCAGGTTCGCGATGGTGCGATCGATCGACGAACGTTCATGGTCCGGGCGGCGGCGCTCGGCGTCTCGACGCTGGCCGCCGGTGCCGCTCTCGCCACCGCCGGTGCAGCCGCACAGGACGCCAGTCCGGGTGCTTCGCCGGACGCCAGCCCAGGCGCGTCGCCGGTTGGCTCGCCGGCCGCGGGCGGCGGCCTGACGCCCGAGAATCTCGGTGTCGCCGGGGTCGAGCACACGACCGACACGAGCGCCGGAACGATCAACCTGTATTCGTCCTGGCCAATGACCGGCGCGAGCGAGCAGCTCGGTGGTGACTCGGCAGAGGCCATTCGCTTCGCGCTCGAGATCTGGGGCGGAGCGGCCGGCGGGTTCGCGATCAACTACGAAGCGCTGGATGACGGCATCGCCGCGAACAATGGGGCGTGGGACGCCGCGACCGAGGCCAACAACGCGGCCCGGGTCGTTAGCGACCAGGATGCTGTCGCGTATATCGCGACGTACAACTCCGGTGCCGCTGAAGCATCGATTCCAATTACCAACGAAGCAGGCATGGCCCAGATCTCCCCGGCCAACACCGCCGTCCAGCTGACGAAGGAAAGCGAGGCCAACCCGCCGGGGTATCCGGACAACCTCTATCCTTCGGGCACCCGCAACTACATGCGAGTCGTGCCAGCGGATGACCTCCAGGGTGGTGCATCGGCCAACTTCGCCTTCAGCAATCTCGGCGCACAGACCGTCTATATCCTCCACGACAACCAGACATATGGTCTTGGTCTCGCTAACGTGTTCCAGGCAACGTTCGAATCCCTTGGTGGTGAGGTCGTCGGGTTCGATGGCTTCGAAGCGGATGCTCCCGAGTACCAGGCGCTGGCGAACAATGTCGCGAACGCGGCCCCGGCACTGGTCTACATCAGTGCAATCGTCAACCTCAATGCCGCCAAGCTGCTGCAGGACCTTCGCGATCTGCTGCCAGCCGAAGACACCGCGATCATGGGTCCGGACGGCCTCATCAACCAAGCCTTCATCGAAGGCGCCGGTGATGCGGCCGACGGCATGTACCTGACCTTCGGCGGTCTCCCGGCCAATGAGCTGGAAGGCGTCGGCGCCGAGTACTACAACGGCATGGTCGAGCGACTCGGCCGCGACCCGGATGCCTACGCGGTGTACTCCTTCGAGTGTGCGGTCGTGGTGTTGCAGGCGCTCGATCAGGTCAAGGCCAAGGATCGTGGCGCGGTTCTCGAAACGATGTTCAATACAGCGGACTTCCGGGGCCTGATCGGAACCTGGAGCTTCACGGAGACGGGTGACACGACTGCGGACACCATCTCCCTGAACGTCGTCGAAGGAACGACCATCACGTTCCAGGAGGTCATCGGACTCCCCGAGTAACTGGAGAGCGACGTGAACCGGGCCGAGTACTTCACTCGGCCCGGTTCACGTTCACGTACTCATCGACAAGTGGCTGAAGCCCGCTGCGGCTTCCAGAACCGTGACCAGGAACGTGCCCGTGGATTTCGAGTGGACGCAATTCTTTCAATACTTGATCATCGGACTGGCGAGTGGATCGCTGATCGCGCTGATCGCGCTTGGGTATACGCTGGTCTACGGGATTATCGAGCTGATAAATTTTGCCCATGGTGAAGTCTTCATGATGGGCGCCTTTTTCGCGGCGACGGTCGTACTGGCGACCGGGGTGACGGACGAGTCGTCCGGCGTCCTGATCGTCTCCATGCTTGCGCTATCGCTGCTCCTGGCGATGGTCTTCTCGGCGTTGCTCAATGCGGGTATCGATCGCCTCGCCTATCGACGGCTGCGATCAGCGCCAAGGCTTGCGCCACTGATCGCCGCAATCGGCATGAGCTTCATCCTGCAGAACATCGCCATCTACTGGAGAGGGTCCAACCCGTTTACGGCACCGTCCCTGATTCCGCGCGAATATCGGACCTACAACGTCCTCCAGGAATGGCCGATCTTACGGGACTGGTTCGCTGATTCGACCCTGCGGCTACGCCTGCTCGACCTGTTCGTGATCGGTGTGACCATCCCTCTGCTGCTGCTGCTGTCCTGGTTCGTCTACCGCACCAGAATCGGGACGGCGATGCGGGCAACAGCTCAGGACCGGGATGCCGCCGCCCTGATGGGCATCGACATCAACCGTACGATCGGAATCGCGTTCGTTCTCGGTGGTGCACTCGCCGGGGCTGCGGGCATGGTCGCGCTCTATTACAACAACTCGGGACGATTCCAAATGGGATTCCAGTACGGTCTCTATGCATTCACGGCGGCGGTCCTTGGCGGCATCGGAAATCTCGCTGGGGCGGTTGTCGGCGGGTTCCTGATCGGAATCATCTGGTCCTTCAGCGATGGTTTTATGGGAAGCTACATTGGGGGCTGGGGCAGTCAATGGACCAACTCCCTGATCTTCGGCATCCTCATCCTGGTCCTGGTCTTTCGACCGTCCGGTCTTCTGGGGCAGGCGACGCCGGACAAGGTCTGACGACGGACCGGGAGGAGTTTCACAATGGCGGCCACGCATGCGTCACGCGCACAACAATGGTTCACTGATCGGAGAAGCGAAGAGCGGAGCCGTCTCAACAAGGTCCTGATCGGCGCCGCGGTGGTAGCGCTCTATCCCCTGATCGATTCCCTGCTTGGTCTCGACCTGCTGGGGTCCTGGATTCCGATCTTCGTCTTCGTGATCCTGGCGGTGGGACTGAATATCGTTGTTGGCTACGCGGGACTTCTCGATCTCGGGTACGTCGCGTTCTTCGTCATCGGGGCGTACGCGAACGCGTTCATGACGAGCCCGAGTTCATGGTTCGTGATCAACGGTTGGATCCCGGAGTTCCTCCAGAGTTTCTGGCCTGCGATGGCAATCTCGTGGATCATCGCAGCCATATTCGGTGTCATCCTTGGGGCGCCGACGTTGCGTTTGCGGGGAGATTACCTTGCGATCGTGACGCTTGGCTTTGGCGAGATCGTGCCTGATTTCTTTAGGAATGCCACCTCGATCACCCGTGGCCCACAGGGAATCGGCCAGATCGCCAAGCCCCCCTCCATCCCGCTGCCGGGCGGCCGGGAGATCTCATTCGCGACCACCGATCAGTGGAACTGGTTCTGGCTGATCCTGGTCGTCGGCCTGATCTCGCTGTTCATGATTACCCGGCTCTATGATTCCCGGCTCGGCCGGGCCTGGCAGGCGATCCGGGAAGACGAGATCGCGGCCGCCAGCATGGGCATCAATACCGTCCAGACCAAGCTCTGGGCATTCGCCCTTGGCGCGTCGTTTTCCGGCTTTGCCGGATCGGTCTACGCCGGTTACGTCCGCGTCGTCTATCCGGACCAGTTCCAGTTCTCGGTCTCGATCATCATCCTGGCGATGGTGATCCTAGGCGGCATCGGCAACATCTACGGCGTGATCATCGGCGCCCTGATCATCGGTAGCTTCGACCGGATCCTCGCCGACGCCCTGAACACCCCCTTGCACTGGCTGGGTGAGCGGATCACCTGGGAACCGATTGCCTGGCTGGGTGACGCGATGGTGAAGCACAGCGTCACCTCCGACCGGTTCCTGATCTTCGGGCTGGCGCTGGTGCTGATCATGATCCTCCGTCCGGGCGGACTGTTTCCGTCCCAGCGACGAGCGGCAGAAATGTCCGGGGACGATAGTGACGGCCCGTCCGCGGACGACGGCGACGAGTTGTATGAGGTTCGCCACGGTGAAGGTCAGCTAGTGGGAGAGCGAGCCTAACCATGACTGCACAGGCGATACCAAACGCGACTGCTTCATCGGATTCGACGGCTCGGGAAGCGATCCTGGAAGCGGCGGGAGTGACCAAGCGTTTCGGCGGCCTCGTGGCGGTCGATTCGGTCAACATGTCGATCGGGCGCGGCAGCATCACGAGCGTTATTGGTCCCAACGGTGCCGGCAAGACCACCTTCTTCAACATGATCGCCGGGATATACCGCCCAACCGACGGCACGATCTCGTTCGACGGCCGGCCGATCTTCGGCGGCAAGGGATTCGGGGGTTCATCGCTTCGGCCGGATCAGGTCACATCACTCGGGATCGCGCGGACGTTCCAGAACATCCGGCTGTTTGCGAACATGACCGTGATCGAGAACGTTCTCATCGGGATGCACAGCCGGATGAAGACCGGTGCTCTGGGCGCGATCCTTCGGACATCCAGTGTGCAGAACGAGGAGCGGGAGGCACGCGAGAGTGCGTATTCCCTGCTCGATTACGTGGGATTGAGCCGCCAGGCCCAGGCGACCGCCAAGAACCTGTCGTATGGTGACCAGCGCCGGCTCGAGGTCGCGAGAGCGCTCGCCAGCAGGCCGCGGCTCTTGTTGCTCGACGAGCCGACCGCCGGGATGAATCCGCAGGAGACTGGCGCGATGACGAAGTTCATCGACCGGATGCGTCACGATCTCGACCTGACCATACTCCTGATCGAGCATGACATGAAGGTCGTGATGGGTATCTCCGACCAGGTGGCCGTGCTCGATCACGGGGTGAAGATTGCCGACGGCTCGCCAGCGGAGGTTCGAGCAACCCCCGAGGTGATCGAGGCATATCTCGGGAAAGGCGCAGCGGAACTCGCGGCCAACTTCGAAGCGAGGCGGGAACACGCAGACAGCGCGGAGACGTCCGTTACGATTCCGACTACATCCCATTCCTCGGATGGTATCCGGCCATCGAACGGAGACCCACGTTCCAGGTGAAAGATCAACGGATGCAAACCGCAAACATGCTCGAGCTCAGGGACGTTCACACGTACTATGGGCATATCCATGCGCTGAAGGGCATATCCGTCACCGTGGGCGAGGGGGAGATCGTCACGCTGATCGGGTCCAATGGCGCAGGTAAGAGCACGACGCTGAAGACGATTTCGGGCCTGCTTTCGCCCCGGACCGGCGAGGTCCTGCTGCGCGGGTCGCGAATCAGCGGCATGCCCGCGCACAAAGTATCGGAGCTTAAGGTGGCGCAGTCTCCCGAAGGGCGGCGGGTATTCCCGCGGATGTCCGTCCTCGAGAACCTGCACATGGGCGCGTTCGTCAACAAGCGGGTCGATCAGAACGATCTCAACCGGGTGTTCGATCTCTTCCCACGACTCAAGGAGCGCATCGGCCAGAAGGCCGGAACGCTCTCCGGTGGCGAGCAGCAGATGCTGGCGATCGGAAGGGCGCTCATGGCGCAGCCGATGCTGCTCCTTCTCGACGAGCCATCGATGGGACTGGCGCCTATCCTCGTTGAGCAGATCTTTTCGATCGTCCAGGACATCAACGCGCAGGGCACAACGGTGCTGCTCGTGGAGCAGAATGCGCTAATGGCCCTGGCGATTGCCCAGCGCGGCTACGTGATGCAGACGGGAACGATCCTGCTGGCGGACGACGCCAAGGCATTGATGAGCAACGAGATGGTCCGGAAGGCGTATCTGGGCGAGGCGTAATCGACCGATTGGCCTTTCGGACCATCGATTTTGGCCAAGTCCCGTTGGCTTACGATATTCGGTGGCGACACCACCTCCAGATCGCTCCGAGACTCAAGACTACTATCGGGCCAAGGGTGATCAGGACCCCGGCTACCTCGAACCACAACCAGTCGAGCTGCTCGACCGGCCAGATCCGCCGCACCCAAACGTAGTGCCCATAACCCAGCAACGCCGTGAGTGACCAGACGACCGACCGGACGCACGCGCCACGGGAGACCGTGAACGCCGCGAGCGCGACGATCCAAATCACATACCAAGGGCGGAAGGTCATCGTGCCAAAGAGCAGGAAGACGGTCATGATCGCCAGCGTCGCATGGGGCAGGCGGCGTGGATCGACCCAGCAGGCGATGGCGCCGATGACCATCGCGCCCGTGGCGAGCACAAAGCCTAGTTCCTGGACCACATCGGTTAGCTGTTCCCCGCCGCCGAGTCGCCTGCCTCCCCGGACGATCAGGTAGCCAATCGAGCCCGAGAATCGTGCGCCCTGGTCCTGGATGCTCAACCATAGTGCCCCGACATCGAAAAACGGGTACAGGCTGATGAGCGCGAGCAGCGACGTCCAGATCAGCGCAATGCCGAGCAGCTGCACGCGACCCCGGGCGGTCGTTTCCCGTCGCAGGCAGGCAACGAGAACGACCGGAGCGATCACGATCGCGACGTACTTGATCAGAATCGACGTCACGATCAGGGGCAGCACCCAACGGGTACGACCCGACTCCCAGGCCCACAGTGCCGCCGCGATCGGCAGCATCATGATCACATCATTGTGCGCGTTGCCTACACCTTCCCACAGCACCAATGGGTTCCACGTCCAGAGCAATGCGGCCGCAAGCGCACGATGGGGTGCGCGAACCAGCATGGTGTGGTAGATGAAGCCACCGATCGCGACCAGCGCCACGATGTTGATCAGCTTGAAGCCGAGTACCGCCGCGAGGATACGGTCACCGTCGAAGGCGGTAACAGGGGCGGCGATCAGGTTCCATAGCGGTCCGTACGGTGAGACGTTGTCGGCCCATTGTTTGGAAGAGAAGCGGACGAACGGATCGATGTCCCAGAAGTCCAGCGGCATCACGCGATTCGGATTTTCGATGTACGTGGTGAGCAGGTGCGATCGCGCGGCATAGATGAAGACGTCGATCGCGTTGGTTGGGTACATCATCGTAAAGGCGAGGAGAAGAGCGGTTGTCGTCAGGGTGATCGGCCATCGAAAGTGGCTGAGTGACGTCGCCCGGGCAATGCTCAGCATCCGGGCGTACGATGCCGCGAAGATACCGATGCCCCCAACGAAGCCGACAAAGGCAAGGGGATGATAGGAGACGATCTTGCCCTGATCGGTCAATCGGTCGTGATAGGGGAGGAGCGGATAGACCAACGCGAACGAGAGTGCGACGAGCACCATGATGATGCAGGGCAGCCCGGGACCGGCGAGCCATCTCCGGGCGCGCGTCCCCGGCGCTCGCGCGGTCGACTGCAGCGAGCGCTGCTCAGGGCGCGGTGGTGACTCTCCTTCGCTCCAGGCGTCTACCCCTGCCTGGGCGTCCGGACGGCTTGTGCCTGGTCTCCTGCTCATCCGGGGCGTCTGTGTTCGCATCGTGGCCCAATTATGATTGTCCATTGAAAGCGCGACCGCACGTGGCTTGCCGTTTGCTCGCCCAGGCGTCGGAATACATGGCTGCTCCGCATCCCACCTTCTCGAACCATCACGCCTGTCGGCACGAGCATGTATAGTCGCACATGATCCGGATGGTGATTGCGGGCGCCGAAAGGGATGGTGGATACTACGGCGGCGCCCGGCATCTGTGACGGCCCGGCAAAGCGTCGAGCGTTGCCCGGCACGCCGGGAGAGGTGTTCACCGGGACATGACACGAGGTGTGACGCGTGTCGTCGCGGTGTTGCTCTGGGGCATGCGCTGAAAGTGTGTCCACGCTGCCTGGCTTGGCATTCGAGCGGGCGATGTCGCCGCGACTTCCGTCCTTCTGGCTGTGTAGGTCCAGAGATCGATCAAAACAGGAAAAGTGCCCGTGCAGAGGGCTCATATTACCGCTGATTGGGGAGACGACCATTCGATGACACCGACCGCCGCCGTCGAGAAGGTAGAGCTGCCCGAGCGAATCGCGCGGCTCAACGATCTCGCTTACAACCTGTGGTGGACCTGGAGCAAACCGGCACGCCAGCTTTTTGCTGAGCTCCATCCGGTGTTATGGCAGGTCGTCGAGCAGAACCCCGTCCTGTTCCTGCACCGGATTGAGTGGGAAAGGCTCGAACGGGCGGCCGAGAACGACGCGTTCCTTGCCGACTACGACAAGGTTGTCGCAGCCTTCGATGCCATGATCAACCAGAGCGCAGGCGAGACATGGTTGGCGAAGAACCGCCCGGACCTCGTCGGCAAGACGCTTGCCTACTTCTCGGCCGAGTTCGGGCTTCACCGGGCACTTCCGATCTATTCCGGCGGTCTCGGGGTGCTTGCGGGTGACCACACCAAGGAAGCCAGTGACATGGGCTTGCCATTGGTGGGAATATCGCTCCTGTACCGGCAGGGGTATCTTCGCCAGCGGATCGACTCCTCCGGATGGCAGCATGATGTCGCCGCTAAACTCGACCCGCACGCCGAGCCAACGACGCAGGTCTTCGACGATGCTGGGCGTCCAGTCCTGATCGAAGTCGATCTCGAAGACGGCAGTGGTCCCCTGCGGCTTGCAGTGTGGCAGGTCCAGGTCGGGCGGGTGCCGATCTATCTCCTTGATTCGGACGTAGAAGGCAACCCGGAATGGACACGGGAGCTCTCGTCGCGCCTGTACGGAGGAGATACCGAGCACCGGCTACGGCAGGAGATCGTGCTCGGCATCGGTGGCGTCCGGCTGCTCCGCGCGCTCGGCATCGATCCGGCTTACTGGCATGCCAACGAGGGTCATGCCGCGCTTCTTCTGCTCGAACGCGTTCGGGAGCACGTCGCCTCCGGTGACGATTTCGCCAAGGCGGCTGAACGCGTCCGCGCCTCGACCATCTTCACCACGCATACCCCGGTTCCGGCCGGTCACGACATCTTCCCACCCGAGATGATGGACCGGTACTTCAGCAATTACTGGCCCTCGTTGGGGCTGGACCGGGCGAATTTTCTGGCACTTGGCACTCATGGTGCGGCGCATCAAGGCTTCAACTTCACGGCCTTGTCGCTTCGCCTGGCGGGCCATGTCAACGGTGTCAGTGAGAAGCACGGTGAGGTGTCGCGGGACATGTGGGCGGATCTCTGGCCCGATCTCCCGGCCGAGAAGACGCCGATCATATCGATCACCAACGGCGTTCACCTGCGGACGTGGATATCTCCGGTGATGCGGAACCTCTACGAGCGATACCTGCCCCGTAACTGGCGCGAGCGGCAGGAGAATCCGCAGGTCTGGGAGACGGTGCTGAACATTCCTGACGACGAGTTCTGGACCGCGCACCTCACCGCCAAACAGGAGCTGATCGACGAGATGGACGAGCGAGCGCGTCGTCGCTACGCGGAAGGGCAGTTCGATGCCTGGCAAGTGCTCAGCTCCGGTCCGTTTCAGAACGCGAATGTCATGACACTCGGCTTTGCCCGTCGATTCGCCACGTACAAGCGGGCCACGCTGATCTTCAATGACATGGACAGGCTCGCTCGCATTCTCAACAACCCGGATCATCCGGTGCAGCTTGTGTTCGCCGGAAAGGCCCATCCCGCCGATGAAGGGGGCAAGCGTCTGATCCAGGAGGTGTATACCAAGGCGAGGGATCCTCGGCTCGGGGGCCGGGTTGCGTTCGCCGAGGATTACGAGATGGGACTGGCGAGTCTTCTCGTCGCCGGGGTTGACGTCTGGCTCAACAATCCCATCTATCCCCTGGAAGCGAGCGGTACGAGCGGCATGAAAGCGGGCGCCAATGGCGTTCCGAACTGCAGCATTCTCGATGGGTGGTGGATCGAAGGCTGGGAGGAAGGCAACGCCAATGGGTGGGGCATCCAGCCATCGACGAAGGAGGGCAGCGACAAGGATGTCGAGGAGGCCAATGTCTTCTACGATATCCTGGAGCGCGAAATCGTACCGCTGTATTACAACCGCTCGGCGGATGGGTTGCCACACGCGTGGATCGCCCTGGCAAAGGAGGCGATCCGGACAATTGCGCCCGCCTTCAGCTCGCGGCGAATGCTGATCGATTACGTTGACCGCCTGTATGGGCCGGCCGCGGGCGCGAAGGTCACAGCCAACAAGGCCGTCCTGGCGCCTACCGGCGGCTGACGGTCATTCGGCGGTGAAACGAGTGCGGTACCGGACGAAGGGTAAGGGATGCTGAGATGACGCAGGCGACGCTCGACAAGAATGCTGAACCGGGATTGACGCCCAGTGAGCAACCCACACGGCGCACACTCAAGGGGCTGGTTCTAGCCGGGGGCAAGGGATCGCGGTTGCGGCCGTTGACGGCAACGGGGGCCAAGCAGCTCGTTCCGGTCGCGAACAAGCCGGTCCTCTTCTACGCACTAGAACAGCTGGTGAGCGCGGGCATCACCGAGATCGGCATTGTGATCGGGGACACTGGTCCTCAGGTGATGGCCGCCGTCGGTGATGGATCCGCATTCGGGGCGAAGGTCACCTACCTGCAGCAGGATGCCCCACGCGGTCTGGCGCACGGCGTGATCATCGCCCGTGACTACCTGGGAGACTCTCCATTCTGCATGTATCTCGCGGACAACTTTCTGGAGCAAGGGATCGAAGGGCATGTGCGCCGGTTCGCTGAAGGCGACGCGGCAGCCCAGATCCTGCTCAAGCGGGTCGACGATGTCTCCGCGCTGGGCGTGGCCGTACTCAACGATGAAGGTCACGTAACCAGGCTTGTCGAGAAGCCAAAGGAGAAGATCTCGAACCTCGCGATCGTGGGCGTCTACTTCTTCGGTCCGCAGATCCACGACATCACTCCTAGCCTTCAGCCTTCCGGCCGCGGCGAGCTGGAGATTACAGATGCGATCCAGGGCCTGCTTGACGCGGGCCTGGTCGTTGAAGCCTCCATCATCGAGGACGAATGGATCGATACGGGCAAGAAAGACGACATGCTCGAAGCCAACCGGGTCGTGCTCGGCGGCATTTCCCGAGACGTGCGGGGAACGGTCGATCCAGATTCGAGTATCGTGGGCGATGTGGTAATCGAGGCGGGAGCGGTCATCACGGGAAGCACCGTCCGAGGGCCGGCAATCATCGGTGCAGGTACGCGGGTCGAACACGCCTACATTGGACCGTTCACGGCAATCGGCGAACGATGCCTGATCCGGTCGTGCGAGATCGAACACTCGATTGTCATGAATGACAGCGTGATCCGGGATATTCAGACCAGGATTTCGGATTCGCTGGTTGGCAAGGAAGTCGTGATCGAGCGAACATCGCTGAAGCCAGTGGCGATTCGGTTGATGCTCGGCGACCATGCGCATGTCGGCATCTCCTGATGCCAGGAACGGCGGGGGCCACATGATGGCGGTGCCGGTAGACGGCCCGTTTCTGATCACCGGCGCCGGTGGGCAGCTCGGTACCTACCTCCGTCAGCAGTTGGCCGAGGATGGTGCGGCGTTCGTCGGAATCGGAAGCCGTGCAACCGAGGGTGTCGATTACGTCGTCGATATTGCCGACTCCAGCGCGGTCGATGATGTCTTCGACGTGGTCAAGCCCTCAGTCGTTATCCACGGTGCGGCCTATACCGACGTCGACGGATGCGAGCGTGATCCGGAACGGGCGGATGCCGTCAACCACCGCGGCGCCCGCGCGATCGCGGAGGCGGCGAAACGCACCGGCGCGTACGTGCTGGCGGTCGGAACCGACTTCGTGTTTTCAGGAACGAAGGGATCTCCCTACTCCGAACGGTCGGAGCCCGATCCGGTCTCGGTCTACGGATCGAGCAAGCTGGCTGGTGAGCGGGCCGTGCTGGAGACCGATCCATCGTTCGCCGTGGCTCGAACGGCGTGGGTTTATGGCGGCACCGGAAAGCACTTCCCACGGACTGTGCTCGGTGTCGTGGCGTCACGTGGCAAGATGTCCGTCGTCGACGACGAGACCAGCTGCCCGACATTCGCCGGAGATCTCGGCGCAGGGTTGATCGCCCTGGCGGCGCAGCGGCCTTCCGGCATCTTCCACCTGACAAATGAGGGAGCGGTCAGCCGGTATGAATTCGCGCGCGCGATCATGATCGCGGCCGGCAAGGATCCCGATCTCATTTCGCCAATCTCGACCGAGGAGTTTCTGGCGGCCTATCCCCTGCCGGCGAAGCGTCCGGCCAACAGCGCTCTCGAGAATCATCGCGCGGCGGAGCTGGGCGTGCGATTGCCGGACTGGAGAGCATCGCTGCAGGCGTACATTCCCCGGTTGGTGAAGGATATGGGTGACGCCTAATCCGCGCGTCGCGAAATCGTAGTCCAGCGTCAGGAGACACGTATGAAGATTCTGGTGACAGGCGGAGCCGGGTTCATAGGCTCAACATTCGTGCGTTTGGTTCTCGACCAGTATCCGGATGACGAGGTGACGACGCTCGATGCGCTAACGTACGCGGGAAATCCGGCCAACCTCCTGGGGTTGGAAGCGTATGGACGGCACACGTTCGTCCAGGGAGACATCGCGGACGCCGCGCTGGCCGATGAGCTGGTTGAGCGACACGACGCCGTCGTCAACTTTGCGGCCGAGACGCATGTCGACCGGTCCCTCCTGGACCCTGGCGTGTTCCTGCGGGCGAATGTTCACGGGGTGTACGTCCTGCTGGACGCGGTACGGCGACACGGCAAGCGGATGCTCCAGGTCAGCACGGACGAGGTGTATGGAGACATTCCTCCAGGCAAGCACTCGTTCGAGTCCGATGCGGTCAACCCGCGCTCGCCATACTCGGCGGCGAAAGCCGGGGGAGAGCTGTTCTGCCGCTCGTTCTTCGTGTCCTACGGCACGGATGTGGTGATCACCCGCGGCAGCAACACGATCGGGCCACGACAATATCCCGAGAAGCTGATTCCCCTGTTCATTACCAACGCGCTTCGGAACGAGCCGCTGCCGGTCTACGGTGATGGCATGCAAATCCGCGACTGGCTCCATGCCGAGGACCATGCGGCAGGGATCGACCGGGTGCTACGGCGGGGCCGCAGCGGCGAGATCTACAACATCGGCGCTGGGAACGAGACGGCGAACATTGATGTCGTTCGCGAGCTGGTGCGGTATCTCGGCAAGGATGAGTCGCTCCTGACCTTCGTGCCGGATCGCCCCGGTCATGACCGCCGCTACGCCGTGGATACGTCGAAGATCCAGGAAGAGCTTGGCTGGGAGCCATCGAGGTCGTTCTACACGCAATCCCTCCATGACACGATCGACTGGTATGTCCAGAATCCGGAGTGGTGGAAGGCGATTCGTGACGGCTCGGCGGAATTCGAACGGTATTATCAGCAGCAATATGGATGGCGATTGGCGGCAGCCGGCCAGGCTTCCTAACGAGACATCGGGGGTACAGAAACGCAGATGGCAGACAGCATCCCAACCGGAACATCGCTCTCTTCCGAGATGAAAGAGGCCGTTGCGAGCGCGCTCGTAACGTCGGGCGGTGGCTTGTCGGCAATCCATGACGTGGCCGTCCGTGACCTGACGACCCATCGGGACCCGCGAGGGACGCTCACCGAGCTGCTCCGCGCCGACTGGACCGACGTCTACGGTGAGGACATGCCGTTCGCGCAGGTGTACACGTCGATGACGCAGCCGGGTGTCGCTCGCGACATCGACAAGTGGCATGTTCATCAGCACCAGACCGATCGCTTCTATTGCGTATCTGGCAGGATCGTTGTCGCGATCGCCGACCCGCGTGAGGACTCGCCATCCCGGGGAGCGTTGATGCTGGTGGAGCTTGCCGCGGCCGAGGATGGACCGGCGCCGCTGATGGTGACCATCCCGCCGCGCACGCTCCACGGATTCGTCGTCACCAGCGAGCGGCCGGCAACGCTCCTGAACTTCCCCAACCGCATCTATGACCCGGAAGATGAAGGACGCACGTCGTTCACCGAGGCGAATGTCACGTTCTCGAACGGAGAGCCATTCGACTATCGAACTGTCGACGCCTGGTACCGGCAGAGATAGCGGTCAGCAACGACAAAGAAAACGGCCCGGATCGCGCACACTCGATCCGGGCCGTTTTACGTGCTGTTGAACCACAGGCGATCACGTAGAGAAAGGCATCAGTCCGCGTGTGACGACGTGAAGGTGGGCCTGTGCTGCCGCGGTCGTGCGGGTCTCGGCGCCAATTCAGGGGGCATAGGCTGGACATCTGGTTCCTCGATACCGACTCGACCGGCATCAGGGCGGAGCAGGAACCGGTCGAATGATGTTCGTTCTGCCATAGTGCGAAGCCGCGGCGCGAATATAGTCGCCCACAATACACCCGCCAACACGGAAATGCAGATCGACTGCACGAAGACGAGTGGCAGGAAATACCGGTAGAGATCGGAGCGCAAGCCGTAGATGATCGTCGCCGTCTCCGCGAGCAGCAACGCGGCGATCATGGTCTCCGGGGCACGCAGCCCTTTGCGGACGACCAGCAAGATAAACAGCAAGAGCCCGGCGAAGCCCAGCATGAGATCGAGCCCGGCAAGGGAGAGCGACGTGCCAAGCCGATCGTTGATCCACCCGAAGACTTCGGAAGCGGCCTGGTGCTTCACCGCGAGACGGTCGCCCGTTCGACCAAGGCCGACCCCAACATTCGCAACTCCCGCGTGATCGAAGAGCCGGGCCTGGCTCGCCATTTCGTCGACGCGGAACTTGAACAGGTTGTAAGTCCGGCCGATGGGATCGACCCAAAGGTATGGGTAGACGAGCACGAACGTGGCGAAGGCCAAAGCCGGTTGCACCACGAGCTTCGTCCCGAGGTTCCAGTCCTTCTCGCTGGATTCCGGGCTTTGCTTCCATAATCTGCTTCTGACGACGAAAAAGGCTCCCATCATGGCAACCGGTAGGCTGAGCAGCATCGGGGTCAGCTTGGTCGCTCCGCCGAGACCCAGCAACACGCCAAGGAGCAGCGCCTTGCCCCAGGATGGGCGCTTCATAACCTGGTAGCCAGCGATGCACGAGAGCCCCAGCAACAGGATCAGCAACTGATCCGACAGGGCCTGGCTGGCGATCAGGACGTGCAACGGGTGGATCGAGAGCACCAGGGCGCCGATGACCCCACCGACCCGGTTGGTGAGAAGCCGCCCTACGATGTACGCGACCAGAACCGCCAGGGCACCGGTGAACGCGTTGGTTCGCCGCCCCGCAAGCAGATTCTCCCGCGAGGGCATCGCGCCCGAGACCTGATTCCAGCGCTCGTTGCGGTCATCACTCGCGAAGACTGGGTCATTCGAGTCAAAAAAGAAATCCCAGACAAGGTTTGGGTAAAGCGTCTTGCCCTGCACCAACTGGCCGAATCCCATCAGGTAGCTGCCCATCGGTGGCTGACCCCGGGTCAGGTAGTAATCCTGCCAGGCGGGGCCGAAGGGATCCAGGACATCCCGGATGTAGTGCGACCGGTTGAGCCATCGCGTCTCGTCCGGATGAAAGCCCTGGGTCGGAACCGCCCCAAGGTTGATGTTGAGCGACACGAGAAAGACCAGGAGACCGAGCACGATATCCGGGAACGCCCGGACGAACCGATCTCCGGCGCGGCCGGAACGGCGCCTGCCAACCAGGCTGATGGCACGGTGATGCACCCGGTGTCGGGATCGTCGTATCTGGGACAGGCTAGGGTTGAGGGGCATAATGGCCTCTTCGCTGGTGAAGACGGTTGAGGATGCGACGAGGTGTTCGGCCCTGCGTTGATGATACGAGCACACGACGACGCCCTTGCCCCGCCCCCACTACGGGTGGCAGGAAGAGCAGCATGACGAGGGCGACCAGTACCAGGATCAGCAGGGCCATGGCCATGGCCAGTCCACTCCTGCCAACGATCGCAAACAAGGCGGTCAGCCCCGCGGCCGGTCCAAAAATCGACGCGTAGGTGAATACGGTCGTTCGCGACGGGCGCGTCGTCAAACGCCGCTCCTTGAGCGCGGGGACGATCGCGAGACCAAGCACCGCGGCCTGGAGAAGCACGGCACCTCCAATTTCGGCGAACTCATGAGCGAATGCATTGACCCCCGTTAGTGCCGGTGGATTGGGAGGAGTGTAGTCGGCGGCGTAGAGCAGGCGACGCACGCCGTAAGCGAGCGCGACATCGTATCGCTGCTCCCGGAGATTCGGCTCGATCTCCATTTCATACGCTGTGTCGAAGTCGGCTCGCTCCATTTGGTTGAGGGGGAAGAAGTTGCTACCTGCAGACACGACGAACGAGCTGTTCTCCGGGGCGGTGTCGTTCACGGTGATCAGCAGAAGCAGGCCATCGTCCGCATCAGGAACGGATTCGAGATCCCAGGCTTCACGCACTCTCTTCGCGAATCCTTCTGACTCCCTTTGCGATGCGTCCGCACGGCGCGTATACACCATGACATTCTCGCCCAGCCCCTGCAACCGGCGCAGGTCGTACTGGAACCGTTCCATCCGGTCTTGGTCGAAGATCCGCGCGTCGTCCCGGATCAGCCAGGGATCATCGGGCGCGCGGACTGGTATTGGTGCGGTTGCTGACTGTGCCAATACCTCTTGACCCAGTGGCGGAAGGCACATCACGGCACATGTCACCGCGATAACGGCAACTAGCATGAGGCTCCAGATGCGGTGAGCAAGAGGGATAGGCTGTGCTGGTTTCAGCATGCGAAGGCGACCTTCACCCATTGAGTAGAAACGAGCGACCCGCCCTGTCGCGAGGCGTCGCAGGCATTATTCTACCCGGTTCCCGTTGTCCCATGGCCCTGCGCCCCAGTCAGGTCGCCCTGACCACCACACCGGCCCGTATCCAGGATCAGGACGCAAGCTGGCGCCGGGACTCCGGGTGCAAGGGGGGATCGCTCGCGGTGGCGGTTTTTCTGACGACGTAGCGTCGAAGCCCGGGCTGCCGGCTCCTCGATCGGAGAAGCCCTCGTGCCCCGGCCCAGGCCTCCCCGGCAAATACACCAACGAGGATCGCGACGATCAGCACGACCGGCAGATAATATCGATAGAAATCGGAACTCATCCCCAACACTACCGCTGCCAGCTCACTTAACATCAATCCGGCGGTGACGGCGTGCGGGCTCCAGATCCCTCGCTTAAACACGATCAGAATCAACAGGAGACCGCCAATTGCCCCGAGCAACAGGTCGAATCCGATCACGGACTGATCGAGACCGATCAACTCGCCGAACCATCGCTGCGCATGTTCCGTGGTCGAGAAGTCCTCGTTGAGCCGCTTCCCGATGCGACTCAGGGCAGCCGCCGGATTGGCGACGGCGACGCTCGGCCAGTTGTTCGACTGTCCGACCATCTCCACACGCCGGAACTCGAACAGGTAGTACGTGCGCCGAATCGGGTCTGGCCAGAGATAGGGGCTCACGACCACGAACGCCGCAAAGGCGATCAGAGGCTGAACAATTAGCATAATGGCCGTCTGGACAGCATGGGTTACCGAGAACGATGCCCGATGCCGCCAGTACTCGTATACGAGACGAAGGACTCCGAGACCGGCGAGCGGTATGCTCAGGAGAAGAGGGGACAGTTTCGTCGCGCCACCGAGGCCGAGCAACACGCCGAGCAGGATGGCCTTGCCCCACGTCGGGTCCCGCCCGAACCGGAAAGCGCACAGGAACGCCAGCGCGAGAAGCAACGCCAGGAGTTGATCGGAAAGCGCCTGGGAGCCAAGGTGGATGTGCAGCGGGTGCAGGCTCAGGAACAGTCCGGCGATGAGCCCGCTCACCCGATTGGAGAGTCGACTGACGATGAAGTACACCGCGACCACGACGAACGCCCCGACGATCGCGTTCGTGCGCCTCCCCGCTTCCAGGTCCTCCTTACTCGGCATGGCGCCGATGAACCGGTTCCATCTTGTGTCGTACGCGAAGTCCCAGATCTTGTTGGTGTCGAGATCCCGGCCTTGGAGAAGCAGCCCTATCCCCATGAGATAGCTGCCCATCGGTGGCTGGCCTCTGGTCGTGTAGTAATCCTGCCAGGTCGCTCCGAAAGGCTCGGCGAGATCCCTCACGAAGTGGGCACGGTTGAGCCAGCGGGACTCGTCCGGATGGAACGACGTGTCATCGATTGCGCCGAGGCTCTGAATGGCGGCGAACACGAACAGCAGAAGCGGAACAATGACGTCGATGCGAAATCTCGGGCCTGGAGAGCGATGTGGACGCGTCTCGCCCGGGCGAGCGGGTTGCAGCACGGAGATGCTCGGTCCCCGTCGCATCGCGCGGATCAGGCTCGTGCGGTCCCTGCCGGAGATCCGCACCGGATGCGTGAAGGGCCGCGACCGTGCCGAACTACCCGCTTTGAGTCGCCGGGGCTTCTGGGCCGGGCGCCTGATTCGTCTGGATCGGAATCGTTCGGAAGCACTCATCGTCCGGGCTTTTCCGGTCGCGGTCTGGAGCGCTTGACGATGGATCGGGGGGCGTCCGCACGCCGGGCTGGCCGGAACGTGCGGCGGTAAGGAAGGGAGACCGATCGAAATCCGGATTGCGCCGGCTGTCGGGATAGCCGTACGATCAGGAGTTGTGTCCAGACCAGAACAGCCAGAAGGAAGGCTGAGAGTACTCCTACCGTGCTTTTGGCGACCACCGCCGCAACGAAGAGAAGCACCGCTCCTCCTCCAACGATGACGGCAGTCCGCACGAACGGCGATGTCCATCGGATCCTTGATGCGCCTGGTTGGGCAGGCAAGCGGCCCATGAGGACGAATCCCGCCGCGCTACCGGCCAGTGCCAACGGACCCAGCGTGTTGACGGCTCCGCGAACCGTTCGCTCCGTATTGGTCAGCGGTGGCTGTTCTTCGGGGATGTATGTCTCAAGGTAGATGATCTCCCGGATTCCAACGTGGAGCGCGCTGTACAGCTTGTTTCTTCTGAGGCGGGGAGTCATGACCCGGTCGTAGACGTCATCCGCGGATTCCACGGTTAGGCCGCCTTTCGGCAGGGCGTTCCTGCCGAAGGAGAGAACAACGGAGCCCGATCGGGGAGAATCCGGATCAATGGTAACCAACATGACCATCCCGTCGTCGGCCCCTTCGCTCGACTCCACTCCACGGTCAGCGCGAAGCTGGTCGGCACTGGCCCGCGACTGGTCTCGCGTTTCCGTGGATTCCCGGAGAACGATGATCGTGGGCAAGCCATGATTGGTCAGCCGCTGGGCATCTTCAGCGAGGTCCGCCCTCTGCTCGAGCTTGAGGATCCGCTGTGGATCCTCCAACAGATGCAGGTAGCGATACGCTTCGGTATCGCGATCTTCGACTGATATTCCGATTTGCCTTCCGTCGTCGCCATCTCCGTTCGCGTTGGGTCGTCGAGTGGATCCCCGATCAACGGCTGGAGTGGGCGAGGTGGAAGAATCGCTCGGCGGCTGTTGCGCGGCTTGTGGTGTGGAGACTGCTTGCGCCGATACGGGAACATGCCCGAGCAGGAGCGCGACAGCAATCATCCCGAAGACAAGCAAGCGGGAAGGCCGGATGGCGATGCGGATTGTCAGCAAGTTCCAAGTCATTCGCTACGACCACGGGCTCGAGACATACCCACTCACGTCAGGAATCGCGTTTCCAGACGTGGAGTTTTCCCTGTCCGCTACGTTACACGATAGCGGACCCTATTGCTTCACAGCCAGAATCACATTGTGAGCGCATAAACGGTTGAGGACCGGAATGCGCTCGACGACCGATTCCGCCTTGATCGCGGTCGAAGTCAGTGGACGCGGGGTGAAATCCGGCACGAACCCGAGGGGCTTCACGACGACGGGTTTGGCGCCGCCGGCCACAAGGCCGGAAAGGAACTCCCGCTCCGGGATCAGGCGCTCGGCACCGGTATCCTGGGGTACCCGCTTCATCAGGATCGGCCAGTACGGGTTTCTCGGATTGTGATCCCAGATCAGGACATGCCCGCCGGGCCTGGTGACCCGTGTCATTTCGAGGACAGTCTCGCGAACCGCCTGTTCCTCGGCCACGTGGTGCATCACGGCCACGCAGTATGTCAGGTCGAACGAGTTGTCGGCGAACGGCAGGTGCTCGCCGAAGGCATGCACCGCATCCAGGTCCTGCTTGCGCTGCCTGACGTAACTGAGCATCCCGCGGAAGGGATCGACACCCGTGACATCGTATCCTTCGTCGCTCAGCTTCGCTGCAAGGACGCCGGTGCCACAGCCGACATCAAGAGTCCTGCCGGGCGGCACGTGCTGACGGATGAATGCGACTCGCTTCGCCAAATAATGATCCATCACGTGTATCGGCAGGCTGTCGTCGTACGCGTCGGCGACCGAATCGAAGTCTGTCTGTCCGGTGTTCTTGAGTGTCGAAGAGCGCTTCTCGATCGAGCTTGAGTCTGCCATTGTTCCTCCCACGGCCAGTCGAGGGACCGTGTGTTGTCAGGGTGTAATCGGGATGAACGGCGCATCCAGCGATTTCCGCTGGCTCTGTTCGCGTCGCCATGGCGCTGATCATCTCGCATGTCGCTCAGCCCCGAGTATGCGACATAACTGTCCGCTTTCTGTGGCGCCATGGCATCGGACTTCATGGCCGATTCCGGACGCGGACGAAGTGGCGCGGATTGCTCCTAATGCGCTGGCAGTCAATCAGTCCGTTGGCGGATCCGGACTCCCCATCGTTCGGGGAGCGGCTTTGCCAGATGTCTTGCCGATAGTGCGAATCCGGAACTTCACCACGTACACGATCATCTGCAGCCCGAGCTTGACGGCTTTGCCAAGATCACCGGTCACCGATGACTCGCCAACCCGGGGCAGGTAATTGACTGGCACCTCCACGACGCGGGCACCGGACGTGATGATCAGCAGCATCAACTCCGGACCGAAATGGCTGCCTCCAACAGAAAACTTGTCCTGGATGTTCTCCAGCGTTTGCCGGGTCAGGAGACGGTAGGTGCAGCCAACGTCGCTCAGGTGGCTGGTGTTGAAAAGCACTTCGACCAGCTTTGCGACCGCCCAGTTCCCCCACTTCAGGAACAGCCCCATGTTGGCGCCACGCCAGATCATCTCTCGTGTCGTGCGCGTACCGAAGACAGCATCACAGTCTTCGCCATAGGTCAGGAGCTTGATCACGTCGCGTGGCAGGAAGGTGCCGTCTGGTTCGGACAGGACGATCAGGTCGCCGTTGGCCTCGGCCAGCCCCCGCCGGTAGGAAAATCCATACCCTTGCCGGGGCTCGAAGACTTGCCGTGCGGGAGTACGTGCGACTTCCTCTTCCGTTCCCGGCTCGGCATTGTTATTGACTACAACCACTTCGTCGACGACTCCGGTCGCGAAGTACCCCTGGATGACATCGTGGATGGAGTCTCGTTCGGCATAGGTGCCAAGCACCACCGACACGCTCTGCCCATTCCACATGATTCCCCTCCCCGGCCAGATCGATTGGGCTTGTGCGTGCGTTCACAACGCCGAAAAGCATACCTGTTTTTCTCGATACGTGGCGCGGTGTGATCCCTTGCGCCCTGCCCAGGTCATGGCGAGTAGCTAAGGGTGTTGCCTGGCTTTCCGTCTGTCACAAACAACCATCGCCTCCCTCCACATCTGAGTCGGTAGCCAGGAACCGGCATTGAGGAGCCCCTCGTTGACCACGCGTTCTCAGGTCTGGTGAGGCAGCGTATGCTGTGCGGAGCTTCAGCGTCCGCCGCACTCCAGGAGTGGAACAGTGCCATTCAACCCCGACACGGATATCAAACGCGTGCTCGTTGCCAATCGCGGTGAGATTGCCGTTCGTGTCTTCCGGGCCTGTCGTGAGATGGGGATCTCCACGGTTGCGGTCTACGGGGCGGGGGAGGAGTCTGCAAGCCATGTGCTCTATGCAGACGATGCGTTCCATCTGCCGGAAAGCGCGGGGCTGCCTTATCTGAATATCGAGGGAATGCTGGCGATCGCGGTACGTGCCGGTGCGGACGCGATCCATCCAGGGTACGGGTTCCTCGCGGAGAACGCGGCATTCGCGAGGGCGGTGCGGGACGCGGGGTTCCGGTTCATCGGACCCACCGGCGAGCACATCGCGACGATGGGGGACAAGGTCACGGCACGCGCGGTCGCGATCGATGCGGGCATCCCGCCAGTGCCCGGATCAGAAGGCCCGGTAAACGATGTTGATGAGGCAGTTGCATGGGCCCGGGCTCATGGGTATCCCGTCGCGATCAAGGCATCAGGCGGCGGTGGAGGACGGGGCTTCCGGGTCGCGCGACAGGAGTCCGAGATGGCGGACGCCTTCGCTGGCAGCAGCGGCGAGGCAGAGCGCTATTTCTCCAATCCGGCCGTCTATCTGGAGCGATACCTGGAGCGTCCGCGGCACATCGAGGTGCAGGTGTTCGGTGACGAGCACGGAAACGTGATCGCGTTCGCCGAGCGCGATTGCTCGATTCAGCGGCGACATCAGAAGCTGGTCGAAGAGTCACCGTCTCCGGCGGTCGACGAAACGTTGCGGTCCAAGCTGCGGAACGCAACGGTAAAGCTGGCACACGCGGTCGGGTACCTCGGAGCGGGCACGGTCGAGTACCTGCTCGATGCGACTGGCGAGTTCTTCTTCCTCGAGATGAACACCCGGATCCAGGTCGAGCACACGATCACCGAGATGGTGACCGGGATTGATCTCCTCAAGGAGCAGATCCGTGTTGCGAACGGCAAGCCGTTGAGCTTTTCCGACGCCGATGTAACGCCGCGCGGCTGGGCGCTGGAATGCCGGATCAACGCCGAAGACCCCGGCCGCGGTTTTGCGCCTGTTCCCGGTGTAATCACGCGATATCGGGAGCCTGCCGGATTCGGCATTCGCGTCGACGGCGCCGTGATCGCCGGTGACCAGATTCGCCCGGAGTATGACTCGCTGATCGCCAAGCTGGTGACCTGGGGGAGGGATCGTGAGGAAGCACTCGATCGGATGCGTCGCGCACTTGCCGACTTCGTCGCCGAAGGGACACCGACCACGATCGCGTTTCATCGACGCCTGATGGAGCATCAATCCTTCGTCGCGGGCGACGTGTCGACGACGTTCCTGGCGGATCATCCAGACATCCTCGTGGAAGCTGACCGAGACTCACCAGTAATCGGCGTTGACCGGGGTGGCGATTCCGAGACCGAATCGATCGATCTGTTGATCGAGGTGAATGGGCGACGGTTTCAGACCGTTGTCCGCGGTCTTCCCAAGCGCGGCGGCCCGAACGATGGCGCCAGGCGCTCCCGTTCCGGCCGTCTCCCGCGTCGTCACAGGCGTGCAACGGTGGCAGCCGAACCTGGCGACGCGCTGATCAGCCCGGTTCAAGGCACGGTGGTCCGCATCGTGGTTGCAGAAGGCGATCGGGTGGAGGTGGGCGACATCATCGGCGTGGTTGAAGCGATGAAGATGGAGAACGAGCTAGTGGCCCATCGCGCGGGAATCGTTCAGCATCTCCATGTCCGGGAGGCACAGACAGTGCCGATCGGGGCTCTGGTCGCGACGATCGCGAGCGACGATTCCGTCCCTACGCCGCCTCGCTAAGTGCAACCGTGGGCAGCTCGAGCTGACCGAGCGCCACCTCGGCATCATCGCCCCCAAGGTAGAACGTGTTGACGGCCACGAACGAGGCGGGCTGGATGCGAAAGTCGAATGCCACGCGCTTTTCACCAATCGCCGCGGCGTCAGCGGCACTTGTCAGGCAGATGAGCGGGGCGCTTCCGTACTTTGCCTGATACTCCTCGACCGCATCCTTCAGCTTTAGATGAGGCTGACGCTTTCGATCTCCATCGAACCAGACAAAGAACATGGGGGCATCTCCTGATTGACATCGCTGGTGACACTGCGTCAAGTATACAGAACACATGTTCTACATGCAAGTGTCGAGCGGAGAAAAGCCTGCGTACATACGAGGGTTTCTGTCTAGGATATCGACGTCTGAAGATATGGACAGGACACAGCATAAGCCGTTATGCTGTGGATAACAGTGGAGTCGAGTGGGGATAAGTGGGGCACGTTGTGGATAACACCGGCCCGGCTCCCGATCCCAACCTTGCATCCGGCTCCTACCCGCCAATCGGTTCCGACCCTCCCGCTGTCACACGTTTCGTTCGGCGTATGTCTCTCCCATACGCCGACCCCAAGCGGGAGCAACACCGATGTTCCTCGGCCGACATGAGCACAACCTGGACGACAAGGGACGTCTCGCGATTCCCTCCCGCTTCAGGGAATCGCTTCGCGATGGTGTCGTTCTCACCCGTGGCATCGACCGCTGCATCGCCGCCTATCCCCGCCCAGCGTGGGACATCCTCGCGACGCGAGTGAACGGGTTGTCGATGACCGACCCGCACGCCCGGCAATTTCGGCGTATGGTGTTCGCCGAGGCGGTCGATCTGAAGCTGGACAGCCAGGGGCGTGTACTCGTGCCGGCCAGTCTTCGTGAATATGGGGAGATCGAGCGGGAGGCGATCATCATCGGCGTGCATGCGTCGATCGAGATCTGGAGTCCGGATCGATGGAGCGCTGTGGATGCCGCGCTTGCGTCGGATGGCGATGAGATAGCTGCCCGGCTGGCGGAGATGCTGTAGCATCTTGGGAGTCATGAGCGGACCCCCTGGCTCATTGCAGCCTCAAGTGGTGTGCATTGATCCGACCTCAATCAATCAAAATGTAGGTGCCCGGTGTGGTGCTGAGCTGTGGTTCGCAACATTGCAGCAGGGTTGCTCGACTTCGGGCAACCGTCATCATTGACACTTTGCGTTCTGGATTCGGAACATGATGGCGACCACGCCGATGCCTCACAGCTACACCAGCCGAAACATTCCGGCCTCCGACACCGAATCGGTTCCTGACTTGAAACGTTCTTCGCATACGACAGTACTCCTTGAGGAGGCGGTCGACTCGCTCAGGCTGCGTCCCGGCGGCACATACGTCGACGGCACGTTCGGGGGAGGTGGGCATTCGCTCCGGATCCTGAACGACCCGATCGATGTTGCCCGCGTGATCGCGATCGATGCCGACGGCGCGGCTCGCCTCCGGGCCGAAACCCTCCATCAGCAGCCGGGCATTGGCAACCGGCTCCGGTTCGTCCACGCCAACTTCCGTGATCTGGAACAGGTCGTCTCCGACCTCGACATCGGACATATCGATGGCATCCTCCTCGATCTCGGTCTGTCGTCGTTTCAGCTCGACGAGGGCCATCGCGGGTTCTCCTTCCGACACGATGCCCCGCTCGACATGAGGTTCGATCAGTCAACCGGGCAGTCCGCAATGGAGTTGGTCAATACCGCATCGATGGAGGATCTCACCCGGCTTATCCGGGAGTACGGCGAGGACCAACAGGCACGGCGGATCGCGGCCGGTCTGGTCCGGGAGCGTAGCAGCGCACCTCTGACCACAACCGGGCAAGTCGCCAGCATCATCGAGTCGATCGTGGGAGGCCGCCGCGGGCGCACGATTCATCCGGCCACGCGGACGTTTCAGGCCCTGCGGATCGCGGTCAACGATGAGCTCCAGGCGCTGCGCGAGGTACTGGGGGCGGCGATCGACATCCTGGCCCCGGGTGGACGGCTGGTGGTGA
>CADCWI010000055.1 GCA_902806355.1 uncultured Thermomicrobiales bacterium | reverse complement strand
CTGACGCAGATGGCACATGGACCATAGAGTCTAAGAGTAAACATGTCGGTGTTTCAGAAACGACCGTTTACGAGACGGATTCGGACTCGGTATAGTGCGACGATGAAAGCAAAACCCATCGTTTATGTACTCTGCGGATTCATCGGCGCCGGGAAAACCACGTTTGCGCGGGAACTCGAAGCGCGCACCGGCGCAGTGCGGATCACGAAGGACGAGTGGCTCATCCGTCTCATCGGAAACGACCCCACCATCGACGGTTACGCGGACTACGACCACAGAATCGTGGAGCTCTCGCGTGATGTTGCATTCCAACTCGTCGAGAAGGGGATCGACGTTATCCTCGACGAAGGCTTTTGGGCGAAGGAGGAGCGGGCGTTGATGCGAAGGAGGATCGAGGGGATGGGTGCGGAAGCGGTGCTGTACTACCTCGATACCCCGATCGATACGATCCGGGAGCGGGTCGCTCGAAGAAGCGCCGATCCCCCGAAGGACTCGTTTCGGATCAGCGGAGCGCTGCTGGACTCCTACCTGCCGTACTGGCAACCCCCCAGCGAAGACGAAGGCTACGTGCTCGCCAGTGAGGTTAGATAGGGTAGGCCGAGGTTATGTCTGTCAATACCGTGTGACCGTTTTTGAGACATGACGTGAAACGATTGGAGGGATTCGCGGGTAAATCTTCCTCGCGAGTACAGTTGCTTCGGGAGGAGTCGCGCGCTCCCATGTGTTTTTGGTCATCGTTGGCGTTCTGACCTTGGGTCTTGGTGTGGTCGCTTATGGATTATCTGCCGAACCAGTGCTCTTGGCCTGATGGGGCTTGGGATTATCACGTTTGGATTTTTCTGGACGAATTGGCGGGTACCTCAGCAGTGGACATCGCGGTAAGGGACAGCAATGGTGAAATCACGGGACCAGCCACCATGGGATTGACCGTGTTGATCACGTAATTGCATTGGACATGTTTGTTTGGATAGTTAGGGCGATTCAGGTGAGCAGGGAAACTGCCCGACCATGATGCGGTGCTGGCCGACACGAATGAGGCCGCGGGCAGGCACGTGGCAAATTATGAGGAGGTCGCCGCCGTGGTTCGGTCGAGTGTCATCAGACTCCCCTCCATGGTTTCGGCGGGCGGCGGGAGCGGTTTGGATTCTCCTGCTGCATTGCCCATGACTCGTTCATGGGATCGTTCGCAGCCGTCATTGCGCGACTTGCCGGCCCCTGAGTGGCCCAGATGGATGGCCAACGACGCGGTGCCGTGCGGAAGGTGGGATCCAAACAGTCTCATTCGACTGGTTGCTACGCTGTTACTCGCTTTCCGTGCTCACGCCAGGAGGTGGTGCTGGACGGAAGCGTACCCTTGATGATTGGGGACGGTATCGCCATCCGACGGTCAAGTGGCATCACTGAACGTGCGGGAACCGAGACGTTGCGTTCACCCTCACACGGGCAGACGATCTGGTGTATTCCAGAACGATCTCGTCTCACACGCGTCAAGTGTCCATCCGTGGCCACCCCGAAGAGGTGCAATGATGCACCATGCCAGGACCAGACGGACATCACCTTCCCCAGGAGCGATATCGCGATGGCACAGATCAGGATCTATGGACACCGGAACCATCTCGACCAGGGCCGATCAGCGCTTTCGGACGCGATCCACGCCTGCGCCGTGGAGGCGCTCGGGCTGCCGGAGGGGAAGCGTTTCCATCGCTTCATCCCGCTCGATGCGGAGGATTTCATTTATCCGGCAGATCGTGGCGAGCGGTACACGATCGTCGAGATCAGCATGTTCGAGGGGCGGACGGTCGAGACCAAGAAACGGCTGATCCGCCTCCTGTTCGAGCGACTGGAAGCTGATTGCGGGATCGCGCCGGAGGCTGTCGAGATCACGATCTTCGAGACACCCCGGCACAATTGGGGGATTCGTGGCCTGCCCGCCGACGAGTTGGCACTGGACTATACGGTGAAGGTCTAGTGACCGGGTGCGTCGAGCTGATGATCCCGATGATGGAGACCGTGGCGTCCGATCAGGTTCTGGCTTGCTTCATTGGCGCCGGTTACCGTGACCTCGGCACCCATGCGGCGGCACCGGAAGACGACCTTGTCCAGCGCATGGACGGCCGAGACGTCCCAGAAGTGCGCCTGTGAGACATCGATCGTGACCCGCTCCGGCACATCCGCGGTCTCGAAGCGCGCGATGAACGACTCCACCGAGGCGAAGAAGATCTGGCCCGTCACGACGTACGTGTGATGGAGGCCATCCTGAGACCGCTCCTGGCGGACGTGCGACATCTGCGCGACCTGCCACGCGAAGAAGACACCGCTCAGCAAGACGCCCACGAGCACGCCGATCGCCAGGTTGTGCGTCGCCAGCACGACGGCCACCGTCGCGAGCATGACGATGCTGGACGTGAGCGGATGGGTACGGAGATCGCGCAGGGATTGCCACTGGAAGGTGCTGACCGAGACCATGATCATCACGGCCACGAGGGCGGCCATCGGGATCTGTCGCACCAGATCACCGAGGCCAACGATCAGGAAGAGCAGGAACATCCCGGCGACGAAGGTCGAGAGGCGGCCACGTCCGCCTGAGCGCACGTTGATCGTCGATTGCCCGATCATCGCGCACCCGGCCATCCCGCCGAGGAAGCCGGTCGCGACATTCGCGACACCCTGCCCGACGCATTCCCGGCGCTTGTCGCTGGGTGTCGCGGTCGCGTCATCCAGGATCGAGGCCGTCAGGAGCGATTCGAGGAGCCCGACGACGGTCAGCGCCAGGGCGTACGGGAGGATGATCCGAAGCGTCTCGAAGGTCCACGGGATGTCCGGGACCAGGAAGACCGGCAAGCTCGATGGCAGCTCGCCCATGTCACCGACAGTGCGGACATCGAAGCCGAACAGGACGGCGAGGCCAGTCAGGATCACGATCGAGACCAGTGGCGAGGGGATTGCCGTGAACACGCGCGGCAACAGGTAGATCACGGCCAGGCCAGCGACCACGAGCGGATAGGTCAGGCCGGTGACTCCGGTCAGTTCCGGCACCTGGGCAAGGAAGATCAGTATCGCCAGGGCGTTGACGAAACCTGTCATCACCGAGCGGGAGACGAACTGCATGAGGCGATCGAGCCGCAATGCACCAGCGCCGATCTGCAGCAGTCCGGTCAGGACTGTCGTCGCGAAGAGGTACTCCAGACCGTGCTCCCGGACCAGGCTGACGAACAGCACCGCCATCGCCGCCGTGGCGGCGGAGATCATCGCCGGGCGGCCACCGGCGAAGGCGATCACGACAGCCATCGAGAACGATGCGTAGAGTCCGACCTTGGGATCGACCCCGGCGATCACCGAGAAGGAGATGGCCTCCGGGATCAGAGCAAGGGCGACGAGGATGCCGGAGAGGAGATCGGCACGGATGTTCCCGAACCATTCCGACCGGTACCGTGCCCACGACCAGGATGGAGAGGCTGGAACGACAGACTGCCACACAGACGACATGAACACACAACTCCCGAACCCGCGCCGATACCCGGTGGCAGATGGACACAATAGATTCCGTTTCCGAGGGGAAACCCGAGCGACGAGCGGGAGCGCGCGGTCCCGCCATCTCGTTCTGTCTCTTGTACCACGGGTGGACCGGGTTGTGGGCACGGTCACGAGAGACCTCGCGACACCCGGTGTCACTCATCGTCGCCTGGGAGCCGGCCAATCGCCACCCGCTGCATGGACGAGCCGACCACCCACGCGTGAGGACGATGTCACCGACCACGATGCCGCCCTCGACGCATCCACCGGAAATCCCGGGATCAGGTTTCCTGAAGACCTTTTTGTCTGGCGCCTCACCCGGTTTGTGACAAGCTGCACGATCTTTACGGAATCGTTCGGCTCCTGCACACTATGCGAGGTTTCCTTCAATCGAACACACGGAAAGCGTTGCCTGAGGCGGATCAGCCCACAGCGGGCCGGTTTCACGCTGCCGCGTTTCCATTCTCGAACAGGTCTTCGTTGGTGCCCTCCCAAGCCATCACCTGGCCAGCGAGGATGATCGATGTGGCTTTGAGACGAGCGGTTGTCATGCTTGGCCCTCGGCATGCAGCACTGGCTCGGTGATGGAGGACGCCCATGAGCACGACGACTCCCACGGTCACGATCTCCAGCGACATCGCCCGACGGTTCCTGCTCGGGCGCCAAGGGCTCTGGCCAGGTCGTCGCTGGCATGGCAGAACCGGCACGCTTGGTGCCGTCCGTGATCTTGGATCGGTGCAGATGGACCCGCTGACGGTCGTTGCCCGAAGCCACGACCTCGTTCTTTGGAACTGTGTCGCGGGCTACCGTCCGGAGATGCTGCAGCACCACCTGTACGTCGATCGCGCCTTCTTCGATTACGGCGGTGTGCTGCGGATTCAGCCGGTCGAGGAGCTTCCTCACTGGCGGCTGCACATGGCGCGTCGCGGTGATGACCCGAAGTATCACGCCCCACTCGTCCGCGACCATCCGGACCTGTTCGATGCCGTGCGCGCAGTCGTCGAGCGGGAAGGTCCGCTCTCAGGCCGGGCGATCGCGAAGCTGGTCGAAGCAAGGATGGCTCCCGAGAGGACGCGATCGACGACCAGAACGGGCAGTTACCGCAGCTAGTCTGTCGTCAACAAGGTGGCCTACCAATTGTGGATGACCGGTGAGCTGATGACGCATCACCGCGAGGGATTCGAGCGCCATTACGACCTGGCGGAGCGGATCGCGCCCGCCGCAGTGCTGGCCGCAAGCGACGATGCGACGGCCGGAACGTTCTTCGCTGGCAAGATCCTGTCACAGGCGGAACTGATCAAGCCGGGATCGTGGCGCTCGGCGATGGCCTATGCGCTCCACCGGAAGATCGAGCGGACCAAGGCCACGGCGTGGACCGATCACCTGATTGCCGAGGGTGGAGCGGTTATCGTCGCGGTCGACGGTCATCGTGGCCGGTATCTCGCACCCGCGGATGCCACAGCACAGATCCGGGACCTCGTCGACGACGTGGTACCACCCGATTGGCAAGGGACGCACCCTGCTCCTGAGGCCGGAGTGCGGTTTCTCTCGCCGCTCGACCCGATCGTCCGTCGGGAACGGGCGAAGGCATTCTTCGGCTTCGATCACATCCGGGAAATCTACAAGCCGGCCGAAAAACGGCGCTGGGGTCCGTTCACGATGCCGCTGCTCTACGGCGATGCGCTCGTTGGACGTGCCGACCCGCGAATGGATCGCGAGACCGGCACCCTCCACCTGAACGGGATCTGGCTGGAATCACCGGATCTCGCGGACGACGACGCGTTCACAACAGCACTGACAAGCAGCCTTAAGGACTTGGCGACCTTCCTCGCCGCCGATCGGATCGAGGTCCACCACTGTGACCACCAATCCCTCAGGTCACGCCTCGAAACGCTGGACTAGCGTTGACAAAAGACCGTTGAGGATCGCCGAGTCGTCCTCGCTTGCCTCTGTGGTCTTGGTTGCGACGGCGTTGGTCGCCACGGCGTAGATCCGATCGTGCCGGGTGCGCGTCCGCGTTGTCAATCGGCGCGTGGTACTTGACGAGTTTCAGCTTGCCGCTGCTGTCGCACTCGAATTCCAGGGGGAGGAAGAACGCGGCCACGGCGTCAAGGTCATCGACGACAAAGCCCTCATGATCGAGACGCAGCATGTCCATACCATTCACTCTTTGGACATTGCGGTCGGTCTGGTCACTGTTCGGCAAGACCGGAACGCTGCACTGAACTCGTCGGTCATGCCACGGTCTCCTGCCCGCACGCTCATGCTGGGTCTTGCTCGAACAGGGGCCGCACGCCGACGATGTCGTACTCGGCTACCGACGCCGAAAAAATTGCCGCGCCTTGCTCGTCG
>CADCWI010000054.1 GCA_902806355.1 uncultured Thermomicrobiales bacterium | reverse complement strand
AGGTCGATCACGTCGAGCCCCTGGGCCTTGAGCTGGCGGACGCTTTCGGATACAGCCAGCGTAGGGGAGGATTGTGCTTCGCGAACGCGAGTCGCGAAGAAATCTGCGAGTGTCCGTGTATGGGCCAAGTTCGTCCTCCCGTCGCCAGGATACGCAAGGTCGAGATCCGAGAACACACGACATCATGCCGACATATCGCACTACCCGGCATTCTAGCCGTTTCGGGGTCACAGCACAGCACATTCCTCGAGGACCCGGTTTCGGCCGAGGGGTTCGTGAACTTTCCTCCCACATCGACCCGCCCTACTCGTCAGAGGTGATGTGGACCTCCACCGAGAACCCGTGGCATCGAGCAGTGGCCGGGCAGGGCGGGTCATGACCACCGTCCAAGCCTGCACGAATGTCCATAGCCCACCGGGATGGGCTGACGACGATGCGATTTTCCAAGGAACATCCCTGTTGTCGCAGCTGGCACTCTGCCCCACCATATTGCTAAAGGTTTAGCACTCTCCCCTTGATGAGTGCTAAGCGCTGTGCTAGGCTAAAGCCGCATTCGGAACGAGGCCTCATCCGAGGCCGTATCGGGAGACACCACGGAAGCGCGTGAGTCCCGAAAGCATCAGGAGGAATCGAAGACCATGACGGATACGGTTACCACTCTTAAGCCGCTCGCCGATCGTCTCGTTGTCAGGCCAGCATCACGGGAAGAAACGACCAAGAGTGGCATCGTGCTCCCGGACACCGCGAAGGAGAAGCCGCAGCGCGGCACGATCATCGCCGCCGGCAAAGGTCGCCGGGACGATAGCGGCAAGCGGGTCGAGCTCGACGTCAAGGTCGGTGACGAAGTGCTGTTCGCCAAGTATGCGGGCACCGAGTTCAAGCTCGAGGAGGAAGATCTGCTGATTCTGTCCGAGAAGGACGTCCTGGCGGTGATTTCGGCTTAGGTTGCGACGATCCACGTACTACGCACACGACCGGTAGTCGATGACATGATGGTTTCACGGAGGAGTTTCTGTGGCAAAGCAGCTTGAATTCAACGAACAGGCACGCCGTTCCCTGAAAGAGGGCGTTGACGTCCTTGCCAACGCCGTCAAGACGACACTGGGCCCGAAGGGCCGCAATGTCGCGCTCGACAAGAAGTTCGGCGCCCCGACGGTGACCCATGACGGCGTGACCGTCGCCAAGGAGATCGAGCTCGAGGATCCGTTCGCGAACATGGGCGCGCAACTGCTCAAGGAAGCCGCGACCAAGACCAACGACGCTGCCGGTGACGGCACCACGACCGCGACCGTGCTGGCGCAGGCGATCGTCCATGAGGGCCTTCGCAACATCGCCGCCGGTGCAAACGCGATGCAGCTGAAGCAGGGCATCGACCTCGCCTCTGACGCTGTCGTCAAGAAGATCCAGGAGATCGCGACCCCGATCAACGCCAAGGAAGAGATCGCCCAGGTTGCATCCAACTCTGCCGCGGACAAGGAAGTCGGCGCGCTCATTGCCGAGGTCATGGACAAGGTCGGCAAGGACGGCGTGATCACGGTCGAGGAGTCCAAGGGCTTCGAATTCGAGACCGAGTTCACCGAGGGCATGCAGATCGACCGCGGCTATATCTCCCCGTACTTCGTGACCAACACGGAGCGCATGGAGGCCGAGTTCGAGGACCCGTTCATCCTCATCACCGACAAGAAGATCTCGTCGATCCAGGATATCCTGCCGACGATTGAGACCGTCGCCCGCGCCGGCAAGGCGCTCGTGATCCTCGCCGAGGATGTCGACGGTGAGGCACTCGCCACTCTGGTCGTCAACAAGCTCCAGGGTCGGTTCCAGTCCCTCGCGCTCAAGGCGCCAGGTTTCGGTGATCGCCGCAAGGAGATGCTTCGCGATATCGCGGCGCTGACCGGCGCGCGCGTGATCTCGGAAGAGGTCGGCCGCAAGCTCGACAGCGTCACGATGGAAGATCTCGGCTCGGCTCGCCGGGTTGTCGCGACGAAGGACGACACCACGTTCGTCGACGGCCAGGGCGCACCTGGGGACGTACAGGGGCGTGTCGCTCAAATCCGTGCCCAGATCGAGACCACAACCTCCGACTTCGATCGCGAGAAGCTTCAGGAGCGCCTCGCCAAGCTGGCCGGTGGTGTTGCCGTGATCAAGGTCGGCGCGGCCACCGAGACGGAGCTCAAGGAGAAGAAGCACCGGGTCGAGGATGCGCTGAGCGCAACCCGCGCGGCTGTTGAAGAGGGCGTCGTCCCGGGTGGTGGAGTGACACTCGTCAACGCGGTCGAGGTCCTTGCGGGCATCGAAGCGGACGGCGATGTCAAGACCGGCGTCAACATCCTGCGGCGGGCGCTTGAAGAGCCCCTGCGCGCGATTGCGACCAACGCGGGACGTGACGGCTCTGTCGTCATCGAGCAGGTCCGGCGCCAGCAGCAGGAGACCGGCGACCATAACCTTGGCTACGAAGTAATCTCCGATTCCTTCGTCAACATGCTTGAGGCGGGAATCACGGATCCGGCCAAGGTCACGCGCTCGGCCGTCGCGAATGCGACATCGATCGCGGGCATGATCCTGACAACCGAGGCCCTGATCACTGACAAGCCAGAACCAGCATCCGCGATGCCGGCCGGCCCAGGCGGCATGGGCGGGATGGACTACTAGTCCTAATCCGAGAATTTGCACCAAGCGAAGAGGACAGGCGGAACTCCGCCTGTCCTCTTCGCGTATCTGCGTTGAACCCCTTCGTTCACGGTCACGCGTTGATCAGTTCGCGTTTCCCTTTGTGCGGTTGTCCAGCTCCGAGTCATCGATTTGGTCTGCCGGCGCGGAAGGCTCGCCGTCACCGAACATCGGGGTCAGGATCTGCGGAAAGACCCTTCGCCCGAACTGCTCGATCGTGATTGCCTGGGTCGGGCAGACGCGCGCGCCGGCGAACAATTGGGCGAGGGTGGCACTCTCCTCGTTCTCGAGAACGGCAACCCCCGTTTCCTCGTCGAGCACATAGACGCCCGGCGCGGCGGTCGTGCACTTCGCATTTGCAATGCATCGGCGAGCGTCAATCCGAACGACGACACCGCGCTTCGGATCGGTCTGGTCGGCCATGGAGATTCTCCTCGGTAGAACGTGTCGTACAGTCGGGCTCAGCTGGATCGGCTGCCAGTCAAGTCGAGGATGGGCGAGCCGGAATGATCAGTTGGCTTGGCGAGTGGCGGCCGCGATGACCGGGACATCCACCCAAATCACATCTGCTCGACTCACACGCGCGGTGCCATTCGTGAGCTCCGCGATCCATGCCTCGACATCATGCAGGCGCGACGTGTCGACATGAAGCATGAACGTTGCATGCGTATCACCATAGACGACGTTTGCAAGATCCCAGGCGGACGTCCTGATCGCATGCTCGAACCGGCCAGCGTCGTCGTAGCCTATGCTGACATCGAGCCGGTGACGCGGGTGCCGCTCGACGATGCCGATGGCATGAACAGCCTCCGAAACAGCTCCGCCATAGGCTCGCACAAGCCCGCCGGCACCGAGCAGGGTCCCACCGAAATACCGGGTGACAACCGCCGTCAGATCGACGAGGTCCCGCTTCCTGAGGACGTCGAGCATAGGCGCCCCGGCGGTCCCTGAGGGCTCGCCATCGTCGCTCGAGCGCTGGATGTCTCCCCGATCGCCGATGCGGAATGCGATGCAGTTGTGTGACGCGTCCCAGAAACGTCTGCGCGTCGCCTCGATGAACGCCCGGGCAGACGCTTCATCCGCCGTCCGCTCGAGCGAACAGATAAAGCGCGATCTTTTGATCTCGATCTCGTGTGTTCCACCGCGGGCAATCGTCCTGGTGATGGGCGGCATAAACGGACATGTCCCAATCGCGATCGTGCCTCTTCCTGGCGGGCCCTTGACCTCGTTCCTGTATAGCATCATTGTCCCTGCATGCATGTTGACGTTTGCGATCGGCCATCGAGTGCAGGAAAGGGCCCATGGGAGAGACTTCACCCGAGATCGACGTCGCCCTGATCGGCGGTGGCATCATGAGCGCCACCCTGGGTGTGCTGCTCCGGCATGTCAATCCCGACTGGTCGATCAGCGTGTACGAGCGTCTCGACAGGCTTGCGGCCGAGAGCTCGGATCCATGGAACAATGCCGGCACGGGTCACGCCGCGCTGTGCGAGCTGAACTACACGCCGGAGCGAGCGGACGGCACGATCGATATCTCCAAGGCGGTACGGGTCAACGAGCAGTTTCATCAGTCCCGGCAATTCTGGTCCTCTCTTGTCGAGCAGAAGCTCCTGCCCGAGCCAGGACGATTCATCAGCCCGATCCCGCACTTGAGCTATGTGGGTGGCGAACGCGATGTCCTGTTTCTCCGAAAGCGGTACGACGCGCTCGCACGAAATCCGCTCTTCGCGAGCCTGCGAAAGACCGATGACATAGCCGAGATCGAGCGCTGGGTGCCGCTGATGATGGAGGGCCGCGATCTTTCCGACCCTCTTCTCTTCACCCGGAGCGACGATGGCACCGACGTGAACTTCGGTGCGCTCACGCGTCACCTGATTGAGGCGCTCGAACGTCAGGGGGCCGACGTGGCGATGCGGCACGAGGTCCAAGCACTGTCGAGACAAAGCGATGGGCGCTGGGCGATCGGTGTGAAGGATCTCTCCAGTGGAGAACAGAAGCGCGTGATCGCTCGCTTCGTGTTCATCGGAGGCGGAGGCCGAGCGATCCATCTTCTCCAGAAGTCAGGGATCCCGGAGGCGAGAGGCTACGGTGGTTTCCCGGTCGGAGGGCAATGGCTTCGCAGCAAGAACCCCGCACTCATCGCCAGGCATAATGCAAAGGTCTACGGCAAGTCGACGGTCAACGCGCCTCCGATGGCGATGCCGCATCTCGACCTGCGCATGATCGATGGCAAGCCGGGGTTGCTGTTCGGGCCATACGCCGGGTTCTCGCCGAAGTTCCTCAAGCATGGTGCGCTGACGGATCTCCCGAGATCGATCAGGCGGGACAACATCCTGACGCTGCTGACCGTGGCGCGTGAGGAGTTCCCGTTGACGCTCTACCTGATCCGGCAGGCGTTGCAATCCAACGTCGGCAAGATCGAAACGCTGCGCAACTTCGTGCCATCGGCGCAAGCGGAAGATTGGGAGCTCGTGATGGCGGGGCAGCGCGTCCAGACGATGAAATCGACACCAGGGAAGCGTGGCGTGCTCGAGTTCGGGACCGAGGTCGTCAGCACGCATGACGGTTCCCTCGCGGGTTTGCTGGGCGCTTCGCCCGGGGCGTCGACGGCGGTGTCGATCATGCTCGACGTGATGGAACGCTGCTTTCCGTCCGAGTATCCACGGTGGCAGTCGCGCCTGCGTGAGCTGATCCCGTCGTTGGGAGTGTCGCTGTCTGACAACCCGGAACTTCTGGAAGAGGTACAAGCGTCCACGGACAAGACGCTGCGCCTCAAGGCACCGGTCGTGCCGAGGGTGGTGCACACGGCCTAGGTGCGGGCGGCGGGATTCGAACCCGCACGAGTCGCCTCAACGGTGTTTAAGACCGTAGCGTCTGCCATTCCGCCACGCCCGCATTGGCCCAATCAGTAGCATTCCGGGCCGGGAACATGATACCGCGAATGCAGCGTCGGTCTGCGAACGAATGCGCTCGCGGAGCGGGTCGTCGGCTCAGTTGCGCAGAGGCAACGTCTCCAGGAACAACGTACTTCGCTGACGCCCTTAAGAAATGAAAATTTACCGCAGCCAGATAACATTCATCCTGTACTGCAAGCGGTAGGTAGGGGTCGCGCATCATATTGGTTCTTCCAACAGGTACTGGACAAGTAAAGACGCGTTTGCGAGTGGAGCTGAGCAAGCAACGCCCGGCAACTTATCCTCGACGGCCAAGGTGCTTGCCCTCCGGGAAGGAGGGGAATTGCCCGAGCAATGAGGGATCCGGGGGGTATTTCCTCTGCCTCCTGAGCAGGGTTCCTCCTTTTGCTCCCGGTTCCTCACATTTGAAGGGGAAACTCGCGTCGAGCGACAATGCGTCACGAG
>CADCWI010000053.1 GCA_902806355.1 uncultured Thermomicrobiales bacterium | reverse complement strand
TCATTGGCAGTATACGCCATCCACCGCCGGTGGAACGGTCAGTACCCTAGACCAATTGGCCGATCCACGGCGCCAACCGCTCCCCGGATACGGCGACGGTCACAGCTTCACGACCGGGCCGGGGCAACTCCTCATGACTCTGATGACACCATATAGATGGGCCATGACATCTTGCCGGAACAGTCGATCGTTCGTACCGTGGTAAAGTTACGGGCACGTACGTGACTCGCAGAACAATCAGCGGACCATGGGTTGGGAACCGGGAAGGTTACGTTGACCGTCGGTGCCCGCGATCCTTTGTGGGGTCGGTTCCATTGATTCCCCGGATCGGCGCTCCGGCGGGCATCGAGTGCCGCGAACTCCATGACTTGCCGCGAAGACGGAGGAGGATACGAGACGTGTCTGACATGTACATCCCACAGGCGAGCGACAGATTCACCTTCGGCCTCTGGACGGTAGGCAATGTTGGACGTGACCCTTTCGGGGATCCCGTCCGGAATCAAATAGACCCCGTCTACAGCGTGCAGAGGCTGGCCGAACTTGGCGCATGGGGCGTCACCCTTCACGACGCCGATCTGGTGCCCTTCGACGCCACGCCGCAGGAGCGAGATGGCATCGTCCGAGAGTTCAAAAAGGCTCTCGACGAAACCGGCCTGGTCGTGCCTATGGCAACGACCAACCTGTTTCACCACCCCATCTTCAAGGACGGGGCGTTCACGTCTTCTGACAAGGAAGTACGTGCGTTCGCGCTCCGGAAGACCATGGCGGCAATCGATCTCGGCGCCGAGCTTGGGGTGTCGACCTACGTCTTCTGGGGAGGCCGCGAAGGGTCCGAGACCGACGCCTACCGAAATCCAGCGGATGCAGTGAAACGGTTCCGTGAGGCGATCAACTACCTCTCCGAGTACGTCCTGGACCAGGGATACGGCATACGGTTTGCGCTCGAGCCGAAGCCGAATGAGCCGCGTGGCGACCTGTATCTTCCAACGGTAGGCCATGCCCTCCACTTCATCTCCACGCTCGATCATCCCGACATGGTCGGCGTCAACCCGGAATTCGCCCACGAGACGATGGCGGGCTTGAACTTCGTCCATGCCGTGGCGCAGGCCCTGGAAGCAGGCAAGCTGTTTCACATCGATCTCAACGATCAGCAGCCAGGTCGCTATGACCAGGATTTCCGGTTCGCGTCGGAGAATCCGAAACGGGCGTTTTTCCTCATCAAGCTTCTCGAGGACAGCGGCTACGATGGTCCCCTTCACTTCGATGCCCACCCCTATCGCACGGAGGACGAGGAGGGCGTGTGGGCGTTCGCCCGGGGGTGCATGCGGTCCTACCTCATCCTGAAGGAGAAGGTACAGCGCTTCCATGACGACCCCGAGATCACGGGTCTGATTGCGGAGTTGCAGGAACGGGACAATGCGTACGGCGGGCCCGAGGCGAGTGCCGGCTACACAAGCGACGCAGCGGCCGCACTGCGGCAGCAAACGTTCAACACGGTGGACATGGCGCAACGCGGCCGGCGATATGAAGAACTGGATCAACTCGTGATGGAACTTCTGCTTGGCGCTCGCTAGGGAACACTCGCCGGGTGACCGAGTGCTTCGGTCGCCCGTTTCCTTGCGCCCCGGGCGCGTTGTTGTGTCCCGATGCATGGGGTGCGGCGCCGGGAACCGGCTATCCAGACAGCGATGCCACAAGCCGATTGCCTGAATGGTGGCACGTGACGCATCGCCTCCCCATGACGATGATGCGTTTAGGGGGCACTCATCGGCGGGAGAAAGCGTGTCGAATGCCCTTCCATTCCGGCTGATCCGGCTGGATTGGCACCCGGCCTGGTTGCAGAAGCGGAAGGCTCTGGCGTCACACGACGTTCAAGCAGAGGAAACGGTATGACCCGCTCTGTGGTTCTGGGGATTGACTCGAGCACCCAGTCAACAAAAGTCCTCGCCGTGGATGTCGAGACTGGTGAGGTGGTCGGCACAGGTCGGGCGCCACATAGCGGAGGAGATATCCAATCGCCCGACGAGTGGTGGCACGCGCTTCGGTTGGCTGTCCGGCAGGTTACGGATGACGGTAATGTCGAGGTCAGGGGGATCTCGGCGGCCGGTCAGCAACACGGGTGCGTGCTGATCAATGCTCAAGGCGAGGTCGTTCGACCCGCACCGCTCTGGAATAACGTTGCGTCGGCACCTGATGCCGAGCGCCTCAATACACTGTTGGATTTTGCGGCGGAAGTTGGGTCCCGCCTGGTCGCCTCGTTTACGGTGACCAAACTGGCGCATATCGCGCGAACCGCTCCTGATGATCTGGCACGGACGACGGCCGTCGGGCTACCGCACGACTGGTTGAACTTTCGGCTCACGGGACAGCTGACAACGGACCGTGGTGATGCCTCCGGTACCGGCTGGTGGTCTTCACGAGACGGCGCCTATCGACGCGACATCCTTGCCCTTGCCGTGGGCGACGCCGATGCGGAACGCCTCGAACTGCCAATTGTTCGCGAACCGGAAGAGCCGGCCGGGTCACTTTCCAGACAGGCGGCGGAGGAACTGGGCCTGCCAGCCGGCCTCCCGATCGGACCGGGAACCGGTGACAACATGGCGGCTGCGCTTGGAGTGGGAGCGAAGCCGGGGGAGATCATCATCAGCCTGGGAACGAGCGGAACCGCCTTTGCCGTGAGCGAGACGCCGACGGCCGATTCCAGCGGCGAGGTCGCCGGGTTCGCCGATGCCACAGGACGTTTCCTTCCATTGGCCTGCATGCTCAATTGCACGCGGGTGGTCGACACAATTGCCCAACTCCTGGGCCTGGAACGCGATGTGGCGCTCTCCAAAGCCGGCGCGATGCTGCCGGGTGCTGGCGGACTCATCATGCTTCCCTATTTCAGCGGGGAAAGAACACCGAACCTGCCCCATGCCACCGGGGTGCTGGAGGGGCTGACCGAGCAGACCGCCACGCCCGATACCATGCTCCGCGCGGCGCTCGATGGCGTGGTCGCCGGTCTGGCGTATTGCGTCGATGCGCTGTCGCGACTTGGGATTACAGCACCCGGCATCACGCTGGTAGGCGGTGGAGCGATGCATCCTGTCTGGCAACAGGCCGTCGCCGATGCGACCGGGCTGTCAGTGACGGTACGTTCCGGAATGGAACATGCGGCACGCGGTGCCGCAGTCCAGGCCGCGTCAATCGCTTGCGACGAAACGATCACCGAGGTTGCGGAACGTTGGAGGCCCCCGGTGGTGGCCGAAGTCGCACCCCGTCCCGGGATGCGGGATGCTTTCGCACTTAGAGCAAGGCAGCACATGATTCAGCAATTGGCACATCCGGGCTCATGACCACGGTCTCCGCCATTGCGACGGTTCCGGGCCAGCCAGACTCGCTCCATCGCACGACAATCGAGGTACCGGAACCCGACCAGAACCAGGTTGGGATCCGCGTGATCCGGGTCGGCGTCTGTGGCACCGATCGCGAGATCATGCAAGGCGACATCGGGCACGCGCCGGAAGGGATGGCGGATCTAGTCATCGGCCATGAGGTCATCGGACGCGTCGATGCCGTGGGGGAGGCGGTAACGTCGCTGAAACCCGGCGATTTGGTCACTGTCTCGGTGCGTCGACCGGACGGTTGTCCTGCCTGCCAGGCGGGTGAACCCGACATGTGCCTGTGGCTGACCTATACGGAGCGCGGCATTACCAGAGCGCACGGGTTCATGGCGGAGCGGATCGTCGAGGACGAGTCCTACGTGATCAGGATTCCAGATGAGCTGGAAGAGATCGGCGTCCTCACCGAGCCACTGAGCGTTGTCGAAAAGACCATTCGGCAGGCCGAGCTGATCCAGCAACGGCTCAAATACTGGAACCTGAAAACAGCCCTGGTGATGGGCGCTGGACCGATCGGCATCCTGGGAACCCTGATTCTGCGCAGCAAGGGCGTTACGGTCTACACCATCGCCCGCACGCCGGCGCCGAATCCGGCCTCGGCAATCGTCGAGGCCGCCGGTGCTGCCTATATCTCCACCAGGGAGGAATCTGTCGCGGACCTCGCGAAGCGGCTTGGCGGGATTGATCTCATCATCGAATCCACCGGGTCCAGCAGCGTCGTTTTCGACAGCATGCAACTGCTGGGCAACAATGGCGTGCTCGTATTGCTCAGCATCACGGCACACCACAAAGCCCTCACCGTGCCGGCGGACGACATTAACACGTCACTTGTGGTTGGCAACAAGGTTGTCGTTGGCTGCGTCAACGCGAACACCGTGGATTTCGTCAACGCCGTCGACCGCCTGCGCATGTTTGAAGATCTCTGGCCTGGATTGACGGGACGGATGATCACGCATCGCTTGTCAACGGAGGACGACCTCACGGCGATCGAGCACAAGCCCGAGGGCGTGATCAAGATGGTTGTCGAGTTCAGCAGCGCTTCGGGTAGCGCGTCGGGCAGCGCATCAGGTGACGACGGGTCCTGAGGTTCAGGACCCGTCACCGGCCATCGAGAACTGCCGGTTGTGTTCGACAACGGCATCCGCGAGGTCGGTCAGCGAACCCACACGAAGAGCGGCGTAGTCGCCGCCGTGGTGACGCTCGTAACGATCGATCAGCGCCGCCGCCATGCCAATCCCCTGTGCTCCGGTCACATCCGACAGCGCCTGATCCCCGACGTGGATCGCGTCTTCCGGCGGTATCCCCAGTGGATCGAGCGCCGCGGAAAACGTGCGCGGATCGGGTTTCTCCCAGCCCACCAGCGCCGACGTCACGATCAGGTCCATGTGTTTCGCGAACCCCATGTGGAGGCAGAAGGCGGTGATGTCGGCGTCGGCGTTGGAGATCACTGCCCGCGCGATTCCATGCCGTTCCAGGGTTTCGAGTGCTGGCAGCACATCATCGAACGCCCGGTAATTCCAGCCCATCGCGTCAAGCTCGCCACGGTAGATGTCGCGGATCCGCAGTGCCGTCGGCGGGTCGTGCGGCAGGCCGGCTGCCTCGAGCATTCGCGCGATGTACGCGATCCGGAACTTTTCGAGCTCGCCCGGTGACCGGTCACGGATCGGATTCCGCCCGTTCTCGATCGTGTAAAACTCCTCGGCGGCGAGGTCTGCTGCCAGGAAGATCGTCGGATCCGCCGGAATCCCGCCCTTTTCGGCGGCTGCTGCAAAGCGTTCCCACCGTGGGGGAACGGCCTCGACAAGCGTGTCGTAAAGATCGAACGTGACCAGACGAACCGGTCGATTCGGAAAAAGACCTGTCACATAGCCCCCTGTAACGCGTTCCCGGCAATTTCCCGGTCTACCGCAAATGGTTCAAGGTCCGCCTCCACTGCCCGGGCCAGAACAAGCTGGGCCGCGACCCGCCCCGAATAGGGGCCGAGCTGCAGTCCACTCGGGCCGTGTCCGGTGGCAATGATGACATTGTCGAAACCCGGTGCCCTCCCCAGGAACGGCAGGCCGTCCGCCGAGAGCGGACGAAGACCAACCCGGACCTCGTTCACCGTCGCATCGGTCAGGCCAGGCGCCACCTTCAACGCCTGATCGAGCACGGATTTCACGCCGCCGACCGTCATGCGGACATCAAAGCCGGACCCATGCTCGCGCGTCGCACCAGCGACGATCCGGTTCGGTCCGAACGTGAGCATGTACTGGTCGCTGAATCCACCCAGGATCGCCCAGGAGGACGTGTCTGCATCCGGCAGCAGCAAATGGAGAATCTGACCACGTTGCGGTTCAACCGCAAGCGACAAGCCGAGCGGCTCAAGCAACCGGTTCGTCCAGGCGCCGGTTGCGACGACCACGGTGTCAGCAGCGATGGCCGCGCCATCAAGCTCGACACCCGTGACCAACCCGCGATCCATCAAAAGGCGGGCCGAGCCGGTCACCACCCGGGCGCCGTAATGTTCCGCGCCAGCGACCAAGGCATTGCGCAGCCGGTCGCCGTCCACGCGAGCGGCCTCCGGAACGTGGATCGCCGCCGTAATGCTGCCGAGCGGCGGGAACATGCTTCGGGCCTCAGCGTCGTCAACGGTCGTCACGTTGCCCAGGTTTGGCATCCCCTCATCAAAGCGCGACCGAAGGAGCGGAAGTAACGTGCTGAGCCGATCCGC
>CADCWI010000052.1:30172-30740 GCA_902806355.1 uncultured Thermomicrobiales bacterium | reverse complement strand
CGTGCGGCCGATCCATTCGGCGAAAGTTTGCCGGCACGTCGTGAGCCAAAGGTGTTCAGTCGGTAACGACAGAATCGCGGCATAGTGGTGCACGAGAGCGATAACGGCGGGATCTGTTGTATCGAGCAGCATCGGCGGGTTCCATTTACCGGGCGCGTGTGGTTCGCCGATCCATCATGAGAATTGCTTACTTTAGAATGGTGACATACTCGTGCCTGGCGCTGCCGGCCACGAGTCACAACAGCATTCCGGGAGGAAGTGATGGTCCGGCCAAAACTAGAAGCGCGAACCCAACACGAACGTCCCCATGTGCTTATCGTCACGGATGACGAATCACTGGGGACGTTTCTTTCCGAAGGCCTGCCCCTGGGCGGCTTCTGGACCTCAATTATTTCGAGTGGTCTTCAAGCCCTCGAAGTGTTCAATCTCCGCCAGTTTGACCTTATTGTCCTCGATGGCGACCTGCGGACGTTTGGCGCCGTCGAGTTCCTGCGCCGGCTTCGCGGCAAGTCATCGCGCGACCAAAGCGGTCGTTCGCGCAGCGGCGCCCCGGTGGTCATCCTATGTT
>CADCWI010000052.1:26424-30091 GCA_902806355.1 uncultured Thermomicrobiales bacterium | reverse complement strand
GTAATCGTGAAGATTACCCGCTCGCAGATGTTGGTCACGCGGTCGCCGATGCGTTCGACGTTATGGGCCGCCCACAGGAGCCGTGTAGCCCGGTTGATTGTGGTGGGATCCGCCATCATGTACGTAAGCAATTCCCGGTAAACCTGATCGTAGAGGACATCAATCTCATCGTCCCGGATGGCCACGCGACGGGCCAGAGCTTCGTCACGTTCGACGAACGCGGTGATGGAATCGCTCAACATCTCGCGGGCGATCAGGCTCATCCTGGGGATGTCGACCAATGGCTTGAGCAGCGCTTCGTCCGCCGTCTCCATCACGATCTTGGCGATGCCTGAGGCGTGATCGGCCATGCGCTCCAGATCCGTGAAGATCTGATGTGCGGACGCGATCATCCGAAGATCGCCAGCCATCGGTCCCTGGGTCGCAATCAGGAGAATCGCGGCTTCCTCGCCTCGCCAGCGGGCCGCATTGATCAGTTTGTCCTCGCGGCGCACATCCCGCGCCAGATCGACATCCTGCGTCCGGAGCGCATCGACTGCACGCGCGATCGCCTTGTCCACCATGCTGGCGATGGAAACGACATCATCTCGGAGATTCTGGATCTGTTGGTCGTAGGCAGCTCGTGTCATGCGTTCCTCCCGCCTGCCGGGTTGTCCCGACTGGACTTCCTGCCAGCAGGGCCCGGCCCAACGCGACGGATTCCGCCACCGGTCAGCCGAACCGGCCGGTGATGTAATCCTCAGTCCGGCGATCCTCCGGGTTCGTAAAGATTTTTTGCGTTGGGCCGGTCTCGACCAGAATGCCCTGTCGTCGTTCGTTCAAGGAAAAGAAAACGGTCTGATCGGAAACCCGTGCGGCCTGCTGCATGTTGTGGGTAACAATTACGATCGTGTACTGCTTTTCGAGCTCCCGCAACAGTTCTTCGATGTGCAGGGTCGAGATCGGGTCGAGTGCGCTCGCCGGCTCGTCCAGAAGAATCACGTCCGGGTTGATCGCCAAAGCACGCGCAATACACAGCCGCTGCTGCTGGCCACCGGAAAGAGCCATCCCACTCGCCTTGAGCTTGTCCTTGACCTCGGCCCACAGCGACGCCTGGCGCAGGCAACGCTCGACGTGCTCATCCATGTTGCCCTTGAATCCGTTGATCTTGGCGCCCCAGGCGACGTTATCGTAGATGCTCTTGGGGAAGGGATTGGGTTTCTGAAACACCATCCCGATCCGGCGGCGCACCTCGACCGGGTCCACCTTGGGCGAAAGAATCTCTTGCCCAAAGTAGAGAATGCTGCCCTCCACGCGCGCGGTGGGGACAAGGTCATTCATCCGGTTAATACAGCGAAGCACCGTACTTTTCCCACACCCGGAGGGGCCGATGAACGCGGTGATCCGGTTCTTGGGAACGTTGATGCTGACGCCGCCAACCGCGTGAAAATCTCCGTAGAACACGGACAAGTCGCGCAGTTGTACCACTGCCTCCATGTCGTCGAACGTTTGGTGGGGCTTGAACCCGTCCGACGAGACTTTAGGGATCGAGAAGTTCGATTCGGTCTTGACCGCCATGTCTACCACCTGTTCCTCTTGCTCAATCGTTGGCGGAGTAGAATGGCCGTCGCGTTCATCGTCAACAGGACAATCATAAGCACGATGATAGCCGCCGCCGCCAAATGCTCGAAGTCTTCCTGAGGACGGGAAGACCAGTTGAAAATTTGCACGGGCATCGCCGTGAACGCGCTCAGGGGACCATCGGGCCGGGTAAGCACCAGGCTCGACGCTCCAACCACAATCAGCGGCGCGGTCTCACCAATGGCGCGCGACATCGAAAGGATCATGCCGGTAAGGATTCCCGGCATGGCCGCAGGCAGCACATGGTGCCGCACCGTCTGCCATCTCGTTGCGCCCAGCCCGTACGCGGCTTGCCGCAGGCCAAGCGGGACCGCGCGGATGGCCTCCTGCGATGAGATCACGACGACGGGAAGGATCAGTAACCCCATCGTCAGCGCCCCGGCGGCCAATGACCTGCCCAGACTCAACCACTGGACGAAGAACACCAGACCAAGCAACCCGTATACGACTGATGGAACCCCGGAAAGATTGGAAATGTTCGTCTGCAGAATCCGGTTCAGGCGATTCCTCGGTGCGTATTCCTCCAGGTAGATGGCACTCCCGACCCCGATCACGAACGAGAATATCGACGCGCCCACGACAATCCAGATCGAGCCCCAGATGCCCGAGTTCATCCCCGAGAGTTCCGGCCGACGTGACGGCATGTTGGTCAGGATTCGCCAGGAAACCCAGTCCCATCCCGGTTCGACGATGGACCAGATGAGCATTCCCAGCAACGCGATTCCGGTTGCCGTCGCGGCGAAGAAGACCGCGTGCCAGATCGCTCCGACGATCCGGCGGGCACCGATTCGAGGCGCCCACCGTGTCGCCGGCGTGGCCAGGCCCTTCTGAGCGGTATCGATTCGTGCGTCGGCGCTCATTCGTACTCCTGCCTGAACCGCTGGGCGATCCACTGGCTCAGGATGTTCATGATCAAAGTCATCAGAAACAGCAGCAGTCCGACGCCAAACAGCGAGTAGAACGCCGGTGTTCCTCTTGAAACGTCACCGCTGAATGCCTGGGCGATGAATCCCGTCATCGTCTGCATACTTTGGGTGGGATCCCATGGTCCTCCCGAGCCTTGCCCGGCGGGCCGCGATCCCGCAGCCAACGCAACGATCATGGTTTCACCGATAGCCCGGGATATGGCAAGGATGAACGACGCGATGACGCCGGAGATGGCTGCGGGCAGGATGACTCGCACCGCCGTCTCCAGTTTCGTCGCTCCGAGGCCGTACGCTGCCTCTCGAAGCGAACCGGGAACCGCTCGCAAAGCGTCTTCGGAAAGCGACGCCACCAAGGGAAGGGTCAATATCCCGATGGCGATTCCCGCGGCCAGTCCGTTGAAGACGCCGACATCGAGAATCGGATTGATCAGATTCGGCGTAATGAACTTGAGCGCGAAGAATCCATAGACGATGGTCGGCACACCGGCGAGAACCTCGAGTGTTGGCTTCAGTACGGCACGAGCACCTTCGGACGCGTACTCGCTAAGATAAATAGCCGCCAGTAGTCCCAAAGGAATCGATACAAACGCGGAAATCAACGCGATTGTTAACGTTCCGCGCACGAGCGGAAGCACACCAAAGTGCTGGTCCTGTGGAAACAGAGCCGTCCACTCATTGCCGAACAGGAAGTCCGTCACGCCGACTTCGCCGAAGAACCGGAGCGATTCGTACAAAAGGATGGCGGCGATACCGATCGTTGTGATCATCGTGAACACGGCACACGCCGAGAGCACCAGGTGAATGATTCGCTCGGACAGGGCTCGATTGCGCTTGCCGGAGAGGTCAAGCGACGATGACCCCGGCGTTCGGTTGAGCCCGCCCGCTGACGCTTGTGCCAAGAAAGCTCTCCTTCTGCTTATTCGCGAGCCTGGCAACGCTTCGAGATGCCACGTGAGATCGCCAACAACCCGGATAAGAGCCGGGCGTCACACGCGGCAGTATCTGGCGTATCGCGCTTTCGCGTCACACGCGGCAGTACCTGGCGTGTCACGCTTTCGCGCGACACGCCAGGTACAGGACGTTCATGAATCAGGAAGGGGTCGCGGCCGGGGTACATTCCC
>CADCWI010000052.1:0-26414 GCA_902806355.1 uncultured Thermomicrobiales bacterium | reverse complement strand
TGGGCCGGCAGGGCGACGTAGCCAACATCGGCGGACAATTCAGCGCTGGACGAGAGATAGAAGCGGAGGAACTCCTGGAGCGCCGGATCACTCTGCAGCGTCTCGGCATTCACGTAAATGAACAGCGGTCGAGAAAGCGGCGCGTACGTGCCATCACCGATGGTTTCGACCGAGGGCTCGACCGGCCCATTGCCGTTATCGATCGGCACGAGCCTCAGGGCCTCGGCATTGGCTTCGTAGTACGCGTATCCGAAGTAACCAAGCGCATTCGGGCTGCCGACCACACCCTCGACGAGAACGTTGTCGTCCTCACTGGGGTTGTAATCGGTCCGCACCGCGACATCTTCGCCCAGAACTTCCTCATTGAAGAAGTCAAACGTTCCGGAGTCGGCCCCAGGGCCGTACAGCTCAACTGGCTCATCAGGGAACGATGGATCGAGATCGGACCAGTTGGTCACCCCTCCGTCAGCGCTCCACAACTGGGCAAGCTGTTCGACCGTGAGCGACTCAAGGAATTCGTTTTCCGCGCTGACGACAATCGAAATGCCGTCATAAGCGACATCGAACCGGTAGTAGTCGATGCCGTTCTCGGCAGCAAGTGCCACTTCATCTTCCGCAATGGGCCGTGACGCGTTCGCAATTGGAATCTCGCCGATCGCGAAGCGCTCGAAACCGCCTCCAGTGCCCGAGATACCGTTTGTCACGGTAATGCCCGGCGCCACCGCCGCAAACTCTTCAATCACGGCTTCGGTGACCGGTCCAACGGTTGAGGACCCATCGGATTCAAGACTGCCGGTAATGTCCGCAATGTCCTCCGGCGCCGTATAGGGGACCGGTGTCGCATCCTGCGCGACCGTTACCGGGGTGAGAGACAACGTTCCAAGAAAAGCGATCAGCGCACCCTTGCGGGTGGCGCTTCCGATACTGAAACCCATACGACTTCGACCTCCGTCGCAACATGCGATCCTGCCGGAAACGAGCGGACATCGCTCGCTCATCCTTGCCCACCAGCAGACTCAGACGTCCGGCCGGTCCAGGCGACTCCAAACCAGAGGAAACCCTGCGTTCAAGCGGTGCTCCCGCTCAGCAAGGTGGAAGACGTGGTCGCAGGCGTAACGGGGCTCACGACAAACCGGTACCCAGCCCCGTAGACGGTGCGGATGCAGTCCTCCGCAAGCCCAGCCCCCTGCAACTTGCCGCGCAGCCATGAAATGTGGACGTCAACCGTGCGCTCGTCGACGAATACGTCGCTTCCCCAAATTTCGTCCAGGAGTTCCTGGCGCTCGAACACGCGACCCGGTTCGAGCGCCATGGTCACGAGCAACCCAAACTCCTTTGGCCTGAGCCGGAGTTCAACATCGCCAACTGACGCGCGCCGTCGGTCCGGCTCGATCCGCAGGTTGCCGCGGTACAGGACGCCAGGAGGCTTCGCGGACGCAACGGCGCGTCGCCGAACCGCAGCTCGCACCCGTGCCAGCAACTCCCGCAACGCAAACGGCTTCACCACGTAATCGTCGGCACCAAGCTCGAGCCCGTCGACCTTGTCCTGTTCTTCTCCGCGTGCCGACAACATGAGCACCGGAACGTCGTAATCTCGTCGAATCGCTCGCAGCACCTGAAACCCGTTGAGGCGGGGCAACATGACGTCGAGGATGATCAGGTCGAGTTCATCACCGCGTTCCGCGACGATTTCCACCGCTGTCACCCCATTGTCCGACGTCAGGACATGGTGCCCTTCTCGGGTCAGGTTGAAGGCGAGGGTACTCCTGAGGGTTGGATCGTCCTCCACAAGGAGAATCGTTGATCCTTCCGCTTGATCAGGTGCCATGTGTGCCACGCCTTGCTCCCGCCCGATGTCCGATCAGGTCCGCGCTGCGACCTACGTGATCATGGAAGCATCATAGGGTTGGGCCATTAATGCGCGGTAATGGGAGTGTTAAATCCGGGAAAGGCGCGAGTAAACGATTGAGCATTCGGCGTTGCCGGCTTGGTGCAGCATGCGGGGCCGGCAGATCGAGATGTGCACGGTCAGGGTCAAAACCCGAGCGAAACTCGGGCCAGTTAGCCGTACGTCCAGAAACCGTGTCTTGCTATCTCGGTGCCGCCGGCGTGGCGGGAGTTGCCGGACTGCCACCGTGAGCCAGGTCGCCCGGGCGGCTGATACCGGACCCAAGCAACGTCGTGGCGGTGTCCACGAACGGATCGCCGCTCGTTCTGCCGTATGCCGTTGAATCCACGACGACATCGGGACGGATGCCTGTGTCCTCGATCCGAGTTCTGTCCGGGGTGATCCACTCGGCGACCGTCACCCGTAACGATGCTCCATCCTCGAAGTCAAAGATGCGCTGAACCGACCCCTTGCCAAACGTCTGCTCGCCTACGATGAGCGCCCGGTCGTAGTCCCGCAACGAGCCGGCGACGATCTCGGCGGCGCTGGCCGTATTCCTGTCCACCAGGATCACAATCGGGAGGTCAGTTGGCGCCCCTGCAGCATTCAGGATTGGAAGCGTGTACTCGCCGCCCGGTTCCGGATCGGCATCTTCAAATAATGCCGGGCCCGCGGTTGCGGCCAGAAATCGCCCGATCGTCTCCTGCGCAGATTTCACCCAGCCGCCGCCATTGCCGCGCAGGTCGAGCACGATTCCTGTCGCACCTTGCGCACCAGCCATCACGATCGCCTCGTCGAGCTCGGCGGTTGTCCGATCACCGAAGATGTCGATTCGGATCCGTGCATATCGTGTCCCCCGTATCATTTCGAATGACACCGGATGGACGACGATGGACTCGCGCACCAGCGAGTGGCTGATCGGCTCGGTCGTTCCGGGCCGCTCAATCAGAAGCGTTACGGTGGATCCAACCGGTCCGCGAAGATCTCCAGTAAGCGTTGGCTCGCCCTCAGCAGCGACGGGCTGATCATCGATGCGCTGAATGACGTCACCAGGGGCGACACCAGCGCGAGACGCGGGGGAGTTGGGCGTCGTTCGTGCAACGACCAGCAAACCGTGAGCGGGTTGCAGCGTCACCCCAATGCCTCCGTATGCCCCTGCGAGTTGGTCGGATGCGACCGCTGCGTCCGCCGGAACCAGGTATCTGGTATAGGCATCGTCGAGGCTCGTCACCATCCCTTCGATTGCCTTGCGTTCCAGCCCTTCCCGGAACTCGTCCTGGGCGCCGACATCCGCGGGGCGATAGAGGTAGTTATCCTCCAGCACGCCCACTATCGTTTCCAGATCGCTATCGTTCCCGGACGCCGCGCGCGAGCCTTCTCCGTCAATGACCCAGCGTTCGGTCAGAATTCCTGCCGAAAAGCCTGAGAGCAGGACGGCCATGAAGATCGCTGTCATCCGAATGTAGAAATGCAGCGACGAGAGATCAGCGCCCTGCCGGGGACCCGCGTTCTCTTGGTCGGCATGGAGCCGGCGCTGGCGTCTTCTTGACAGCATTGGGAAACTCCGGAACCAGCCACCCGCAACGTGGGCGCTGTAGGGCAAGGCGAGCGGGCACAACAAGGGATACTGGAGTCAACGTTTGGCGATATGAAAGACAACGTCGTAATGGAAGGGACGGGCCACATGTTGTTGGTCGTCGATGTGGGAAACACCAATACGGTGCTGGGCGTCTACGAGCAGGGCACACCGCACCTGTTGGCTACGGCCCGGATGTCGACGCGCCGCGATCGGATGCCCGACGAATGGTATGCCATCCTTGCTCCCGTTCTCGGCTCCGCCGATATCGATCCCGGCCGTGTGTCGGCAATGGTCATTTCCAGTGTTGTCCCCAATGTCACACGCTGGCTGTCGGCGATGGGACAGGAGCGACTGGGCGTCGACCCCATCGTGATCGGCATCGATCTCGACCTTGGGATCGAGATCGATTATCCCAACCCTTCAGAGATCGGTGCCGATCGATTAGTGAACTCGATCGCGGCTGTCCACAAGTACGGCGCGCCGATTATTTCGATTGACTTCGGCACCGCCATCAATTTCGACATCGTCGACCACCGGGGAGCCTACATTGGTGGAGCGCTCGCACCGGGACTTGTCGTCGCCCTCGATGCGATGGTGAGCCGAGCAGCCAGGCTCTTTACGGTTGAGCTCACCATGCCAGCCAGGGCAATCGGCACGACGACCGCCGGGGCGATCCAATCCGGCGTCGTGCTCGGCTACTTGTCGCTGATCGAGGGCATGATCGATCGCATTCGCCGTGAGATGGACGGGGAACCGAAGGTCATCATCACCGGCGGGTATGGGGAGATTTTTGCGAACGCCTCGCCGCTGATTCATGCCTTCGAACCTGACCTTACGATCGAGGGCCTCCGGCTCATCCACGAGCGCCTCAATCCGTGAAGGCCGCCGTCGAGAATCTTGTCGCCTGCTGAGCTCGAAGCGACTGTAAACGGAAAAGTGTTGCGAGAGCGTAGAACCGCAATATACTGACCCGATCACAACATTCTGAGTGCGGCTCCGTCGACAGTGCCCTGTCGAGGTACTGTCCATTTCCGGGAGCGGAATGATGAAACAGTACCCTGCGGATCGCATCCGAAACGTCGGCCTCTTCTCGCATGGCGGAGCAGGCAAGACCTCCCTCGCCGAAGCGTGCCTGTTCGTCAGCGGCGGGGCTTCCCGACTCGGCAACATCGCAGATGGCAGTACCGCCTCCGATTTCGATCCCGATGAGATCAAGCGCGGCATCTCGATCAGTACGTCAGTGATTCCGATTGAATGGGAAGATCACAAGATCAACCTGCTCGATGTTCCTGGGTATGCGGACTTCCTCGGCGAGGTGCATGCCGCCATGCGCGTGGTCGACGGTGCGGTAATCGTGATCGATGCGTCAGCCGGGGTACAGGTCGGAACCGAACTCGCCTGGAAGCTCGCCAACCAGCACAAGCTGCCACGGCTCATCTTCCTCAACAAGATGAACCGCGAGAACGCAGACTTCCACCGCACCGTCGCCTCCGTCCAGGAAGCCTTCGGCAAGAGCGTGGCCCCAATCCAGTTCCCGATCGGGAGCGACAAGGATTTCAAGGGCGTCGTTGACCTCCTTAGCAACACGGCGATGATCTTCAGCGACACAAGCGATGGCGGATACGAGATCGTCCCCATTCCCGAATCGCTTGCCGAGGAATGTGAGTCAGCACGCCGCACCCTGGTGGAGAGCATCGCTGAACACAATGAGAACCTCATGGTTCGCTATCTCGATGATGATCCGCTGACCGACGAGGAACTTTTCGGTGAGCTGGCCAGGTGTATTGAGGATGGCTCGGTGACACCGATGCTCTGTGGTGCCACCCAGTACACCCGCTGCATTCAGCCGCTTCTCTCCGCGATTGTTCGCGAGCTTCCCGCGGCGGCGTCCCGCACGGAACCCGCGCAATCCGCAGGGTCCGCAATCACTCTCACGGCAGACCCGAATGCTCCGCTGGCGGCCCTTGCGTTCAAGACCGTGGCAGACCCCCACGTCGGCCGGGTGACTCTCTTCCGGGTATTCTCGGGAACGTTGTCATCGCACTCGCACGTTCGGAACGGATCGAAGGGGGAAGGCGAACGGATCGGACAAGCCTTCCAACCTTTTGGCAAGGAGCATCCGGCGACCGACCATGTCGTGGCGGGCGATTTCGGCGGCGTCTCAAAGCTTGCCTCGGTCATGACCGGCGACACGATTTGCGCCGATGGAGCGGACATCGTGATTGCTCCGATTGCCTTTCCGCCGTCCACGTACGCGACTGCGGTCCATCCAAAAACCAAAAGCGACCTCGACAAGCTCAGCCAAGCATTGGTCCGCCTTCACGAGGAGGATCCAACGCTTATCGTTGCTCGGGATCCGGGGACAGGTGAGACGATCCTGCGGGGTCTCGGCGCGCCCCACGTTGAAATTGCCCTGGAACGGATGACCCGGCGGAGCGGCGTCAATGTCGAAACGGCGCTGCCGCGCGTCGCCTATCGAGAGACCATCGGCAGCAAGACCAAAAGCGAATACAAGCACAAGAAGCAAACCGGCGGAGCCGGGCAGTACGGGCACGTCCATCTCGAGCTCGAGCCCCTTCCAGAGTCGGACTTCGAGTTTGTGGAACAGGTCGTCGGTGGCTCGGTGCCGCGGAGCTTTTTCCCGGCGGTCGAGAAAGGCATCCGCGAGGCGCTCGAATGCGGCCCGATGGCGGGGTTCCCGGTCGTCAATGTCAAGGCGATCCTGACCGACGGGTCCTATCACGATGTAGATTCCAACGAAATGGCGTTCAAGATTGCCGCCAGGGAAGCGTTCAAGAAAGCCGTGCTCGGCGGCTCGCCGACGCTGCTGGAGCCGATCCTGCTCCTCCGGGTGACCGTACCAGAACTGTCGATGGGCGATGTCATGGGTGACCTGAACGTCAAGCGAGCACATGTCAATGGCATCGAACCCGGCGAGGATGGGCTCTCCACCATCGAAGCGCACATTCCCGCCGCCGAGGCGCAGCGATACGCAACGGACCTTCGTTCATTGACCCAGGGACGTGGGTCGTTCAGCACTGAGTTCGCCTACTATCAGCCTGTGCCGTCACACATGGCGGAACGCATCCGGCAAGCGGTCGACATGAAGGCTCACGCGTAAGCGCGGGCTGGGGTGCGAACGCCTATCGCCGGAGGCGCCAGTACCACAAGTCACATTGGAAGGAACAGGGATGTCGACTGCACCGGCGAGCACTTCGGACGTTTCAAAACCCGCCTATCCGTCGTTCCAGATCGTCTTTGATGGCGGGGCGCTCGGGAACCCCGGAAAAGGGTATGGGAGCTACGAAATCACCAGCGACGGCACCGTGCTTTGCCACAGGCGAGAGGAATACGGGGACAAGATCACTAATAATCAGGCCGAGTACATGACCCTGATCCACGCCTTGCGCTGGCTTGCGGAGCACCTTGGCGACCAAAAGGGGACTGCCAAGGTGCTCGTCAACGGCGACAGCAAGCTCGTCTTGTTCCAGCTTCTCAAGAAGTGGAAGCTCAAGAACGAAGGATTGCGGCCGCTGTATACGGAAGCGAGCGGCCTCATGCGTCAATTCTTCAAGGTTGATCTGGTCTGGCACCCCAGGGCGAAATCGGTAGCGAGACTCGGTCACTGAACAGGCGCGGCCATGCTACCCCCGGTCGGATCCAGTCGGCGTTTCCCGTTTTCGCCTGATCCCGACGACTGGCTTCGGATCACCGCCGGACGTCCTCCGGCGGTATGACCTGTCCGGCAAGGAGCCGCACATGCCAGATCGAGCCCAATTCGCCCGCTCACTCTACCTTGCGTCCCCGCTCGGGTTTGCCGAATCGACCCGGCCGTTTATGGCCGACCTTGTGGAACGCCTGCGCGAGGTCATCACCGTCGCTAACCCCTGGGACGATGTACGTTTTGCCAAGGAGTTTGCCGATCTCGCGGCGGTCGACAGTGTGTCCGAACGCGATGGACGGTTGGCGCGGATAAATACCGAACTGGGACGGACAAATGCTCAGAGCATCGATGAGGCAGATGCGGTCTTCGCGGTACTCGATGGTGTCGACGTGGACTCCGGAACCGCTGCCGAGATTGGCTATGCCTTTGCCCGGGGCAAGCGTGTCTGTGGTCTCCGCACCGACTTTCGGCTTGCCGGCGACAACTCCGGTTCTGTGGTCAACCTTCAAGTGCAGTACTTCATCGAGGCCAGCGGCGGGAAGATCGTCATCACGACGCACGAGTTCATCGATCTCGCCCGTGACCTGGCCCAGCCATGACGGCGCGTCGCCACAGGTTGACCATCCTCGGATGCCCGCCTATAATCGGCTTGCTCTCGGGTGATTAGCTCAGCTGGTTAGAGCGCCACGTTGACATCGTGGAGGTCACTGGTTCGAGTCCAGTATCGCCCACCCGCCAAGCGTCGGTTTCCGATCAAGGAGACCGGCGCTTTTTGTTTACGGCACGTGTCCAGTCACATCGATCAAGCGCAGGATCTCCGATGACAATTACCCGCATCCACATGCCGACCGTTCTGGCGATCATGATGCTGCTCCTCGGTCCGGTGTACGCGGTCGCCCAGGAGGTCCCGGAGCTTCAAATCAACTCCAAGCGATACATCCTCGCCGACATGGACACCGGGGAGGTGTTTGCCCAACGAGGTGCTCGGGACAAGGTCCCGATCGCCAGCCTGACCAAGGTGTTCACCGCCGCACAGGCGATGGAAATGGCCCCGCTTACCACCCCGATCACAACAGCGGACTCCGATCTAAGATCCCCCGAAGGCTCCTATTTCGGCTCGTCCGGCACGTTGATGGGATTTGGAGTCGACGAAACCTACACCCTGGAAGACATGATCTACGGCATGCTCCTTCCCTCAGGAAACGATGCCGCCAACGCGATTGCGCGCACCCTTGGCGGTCGGCCCGGGGATACAGATGCACAGGCGTCCCAGCGCTTCATGGACCTGATGAACCAGCGGCTCCAGGATCTTGGGTTGCGCGATACGCATCTGGTTAACCCCCATGGCTGGGGTGTGCCGAATCACCACTCCAGTGCCTGGGATGTCGCCGCCTTCGCGCGCTACCTGGCGAAAAACGAGACGCTTCTCGACATTATGGGGACGAGAAGTTATGTTACGTCAAATGAGTTACTAAGCCTTTCCAATACCAATCGTTTGCTTTCGGACTACGCTCCAATCCTTGGAGGCAAGACCGGATATGACCTCGACGCGGGATACTGTTTGCTCAATATCGCCAGCCAACAAGACCTGCGAATGATCGCGGTGACTCTCGATGGGATCGCACCCGGCGACTGGTACGATGACAATCGCGTCCTGCTTGATTACGGGTTCGAGCGCAAGGCAGCGTTGCTGAGTTCCAGCCGGGCCTTCAGCGGTGATGTCGTGACTTTCGTCGATCCGGCGGTTGCCGAACTCGCTCGCTCGGCGAAGCCGTCTGTGTCGCTCGCGCCGGTGGAGGCCAGCGTACTGGTTCCCCCGTCGCACGCCGAGGCACCAGCGATAACGGCTCCCGGCGAGACACACGACAGTGTTGGAACGGAGCGGCGCGGGGCGGCGAGCTGGGTCCTGGCCGCGGTTGCGGTTGCCCTGGTCGGCTACCGTGGTCTCCTGACCTTTCGGCGGCCCATGCAGTCGAGGCGCCATGTTGACATGTCGTCCAAAGCTGCGTAGGCTGGTGTCAAGTGAATCGACACATGCCGAGATCAGGACATGTCTGATGTGCTGGCAGGTTAGCGAATCCGGGATAGGTGCGAGCCGGATCCATGCCACACAAGGTGATACCACCTGGGAGCAGGAGCGTGAACGGGCAGCCTTAACGGTGTCCTGGTAGCGGCTTCCGGATCGTCCCCGTTACCGGACGCAATGAGCGGTTGGCGGCATATACCTTTTGCGCCCACCGGAATTGGGGTGGAACCACGCCGGCCCGGCGTCCCTTGCGGACAGCCGGGCCGCTTTGCGTTCCTCACTGACTCGCTTTCAGCCGCAGTCGGACGCCAGTTCCAAGGGAGCCTCCATGTCAACGGACGTACAAGACATTTCGACAATGGACATCGACGTTGCCATCGACTCGGGCAACGACCGCGACTACGAGTTGGCGCGGATGCGCCATTCAGCGGCCCATCTCATGGCCGAAGCAGTCCAGGAGATGTTCCCCAAAGCCAAGTTCGGCATCGGCCCCGCGATCGCCAACGGCTTCTACTATGACTTTGAACTGCCCAGGCCGCTCACGCCCGACGATCTCGTCCAGATCGAGCAACGGATGCGGGCACACCGCAAGAAAAACGAAGCCTTCGTGCGTACCGAGCTCTCGCGGGAAGAGGCGCTTGCCCTTTTCGGCGACAACCCGTACAAGGTCGAGCTCATCGAGGGGTTTCCCGAAGACGAGACGATCACGACCTATCAACAAGGGGTTTTCCTCGATCTATGCCGGGGGCCACATGTCGAATCCACCCGCGAGATCGGCCCGTTCAAACTCCAGTCGATCGCTGGCGCGTATTGGCGTGGGGATGAGAAGCGCCCCATGCTCCAGCGCATTTATGGCACTGCCTGGTTCACGCAGCAGGAACTGGACGACTACCTCGCCGTGCTGGAAGAGGCGCGGAAGCGCGATCATCGCCGCCTGGGCCGTGAGCTTGACCTCTTCTCGGTGTCCGAGGAGATCGGCCCCGGGCTGATCCTGTGGCATCCCAAAGGCGCGATGATCCGCTACCTCGTCGAGCAGTTCGAGCAGCAGGAGCAACTCGCCCGCGGCTATGACCTCGTGTACACGCCTCATATCGCGTCGGAGAAGATCTATCGCACGTCAGGTCACCTCGAGACATACGGCGAAAACATGTATTCGCCGATGTCAATCGAGGAGGTCGATTACTACCTCAAGCCGATGAACTGTCCCGGTCACATCATGATTTACAAGAATCAGGTCCACTCCTACCGGGAACTGCCGGTCCGGTACGCCGAGCTTGGGACCGTCTATCGCTACGAACGATCGGGCACGCTTCATGGGATGCTGCGCGTGCGGGGGTTCACGCAGGACGATTCGCACATCTTCTGCACGCCCGACCAGGTAGTGGTGGAAGTAGGTGCCGTTATAGACCTCGCCGCGCACATGGCGGCTGTCTTTGGTTACCGGTTCGAGGCGTATCTCGGCACCAAGCCCGAGAAGGCGATCGGTGACGACGCGACCTGGGACCGCGCAATAGACGCGCTCAAGCAAGCGCTGGAAACACGACAACTCACCTACACGCTGGACGCGGGGGAAGGCGCGTTCTACGGGCCCAAGATCGACATCAAATGGCTGGACGCCCTGGGACGAGCCTGGACGGGACCGACGATTCAGGTTGACTTCAACCTGCCGGAGCGGTTCGACGTCAACTACATCGCAGAAGATGGTGAGCGCCATCGCGTGGCGATGATCCACCGCACGCTTCTCGGTTCGATGGAGCGTTTCGTCGGCGGACTTGTCGAGCACTACGCAGGCGCATTCCCCGTCTGGCTGGCGCCGATCCAGGTAGCAGTCATTCCCATCACCGACGATCAGGTGGTGTTTGCCGAAGCTGTCGGAGTTCGCCTCAAGAGCGCCGGTCTGCGCACCAACGTCGACACGTCCGGGGGCAGGATGCAGGCAAAAATCCGAAACGCCCAACTGGAGAAGATCCCGTACATGCTGGTTGTCGGGAAGCGCGAAGCGGAAGCCAACAGCGTGGCCGTTCGCCTCCGCGACGGCGAGGATCTGGGCGCAATGACGATCGACCAGTTCCTCGAGATGGTCCAGCCAGTGGTGGAGTCGAAGTCGCTTGACCTGCGTATGTCGGCCGACACCGCCGAGCCGCTCGCCCAAGCGATGGAGTGATATCCGCTCCGAGCGGCATTGAGGTCGGTCAATCCAGCGCGCTCAGTGGATTGACCCAGTCAATCGCCTCCAACGTTGGTGCAGGATCCTAAGTGAGCAGGCGAAGCGCCGTCAGCGCGTACGCGCGCGTCGCCTGCAGGAGTTCGTCAATCCCGACCCATTCGTCCGGCACATGGGCCAGGCTGGGATCGCCGGGACCGTAGATGATCGTCGGTACGCCCTGCCGGGCGAAGAACCGTCCATCGGTCGCCATGCTGAACCCGGTCGGTTTGGTGGAAAGTCCAAGTACCCCGTTCGCGGCGATCATCGCCCGGACCAGAGGATGCCCCTCGTCCGCGAGCGTCGCCGGACCGCCAAGACTGCTATCAGCGACATCGACGGAGATGCCCGGCAGGACCGCTACGGCCCGCCGGGCGATCTCCAGAATCTCGGCCCGCACCTCGTCCGGATCTTCGCCCGGGACTAGCCTCCGGTCGATATAGATTGAGGCGAGGTCGGGCACAACATTCGTTTTCACCCCTCCCGCCACCAGGTTCACAGAACCGGAGGAGGGATGAAAGTGCTGATGCGTCCTGCCCTCCAAAATGGGCCAGTATTCCCGTCGAAGCGCCACGATGATCTCGGCCACGGCCTCGATCGCATTCGCCCCTTCCCACGGCAACGCGCCGTGAGCGGTTCGACCGCGAACCGTCAACTCCGTCGGGGCGGCGCCCTTTTCGCCAAGCGCCACTTGATTGAGCGTCTGTTCGCCCACAATGACGAAATCCGGATCAACGAACGACTGCGCCACGATGTAGTCAGTACCCTTGATCCCCGCCGCTTCCTCGTCGGCCACCTCATTGACGATCAGCGTTCCCTTGAGTGGCACACCAGCCGACGCGATTGCCAGTCCAGCCATGACCTGCGCCGTGACACTGGCCTTGTCGTCTCCGGCACCTCGCCCATAGATCTTCCCGTCCTCGACCTCGGCGCCAAACGGGTCGTGCCGCCAGGCGGATCGTTCTCCGGTCGGGACCACATCCACGTGCGCGTTGAAGAGCAGCGTCGGCCCCGTTCCGCCTCCGAGCGTTGCGATCAGGTTAGGCATTGTCGGGTCGATCGCCACCGTATCGACCAGAAAGCCGGCAGCCTTCAACGGTGACTCGCAATACGTGATCGCTTCGCGGACGTCTCCCGGGGGATTCACGGAGGGAATCCGAACGAGGCCGCGATGGAACTCGACGACAGCCCGCTCGTCGATCGCGCGCAGGACGGTGCGCTCCTTCTCCGAGAGCCCTTCGAGGGAGGAAATGGATGGAACGGATTCAATCATGCTCTATTCTTCCTTCGGTACATCTCTTGGACCGCGACCACGGCGGTCAGTGACCTGCCTGTCCGGTTGCAGCGTATGCGTCTTCCAATGACAAGGGGAGTTTTACAAAGATGAGCAATACGGAAAAGCGCGTGGCGGTCGTCCTAGCGCCGAATTTCGAGGATGTCGAAGCCACCTCGCCGATCGAGGCGCTGCAAGCCGCCGGAGGAACCATCACGATCATCGGCGTAGAAACGGGTCCGATCACGGGCAAGAAGGGCGCGACGCTCGAAGCCACGACCACATTCGGTGACGTCCAGCCCGACGAGTTTGACATGCTGCTGATTCCAGGCGGCGGAGCGCCGGAGAATCTCCGGATCAACACCGAGGCCGTCGATTGGACCAGGAAGTTCTTTGAAACCGGCAAGCCCGTCGGTGCCATCTGTCATGGTGCCCAATTGCTGATCTCCGCCAAGGTGCTGCCAGGTCGAACCCTCACTGCAGTCAACAAGATCCGGGACGACATCACCAATGCTGGTGGCCAATATGTCGATGAGGAACTCGTCGTCGATGGAAACCTGATCACCTCACGCGTGCCCGGCGACCTTCCCGTCTTCAACCAGGCACTCGCTTCCCACCTCATGGCCCGGGAGGCGCTACATTCGGGGCCGCGATAATCTCGTCTTCCGCGACCGCGTCATCCCCGGCGGAGAATGGCGGAACCTGCGGGGAGCGACAGGATCGATCACGTTGAATCGTGACGTGGGTGGCAAATGTCAGACAGAACCGAGCCAGATTCTTCGATGTCGTCGTCCCCGGCGGGCGGTCTGAAGGACGCCCGAGCCTTTATCTTCGACATGGACGGCGTACTGTACCGGGGCAAGACGCCGCTCCCCGGTGTTCAGACGTTGTTCGACGCACTCACGATCCGGGGCATCCGGTTCCTTCTGGCCACCAACAACTCGATGGCGACACCCGCCGCATACGTCATTCGGATGGCGGAAATGGGCGTGACCGTCGCGGAAAACGACATTCAGACATCGGCGACCGCAACGCGCGACTATCTCCTGGATCTTCTGCCACCGGACGCCACGATCCTGATAGTCGGCATGCCGGCCCTCGGCGAACAAATCTTCACCGGCACGGGGTTCCGACCCGCCACCGATGACCCCTCGGAAACGATCGACGCGGTCGTCGTTGGTCTCGATCTCGCCTTCACGTACGAGAAACTCTATCGTGCCACCCGCGCGATCCATCTGGGCGCGCAGTTCATCGCTACAAACGCCGATGCCACGCTCCCGACAGAAACCGGCTTCCAGCCAGGAGCCGGCAGCATCGTCGCTGCGATCGCCACCGCAACTGGTGCTGTTCCCACTGTGGTCGGCAAGCCAGAGACCTTGATGATGATGAAGGGGATCCAGCAACTTGGAGTCGATCCATCACAGGCGGTGATGGTCGGTGACCGCCTGGATACGGACATCCTCTCCGGGCACAATGCCGGGTTGAGCACGGTGCTCGTTCTCACTGGGGTCTCACAGCGGGCCGATTTCGATCAGGCCACCGTTCTCCCCGACTACGTGTTTACCGATCTTCCCGCGCTGACTCAGGCGATCGTGAGCGACGGATAGCGGCAGCCGCAGCCATGCCGGAGGCGAAGCCCGTCCACACACCGGCTAGCATCGAGGGAGCCACGGACATGCGGATCGCAACCGCGCCCGTCAACTGGAACAACTTTGATCTTCCGGAGTGGCGTCCCACCATCCCATTCCCGGAAATCCTCGACCTCATGTGCGAAGCAGGTTACCGGAGCACGGAATACGATCGAAGTTTTGGCACTGATCCGGAGTTGCTTCTCGCAGCGGCCCACCAGCGAGACCTGCGCTACATCGGCACCTACAGATGGTTCGACTTTCTCGATGAGCACGCGTTCCAGGCAGGGCTCGAACAACTGGATACGGACATTCCCCTTCTTGCGCGGATCGACTGCCGCCAGCTGATTGTCTCGGACCGATTGCGGTCGCATCGCGTCGCCCGTGCCGGCGCGATCCCGGTGGATGGAAGCACGTCGCTAGTTGGGGCAGAGTACGCCGCTCTCGCCTCCCGGGTCCGCCGCGTCGCCGAACGCGCGAGCGCCGCAGGTATCAGCGTGCACTACCACAACCATGTCGGCACGTATATCGAGACACCCTGGGAGATGGCCGATTTCTGCCGTCAACTGGACGGCGAGTGCGTGGATCTGTGTTTTGACACCGGTCACTATGCGTATGGCGGAGGGGATGCGGCCGCGTTCATTCGGGAGCATATTGCCGACATCGGTCTGCTTCACCTGAAGGATGTCGATGCTAACGTGAGGGACAGCGCCCGGACCCAGAACTGGAATTTTCTCGACGCCCTTCGCCACTACGTGTTTTGCCCGCTTGGCGAGGGCGCGGCAGACATCCGGGCAATCGCGGAGACGCTGCAAACCAGTCGCTTCCCGCACCATGTCGTGATCGAGCAGGATACGTGCTCAGGCGACCCAACGGCGACCGCGAGACAGAATCGCCAATACCTGCTGTCATTGAGCAATACTTTGCTGGACTGATGTTCGTGGAGCCTTGACCGCGAGAAGGATCGCCTCCCATGCCCGATGCTGCCGAGTTGCTTTTGAGATCCAGCGCGAGTGCCGGGACTGCCGTTTCCATCGAAGTCGGGCCGGACGACGCGGGGTGGGAGTTCATCGGCCTCCGGGTGCAACGCATCCAATCTGGTGGGTTCGTGAATTACTCATCAGGTCTTGACGAAGTCTGCCTCGTTCCGCTCAGGGGAACGGCGACGGTAGAGAGCAATGGTCAGAGCTGGACAATTTCGCGTCCTGGCTCGGTCTTCGACGGCAAACCGACCGCGCTCTACCTCCCTGTTCGAAGCACGATGACGATTACCGCCAACGACGGGGATGCGGAGATTGCGATCGCCAGTTCTCGCGCATCGGAGCACTTTCCGGCGCGGTTGATCGCCCCCGACGAGATCAGCGTCGAGATTCGCGGCGCGGGCAACGCCGCCCGTCAGATCAACCACATCATTGCACCGGATTTCCCTGCCCACCGGCTGCTCGTCGTCGAGGTCTTCACCCCAAGCGGGAACTGGTCAAGCTTCCCTCCCCACAAGCACGATGTCAGCAACCTTCCCGCCGAGGCTGATCTCGAGGAAATCTATTACTACCGGATCGATCCATCGGAAGGCTTTGGACTTCAGCGCCTGTACACGACGGACGGCTCGTTGGACCACGCCTGGGTCATCAGGGACGGCGACCTCCTGCTCGTGCCGGAAGGCTATCATGCGTTCGCCGTCGCGCACGGGTACACGGCGTACTATCTCAACGTTCTTGCCGGCGACGAGGTGATCCGCACGATGCAACCGTCGGACGATCCCTCCTTCGGCTGGGTGCGTGACACGTGGACCGACAGCTCGAACGAAGGGCTGAACTCATGGCGCGACATCGACACCAGGGTGAACGCAGGGGCCGGACAACGGCGCTGACCGGCCCACCGCGCGAATTCGCAGGAGCAGCACTTCATGACCAACGTCCGCTACACCGTCGCGCAGGCCCTCGTCAAATACCTCTCCGTCCAGTTCACCGAACGCGATGGTGAACAACAACGGCTTTTTGCCGGCATCTTCGGCATCTTCGGGCACGGCAACGTGACGGGACTGGGCCAGGCGCTGGAAGAGGTCGGCGAAGACCTTACCTACTACCGCCCGCAAAACGAACAAGCCATGGTCCACACCGCCGCCGCATTCGCGAAGACGAAGAATCGCCTGCAAACGTTCGCCTGCACGACTTCGGTCGGCCCTGGAGCCACCAACATGGTGACCGGCGCGGCGCTGGCAACCGTCAACCGCCTGCCGGTGCTTCTGCTGCCTGGCGACGTCTTCGCCAATCGTGCGCCCAACCCGGTCCTGCAGCAGCTCGAATATCCGATGAGCCAGGACATGAGCGTCAACGATGCATTCCGTCCGGTTTCGCGCTATTGGGATCGCATACAGCGTCCAGAGCAACTGATCGCGTCTCTCCCGGAAGCCATGAGGGTCCTTACCGACCCAGCCGAGACCGGCGCGGTCACGCTCGCACTCCCCGAGGATGTCCAGGCTGAGGCATACGACTTCCCCGCCCAGATGTTCGAGCCTCGGGTGTGGCGCATCCGGCGACCGGTTCCTGACGGTTCCGATCTCCAGGCGGCCGCCGACCTCATCGCTGGCGCGACGAATCCCCTTTTTGTCTGCGGTGGCGGGGTAATCTATTCCGACGCCGGCTCCGAGCTGAGCAAGTTCGCAACACGGCACCGGATCCCCGTGGCCGAAACACAGGCGGGCAAGGGCGCTCTGCCTTGGAATCACCCCTGGAACGTTGGCCCGATTGGCGCAGCGGGCGGTCTGGCGGCCAACCGGCTGGCGCACAACGCCGATCTGGTGATCGCGATTGGCACTCGGCTGGCCGACTTCACCACGTCGTCCAAAACTGCTTTCCAGCATCCCAACGTACGGGTGATCGGCATCAACATCTCGCCATTCGATGCATACAAGTGGAACGCGCTGCCACTCGTGGGCGACGCGAGATCGACGCTTTCCGCGATCTCTTCGCTGCTCGGCTCTGAAACGAGCATCCAGCACTCGGGCCACCGGGAGGATCTGGTCGGCGCCCTCAAGCGTGGGTGGGACAACGCGGTCGACAGCCTGATTACTCCGACCCCCGACACCGAACTGACCCAGGCGCAGGTGATCGGGATCGTCAACGAGGCCGCCGGCACGGACGGCATCGTCGTCTGCGCGGCGGGTGGACTGCCGGGTGATCTGCTCAAGCTCTGGCGCCCGATCGATTCCAAGGGCTACCATGTGGAGTACGGATATTCCTGCATGGGCTACGAAATCGCCGGCGGGCTGGGGGTCAAGATGGCCGCTCCAGACCGTGAGGTCTTCGTGATGGTGGGCGACGGCAGTTACCTGATGATGCACACCGAGATCGTGACCTCGATTCAGGAGGGCTACAAGCTCACGATCGTGCTGATCGACAACGGTGGCTTCCGCTGCATCCGCAATCTCCAGACGTCATCCGGCTCCCCCTCCTTCGGCAACGAGCTTCGATTCCGGGACGATCGATCCAACCGGCTGGATGGCCCCTTCGTTCCCGTCGACTTCGCCAGGAACGCAGAAACCCTCGGCGCCATCGCGATCCCGGTGGAGACAGCCGATCAACTCACGACCGCCCTTGCCGCCGCAACCACTACCGATCGCACAACGGTCATTTGCATTTCACTGCACTCAGAGTCTGGCGTCCCCTCCTTCGAAGGCTGGTGGGATGTCCCGATCGCCGAAGAGAGCGATCAACCAGACGTCCAGACTGCCCGCCTCGCGTACGAGCACGGTCTGCGGAGCCAGCGCGTTGTCCTCGGATAAGGGGTGGGAAGACAGCAGCATGGGCGATCTTCGCGACCTGCCCAGATACGTTCCGGAACAGATCGCGCTCTATCAGACAGACCATTTGCTTACGCACGATGTCTGCCCGTTCGACCCGGTCGCCGCCGCCGCTACTCTCCAGCCGTCTGCTGACGTCCTCGCGATCGATATCGGCGGCGACAAGATTCGCGGTGCCGTGTACTCCACCGGCGAGGGAACATTCACGAAGGGGACTGAGCGCTTCCTGCAGTCCAAGGGCGGCACGGGATATCTCGCATTTCTGGAGTCGCTCGCGGCGGAGGCGACCTCCCGGAACCTTCGCGTCGGCATCTCGTGCGCCACCAAGATGGACGGGAGTACGATCAGCCGGACGGTGAATCTCTCTCGGTTCCTCGAGGAGTTCCGCACTCGGTATGGTGCCGACTTCCGGAATCTGTTCACGGGCAGCCTCTCGGTCACGAACGACACGATCGCCGGCCTCTGCGGATCGACCATGCACCTGTTGCGTCAGGGAGTGGCCAGCACCGACGTGGCGTTCATCATTTGCGCCAGCGGTCTCGGCGGGTCCGTGCTCACGGATGGGACCGCGACCCACGTCGAGGTCGCCCACGTCCCAATCATCGACAGCCTCAATCCGCTCCGCCAGGATCTACCATGCGGCGTGGAGGGGAAAACGTATGTCTGCGTCGAGCGAGTGACTGCCGCCCGAGCCGGGATTGAGGATCTTTATCTAAGGCGGACTGGTTTGGCCCGGGACGGCACGGCATTGGGACGATTGTTCGAGGAGGGAGATCCGCTGGCGACGATGCTCTACAGATCGTCGGCGTTGGCGCTGGCTCACGCGACAGCCGGCCTCACCGAACGCTACGCGTTCCACCAATCGAGCCGGAGCGTCGTGGTGTTCCATGGTGGGAACCTCGAGGTTGCTCGATATCGGCGCCAACTCTGCACGGACCTGGACGGGCTGCCCGGCTTCCAATCCAGTGTCGTGTTTTCGCGGGACCTCTCCGAAAACGTTTGCCTCGACGGTGCCGCGGTGCTGGCGATGTACCGCGGCGCACACCGTGACGATTCGAAACTCTCATAATCAGCACGCTGAGCACAAACGGGCTGCGGCGATCGGGCCATAATGAGGGCCATTCTCCATATTGAATCGGCCCAGGCATGAACGGACGCGATGGGTTTCGCTCCCTCGATGGCATGATGATGGGACCAGTCATCTTCCTCCCATCCTTGGCAATCGTCTCCGGGACAGGCGAATTGAATAGCCCTTCGACGCCACGTTGAATCGTCAGGAAGCGGACCGCGGGTCACCGGCGACTGTTCGAAGGCCGGGCGAAACGCAGTCCCTTCGCGGCCTTGCGATTAATCCCGTGAGACGGTGCGAACCGTTCTGCGTTCGGGATCGAACGACGTGAGGGTCGCTGACTGAAACATGATCAACGTGGTTCCGGATACTGCCCCAAGAATCAGGCGCTGCCCTGAGATTTTCGCTTGTCCAAACCAAACCAACTGCAACTAGGGAGCGCGCCAGCGGCCAAAGGACTCCACTGCCAGGCAGTTTGCCCTCGGCAGCTAGCGCAGGAGCACGAAGCGGCCCCCCTCGACGAGTCCGATCCGGTTCAACGGTCCATTGCGCAGTTGCTTCACCTCCAATAGTCTGCACCTCGTAACGTTCGCTCGTACCAACGAACGCTATCCAGCATTTCCGCAAGCATCAGGTGATGGAGTGAGCCAGTGTCCAGTTCCCCCGGTTCATCGGTCGACGCTTTGCGAGAGGCGCTCGCCTATGTCGATTCCTGGATCGAATACCGCGTCTGGAAGCTGCGTACCCCTGGAGTGCAGGTGGCTGTCTGGTTTGATGGCGCCATACAGTTCAGCAAGGCATACGGCGTGTCGAATCTTGAAACCCATGAACTGCTGACATCCTCGCATCTCTTCCGCGTCGCCTCACACTCCAAGACATTCACGGCGACTGCGATCATGCAACTCGTCGAAGCTGGAAGACTGCGGCTGGACGATACGGCGGGTATGTGGATCCCGGAACTCAAGGAGTCCGGTTCGCCATTGGCGGACGTGACTGTGCGGGAGCTGGTCTCGCATTCCGCGGGCGTCATCCGCGACGGTATCGATGCCACCTTCTGGGCGCACAACCGACCCTTCCCAGAGGAAAAAGCGTTGCTGGAGATGTCCATCCAGGAAGGCGTCGTCCGCCAGCCAGAAGCAACCTTCAAGTACACAAACATCGGTTTTTCGTTGCTGGGCATCATCATCAGCAAGGCAGCGGGCCGCACCTACAACGAGTACACAACAACCGTAATCATCGACAAGCTTGGGCTCCGGAACACCGGACCGGAACTGGACGAAGCTCGCCTGTCCGAATATGCGGGCGGTCACAGCGGGCTTGGCTCCTGGACTGAGCGCCGGGTCATTCCGCACGTCGATACGCACGCCATGGCGGCAGCGACCGGGTTCTATTCCACCGCGGAGGACATGGTCCATTTCGCCTCTGCGCACTTCTTCGGCGATGACCGCCTGATCAGCGATCGATCGAAAAACGAGATGCAGCGACCGGTGTGGACAGGCCAGAACCCTGACGTTCCGCAGGACGGCTATGGCTATGGCACAACCGTTCAGCACTACGGCGGGCATCGCATGGTCGGACACTCGGGAGGGTATCCGGGGCACATCACCCGCACGATGTGGGACTCAAAGGAAGGTCTCGCGATTTCCGTGCTGACCAATGCGGTCGATGGTCCGGCGGAGGAGGTTGCTGCCGGCATCCTGAAAATTCTCGACAAAGCGCGTGACGTGTCGCCGAAAATGCCGCTCAGCTCCGGTCTCGTCAACAGTGCGGAGCTACCACCTCCTGAGACGCCTCACCAGGAGATCGATCCTGACATCTTTACCGGTCGCTTTGCCGCACTCTGGGGCGTGACGGATGTCTGTATCCTGGGCGGCAAACTCTTCGCGAGTAGTCCGGTCGGACCGTCGCCGATGGTCCAGCCCTCCGAACTGGCGGTCATTGACGAGAACACCCTGCGCATCATGAGCGGTTCGCCGTTCGCATCGGTCGGTGAACTGTTCCGGTACGAGCGCGACGCCGATGGCAAGACCGTCAGCCTGTTCACCGGCGGCATGAGAGCCTGGCCCATTGCAGACTACCGTGCCCGCGACCGGGTGCTGTAGACCCGGGCACATGACGTCACTATTCCAGGGAACGTTGATGGCTATCGCCGCCGCGTCCGCTTCCTGTTCGTCCCGATGCGAAAGTCTATGCCGTGACTCCCGCTGATCTATTCGTTCAATATTCGGGAGGAGTTGTCGTGCCCACTTTCGAGACGATCAAGCAGTCTGAGACGCCTGCACCGCCAGAGACGATGTCCTCGATTGCCTAACAGAAGGTGAGCGCCTTACAAGGCCTCAAAAGGACGAGGTGCTCAGGCTTACCGCTCATGATGGCAGGAGCTTCCACGGGCTAATGACCTCCATTGGACGCATGACGTCCAACCTGAAATCAAAGTCGAGTCGTGGTCAGGGGACGACCAGTATTTGTAGGTTCGTAAGGTCTAGGCGACGTCATCCACACCGCGAATTGAGGCGACATTGGACGTTCAGGAACATGATCCATTGGTGACCTGACCGGCGATGTCCCCTGCGAATCCCCGGTCACTCTCCGGAGGGCTGGAGACCAACCTGACATGGCCGCCAACGTTTCGAGTGACGCGTTGTCACGGCTTTGAGGCATGCCGCGCGGTCGCCTGGAGTCATGGAATGCCGCCGCCTGACGGCCGTCGAGTTGGCCCCCCTTGCCCAGGTCTGTTCGTCCCATCTCTCGGATATGATACCGCCGAGATGGATTGGATTTCCGACGACAACCGACACCATCTCTCATATTGGGTGACTGGAGGTACCCCATGCGGCGGCGCTCGTTTCTCGCAGGGGCAGCCGCGCTGACGCTGATTCCCCTACGGGAGTCCACGCTCGCGGCGCAGACGCCCACGATCGTTGACGGCGCCACCCGCCTGATAGCGATGCTGCGCCTGCTGCCTGAAGAACCGCTCGACGAGTTGGGCGTGCGCTACGCCAACTACGAGGCCCAGCGGGCCGCCCTCGGCATCGAGGAGACGGGCGTCGACCTCGATCCGGACCGCTGGCACTCGGCGATGCGCGTTCCGTTGATGCACCCGAGCTCGATGGCGGACCCGATGGATCCGGTCTGGCGAGAGGAGCTGGGATTCGACCTGCGTGATGTTGCCCAGATGGTGGAGGTTGGCCCCTCCGACAGGAGCATCCTCCTCCTAAATGGGCAGTTCGACGCGCCGAGCCCGACGGCGGCATGGGAGGCGGGCGGGTACGCTCCGGTCGAGAGCGCCGGCACGACTTGGTACACCCTTGGTGAGGACAATGTGCTCTTCGACCCGAATGTCCCGTTGAGTCACTATCATCTGGGAATGCTCAGCCACCTTGCACTGCTCGACGATGGCATGATCGTCGGCACGGCGCAACGGGTGGACATGGAGCGTGTGCTGGCGCTGTATGAGCGTGAGGAGCGATCCTTCGCCGAAGGTTCAGGCGCGAAGGTGGTCGCCGCCGTGCCGGACGATCTCGCGGTCGGCTGGATCGTTGACGGCGCGGCGTTGATCACCGTCGGGGATCCGCTGATGGCACTGGTGCGCAATTCCAACCTGCCGGCCGACGTGCAGGAGCGGCTGGCGACCCAGGCCGCCGAGATGGCTGAGCAGACACCGCGGATGCCGCCGATCGCGCTGGCGCTGGTTGGCGTGACGGCGGGGGCGCTCGATGCGGATTCCAGCGCGGACTTCCCGGAGGCGCCGCGGGGTCATGCGGTCATCGTGGTGGTGCCGGAGGAAGACGCGGATGCCGAAACAGTGGCGGAAACGGTGACGCGGCGGCTTAGTACCCAGACGGCCCCTCTCGGCGAGGATCCCATCGGGCTCCCCTACACCGAGCTCTTCACGGACATGATGGTGGAGACGGCGCCAAATGGTGCCGTGGTTGTTGATCTCACGCCTGGGAGGGTTGTGACCTCGGCGCTGCTGATCCGACTGCTGCAACAACGGCAGCTGTCGTTACTCTCCTGGGGCACGAGAGCTGCAGCGTCAGGAACGAAGGGCAATCTCAATCGTGAGTGGCCCCAACGTCGGCTATAGCTGCGCCGCATCGACGCCACACGGGCAGCGGTGACACCGACGGACATGCCTCCGAGAGCGCTGGAAGAGCACCTCCGAACAGCAGCAAGCCCAAGGCGGTAATTCTCGCTTCACGTGCATCACGCCTGAGTGGAGGTTCAGATCGTCGACTCGCAGCCTGACCTTCCCCTCGCTACCATACCGACCTGGCGACACCTGTCAGTCCTCACGTGATCTCCATCTCTTGCAGGTTGCGGTAGCTAATCGCGATGCTCTCGAAGACCGGTCTACGGCACTGGTCTTGTTCCACGACCAACCACTGCGTGCCCGCTGCATCGGCGGCCTGAAAGATCGCATCCCAGTCGAGCACGCCTTCGCCAACCTCGGCGAAGAATTGCTCCTCGCCCGCCTCCATGTCCTTGATGTGCAGGAGCGGGCACCGGCCACGGAGCCGGTTCAGGTAGTCGACAGGGTCCTCTCCGGCACGTTGGACCCAGTAGGTATCCAGCTCCATCTTGACCAGAGCAGGGTCGGTCGCGTCAAGCAGGAGGTCATAGGCGACCTGTCCATCGAACTTGGTAAATTCCCAGTTGTGGTTGTGGTAAAGGAGCTGGATGCCCGCGTCGCGGCACGCGTCGCCAATCTCATTGAAGCGCTTCGCCGCCTCGAGCACATCCTGCCTCGACGCAAACCGATGGGAGAGCCCGAGATAGCGACCGCCCATCGTATGCAGGTAGTCCACCTGGGCGCCGAGGTCGTCGGTCAGCTGCTGCAGGCCGGCATGGCTGCCCACCACCTGCAGGCCGATCTGCGTCATGTGATCCTTGCATTCGACGAGACTGATCTCCGCCGGCGGTGGCCCGAGCTCGACTCCCTCGTAACCAATCTCGGCGATCGCGGTGAGGGTGCCGAGATAATCGACGGCGAGCTCCTCGCGGACGGTGTATGCCTGAAGTGCGACTCGAAATGTCACGGCTGCTTCTCCTTTTCACGGAGGTATCATCTCTCGGCGAGTGCCAGCGCAGACGCGTGACGCGTGCGGGGTTACCCTCCTGCCGCTCCAACAAGCGCATGGCCGGCCGGCAACCCGGCCGCCAAGCCATCAGGGGCGGTGATCTCGACGTGGTGTCCCATCCGCGATGATTCGAAGATGCCGAGCGTGATATCGAGCACATGGCTGGCCAGGTCGCCGCTGCACCGGTGCGGCTCACCGGTACGGATTGCGGAAGCCATGTCGGCGACGCCGAGCCCGCGGCTGTCCTCAGTGAAGCCGTACTGGCAGGACACTTCCCTAACGGCGCCGTTTCGCTCCTGGATGCGGATGGGGCCGCCGAAGGCATTCGGGTCTGGCGCGAAGAGGATGCCGTCCGTTCCGTAGACCTCCAGGCGCGGTGTATAGCCGTAGCTTTCCTTGGCCGCCTGCACCGTCGCCAGAGCGCCGCGCTCTAAGTGAAGGGTTGCCGCGCCGTGCATCGGAGCCGGGACGGGGACAGTCTCGCCGTGGCGAGGGGACGCCGGGTCGGTGATGGTGATCTCCCGATGGACCGATTCCGTGAAGCCCGCCACCGTGTGCACGGGACCCAGCAGGAAGACCAGGGCCGTCAGGTAGTACGGTGCCATGTCGAAGAGCGGGTCCCAGCCGAGCTCCAGGTAGCGTTCAGCGCCAAGGTGGAGCCTGTCATACACGTTGCCCATGAGGATAAGGCCGCTGGCACCGTAAGGCGTGCCGATCGCCCCGTCGTCGATGAGCCTGCGACAGGTCTGCAGGCCGCCACCGAGGAAGGTGTCGGGAGCAGAGCCCACCCGCAGGTTCCGGGAACGTGCGAGATTGAGGACAGCGTCGGCATCCGCCCGGGAGAGCGCGAACGGCTTTTCGGTGTAGACGTGCTTGCCTGCTTGGAGCGCCTCGAGGTTGACGGCCGCGTGGGCGTGGGGCACGGTCAGATTCAGGACCACCTCGATCTCCGGGTCCAAGAGCAACTCCGCGACGCTGCACGCCTTTGGGATGCCGAACTCCCGGGCGCGTCGCTCGGCCAGTTCGGGCACCAGGTCAGCGCAGGCGACCACCTCGAGGTTGTGGAAATTGTGGGTGCAGTTCCGGAGGTAGATGCCGCTGATCTTCCCGCAGCCAATGACGCCAACCTTTGCCCTTTGCACGGAGACACTCCTCCCAAATCTCGCTGATTCCGGGATCCTTGGCAGTACGTCGCCCTGCCGTCATGGCAGTGTTCGCAGAGGCATGGCGCAGGTTTCCGGCAGTGTGCGTGCAGCAGGATCGGAGTGTCAATCCGTGAGTCAGTGCCGTCCTCGGTCCCCTCAGTTCCTTATCAGTCAGTGGACCACGACGGCGGACATACCGGGTCCTTCATGTACAGAAGGCGTTGGCGCGGCATGCGCAGGTGCTGGAGCCGACCAAGGTTCCGCACTGACTCCACCCACGTGTCTCCCTTTATCCTCTAACGTGTGGAGTCACGGTCCAACGCGGGCGACGCTCACATATATTCATTCTGTCTTGCCGGCAGAACCAGGCTCATGGATCGTCGATTTCTGGGATAGATCCGGAGTGCGATGGACCAGTTGCCGGGAATCGGAAAGAATGATCGCAACGTCGCTGCCCGTACATCCCTGGAAATGGCAGCCACGCGCCATAGTGAGAGGCTTTCCGCGGTGGACAACACGCCTGACCCTACCTCAAGAGTCATCCAGGACGCCGCCGAGCGTGTCCTTTCAGAGACCTTCGGCGCGATTCGTCTCGATGGTGGAACGCCGCTCGACAGCAGCGGTCGTTCCAGCCTCTTTCGCTTCTCGAACCTGAGCGGATCAGACAGCACTCCGTCATCGGTCATCGTCAAGCGGGCAGTGGCGATGGGCGACGAAGTCTATGATCCGGATCAACCTGGCGGTCCGGCGTCCCGCCTCTTCAACGAGTGGGCAAGTCTTCAGTTTCTCGGCGAGATGGCGTCAGATCCCCCGCTGGCACCACGCCTGTACGGGGGCGACCGAAATGTGGGAATCCTCGTCATGGAAGACCTCGGGCACAGTACCGAGGGGCTGCCCGATCGCTTGCTTGGTGACGATTCCATGGCCGCTGAGTCGGACCTCGTCGCCTATGCCACGACAGTCGGGCGCATGCACGGGCGGACTGTCGGCCACGTCGCACGCTTTCACGAACTCAGGGACGCTCTCGGGCCCTCCGGAGCGGGACTCGGCCATGAA
>CADCWI010000051.1 GCA_902806355.1 uncultured Thermomicrobiales bacterium | reverse complement strand
GCAACTTCTTCGGTGGTGCTCGGCCGGAGGAGATCGCCAACAATCCCGAGAACGCGACGCGTGCCAATCGCCTTCCCTTTTGGGAGGTCTGCGACGTGCTCGCCGACGCGCGCCAGCCGTATGACGTGCGCTTTTTCCCGGATGGATCGCTGCGCAAGGACGATGCGGACGCCCTGGACCTCGGCCCTTACCGGACGGTGATCCTGCCGGACTGCCACTTCCTGACGAACCTCCAGTCGGACGCGCTCTTGCGGTTCCTCGACGGCGGCGGTCGCATCGTCGCAACCGGTGCTCCCGGCGCGAATCTAGATCTGGAACGCCGGCGGGCGATCGTCGAGCACCCTGGCACGTCGATCGTTGATGCCTTCAACGTTGCTGCGATTCCCACCGGTGCGCAGGTGATCCACGAGGGAGATACCGATCTGGCGATCAACCTCGCCGCAGTCGAGCGGGGCGTCGCGATCCACCTCATTCGCTACGACCATGACGACGCCACCGACACGGTGCCGGTGATGCCGTCGCTCTCATTCACCGTGCGCCTCGACGGCGATTACGAGAGCGTTGCCTGCTTCTCCCCCGGCCAGACACTCGCTGGCTCGATGACAAGGGACGGGGACACGTACCGGATTACCCTTGAAAACGTTCCGCTGTACGGGATCGTGCTGCTGGAGCGGTCGAACGCGTGAATGTCGACTTGTTGCGAACTTTGATCGCGGCGCCGGGCATCGCTGGATTCGAGCGCCAGGTCCGCGACGTCGTGGAACGGGAACTGGCACCACTTGTCGACGACGTGCGGGTCGACCGGCTCGGCAACCTGATCGCCACCAAGCATGCCGCCCGCGGGGTGACCGGCGGACCGACCATCCTGATGGCGGCGCACATGGACGAGATCGGCTTTCTCGTCCGCTACGTTGACGAGCGCGGATTCATTCGGCTGCAGCCACTCGGCAGCTTTGACCCTCGCGTGCTCCTGGCGCAGCGCGTTATCGTCCACGCGGCCGACGGCACACGGATACCCGGGGTGATCGAGACCACTGTCGATCCGCTCCACTTCGGTCCGCCCGCCGATAGGAAACGACCGGACCTTCGCGATCTCTTCGTCGACGTCGGCCCCGCCACCTCGCAGATCGAGATTGGCGACATGGTCACGCTCGATCGCGACCTCGTCGCGACCGGGGAGCGAATCACCAGCAAGGCGCTTGACGACCGGCTCGGCCTCTACATCATGATCGAGGCAATGCGGCGGCTGGGGGATCAGGGTTCGACCGTCGTCGCCGTCGCTACGACCCAGGAGGAGGTGGGATCGCGCGGCGCGGTCGTCGCCGGGTACGACATCGACCCGGACATCTGCATCGCGCTCGACCTGACCGTGGCCAACGACATCCCCGGCGTTAACCCGGACCAGGAAGTTACCCGCCTCGGCGCCGGCCCTGCCATCAAGGTGATGGACACAGCCCAGATCAGCCATCCGGGGATTGTGCGTCACCTGCGGGACCTCGCCCGCCAGCACGACATCCCGTATCAGCTCGAAGTGCTCAATCACGGCGGCATCGACGCCTCCCTGATTCAGCGCCTCCGGGCCGGGGTCGCCGTCGCCACCCTTTCCGTGCCAGCGCGCTACATCCACACTGTCAACGAAACGGTCGCCATCACGGACGTCGACCATTGCGTGACGCTTCTCGCCGCTTACCTGCGTGACGCCCACACCCGCTCATACTCCGCCGACTGACCATAGTCCCCGCGCTTGCTTCGTCGGGCGCAACCTGGATCTGGACCGATCGATGCTGGACTCCCTCTGTGAGCATGGCCCTTCAAGAACAGTCCGGGTGGCTGCCTGCAACGACCGGAATACCTCCAAGTCGGGCGTGAGGGGCGGTACGGTCCGCCAGTGCAATAGCCAGCATGTCTCCACAGCCTGCACTCGTCATCCATCACTAAGCAGATGATCGCCCCGACCGTGCCGCGGTGCTGGCGACCGATCCCATTGCCGGGCTGGGGAATGCGGCTCGTCGCGGTGTGAGCAGCGCACGGGCTTCAAGGCAGTCAGGTGCCGGGCAGGTGGTGGGAGTAACTCCGCACACGTTTGTTGGCCCAGTCCCCCTCTAACGTTCCAACTGCTCGAGGAGGTCGGCATATCGCATCAGATGCTGCACGCCGAGGTACTTCTCCTGCACGCGCCGCCGTGCCGCCGTGCCCAATCGTTTCGCCAGCGAGTGGTCACTCAGCACCTGACCCAACGCCTCCGCAAAGGCGCCCGCATCCGTCGCATCGTCGATCAGCAGACCATGCACACCGTTCTCGATCTGGTCCTGGATTCCACCCACCCGGGTGGCCACGACGGGCCGCGCCTTCCACATCGCCTCGGTCACGGTTAGCCCGAACCCTTCCCGGAGGCTCTTCTGGACGACAACCGCGGCATGTCGCTGGAGGGCGTTGACGATCGCCGCGTTCTCGGCAGTGTCCGTCATCGGCAGCGACGCAAGGTGAACCCTGCTCCGGATGGCTTCGGGCAGCCCGTGGCAGGCGGCAACCACCTCGTTGAAGGTCGCCAGCCCTTCCGGATCGTCGCTCACCGCGGCAACGTTTGGACCGGCAAGCAGCAATTCCGCCTGGTGGTCGGCTCCCTGCCGGACCAGAGCAGCAAATGCCTCGATCACGCCGATGGGGTCCTTGAGGGGATCCCAGCGCGAGACCTGGACGATCAGCGGCGTGTCCCATGCCGGGAGCGGGCCGGTGCCAACGACGTCCGCCCGACGTTCAACGCGCCCTGTCGTGCCGTCCAGGCGCTGGAACAGCGGTTGACCCTCTCCCGGATGCCCCGATATGAGGCCCGCCTGGACCAGGATGGCCCGCACAGTGGTCTCGTCCAGATCCTGGTTCTTTGGCACGAACGCGTCAATCGACGGCGCGATGACGACGCTCCGCTCCGGAACGAAGCCCGTCGGCACGTAGGCCTGTCGTGAGAAGACCGTGGCCGCCACATCCTCGAGGTATGGCTTCAGGAACCGCCATGCCAGCGCCGTCTGCTCATTGGGAACGTCCGCCCCGACATGGCACCGCCAGATCACCGTTGCCCCGTGCCGGATCAGGATGGGGGCAAGGCCGGCAGTCTGCGGATCGTGCAAAAGAACGATGTCGCGCGGCTGGACGAGTTCGAGTATCCCATCTGCGTTGGACGCCATGACCGCTTCGTAGATTGCCCGCTCGTCGTCTCCAAGCGGGCTTCTGTCCCCCGGCATCCCGTGCAGCGCGTGGTGCATGCGTTTCGTGAGATGGAAAAAGGCGTCATTGCCGGTGATTACCAACCAGCGCGCATCGATCCCAACTCCCCGTGCATACGAGAGCAGGGAGGGGAGCATCTCGGCCACACCGCCGCCGGTGGCCGTCGAGTTGACATTCCACCACGCCCGACCCTCCAGGCGACGTGCGGTAGCCTGGGCGACCGCGTCCGCTTCCCGCATTTGCGCAGCATCGAGCAACGCGCCGAACCGTGTGATCGGTTCCGGCGCAATGGTGACCTCTTCCACCTGCGGCATGGTGATACGTCCTCTCCCTTTGCCAAAACAGGGTGCAGCAACCCATTCATTGCACCGGCGTTGCCATATGCCTCCATCGCGAAGCTGGAACCGATCGGAGGCGGGATCGGGACGCGATTTGAACGATGCACGTACGGCGACCCTGACGCGACCTTTTGCGAGAGCCACCGTACGATAACCACACCGGGAGTGACATCGCCTATCAGCTCGAAACCCCAATCACGCCAGCACCGACGCCTCCAGGATCCGGCGACTATGGGCTATCTTCGCCGTCGTTCCCCTATCGATTCTGGTCCGCCACGTCGATCCAACTTCCACGACTCGCATTGCACGATGCGTGATGCTTGTGATTATCTCGCTTTTCCAGTCAAGCGGGAATCACTGGCCATGTATGGGATGATGCCTGATTCAGACGGCGTCATCCCGCTCGAAGCCGGGGGATGAGCGGCACCGCCGACGGCACACGCTGGCTGGGCCACGGACGTGCCCCGGCCGGACATTGCGATGGCTCCATAAGCGGGTTGACCGGGAGCCGACGAGTCGAAGGCATCGCTCCGAACAATCCGATTGGTCGGGTAGTCGCCCGGAGGTTTCCCTTGAAAAAGGTCGTTCTCGGAAACACGGGACTTCTGGTATCGCGGATCGGCCTGGGAGGATATCCGTTCTCCGGAGTCAACCGTGCGCGCAACTGGGATCCGTACTCGGCTGCCGGCAGGTCGACGGTGATCTCGACGATCCACCGGGCACTTGACCTGGGAATCAACTACATCGATACCGCGCCTGGATACGGCAATGGCCATAGTGAGCGCCTGATTGGCGAGGTAATGCGGACGCGCCGGGACGAATGCGTGCTGGCGACGAAGGTCGGGTGGAAGGGACTCGACAAGTCAGCCGTGAAAGCGAGCATCCACGCCAGTCTGGAGCGGCTGGGGACACCGTACGTCGACGTGGCACAGTTTCACGGCGGAATGTACACCGAGGAGGATTACGCGCACATCATGCATGGCGGCCCGCTGGACGCACTGCAGGAACTGCGTCAGAGCGGCGAGGTGCGATTCATCGGGCTGACGGCGGAGGAGCCGTGGACCGCACGCCCCTTTCTGGAAAGTGGCGAGTTCCAGGTCGTTCAGTTCGCCTACAACCTGATCTACCAATCCGCTGCCCTGCATGTCCTCGACGAGGCGACGCAGCGTGGGATCGGCGTCGTCACGATGCGGACGATGACCTCGGGAATTCTGCCGCACATCCTTGCGTCGTTGGCACCCGAATGGATGCTGGCGCGCGATCCCTACGACGTGTGCCTCGAGTTCGTGCTCTCCGATCCGCGCGTCCATGTCGCGCTCGTTGGCATGCGATGGCCGGAGGAGGTGGAGGACAACGTGCGATTTCTGGAGGCATTCGAGCCCCGGCTTGACGTGTCGGCAGTGCCCCGGCTCACTGCCGGAATCTACGGGTCGGAGGACGCGGAAGCGGATCGGGGGGACGTACGTGGCTGAACGAGAGGAAGCACGGGACGAGATTCGATGGGACGTGCTGACGATCGGACATCTCAGCCGTAACCGGTACTGGGGTGAAGCGGACGACCGGGCGTACCGTGAGCCACTCTGTACATCCACACTGATTCGAACTGGCGGGCATACGGTGGTTGTGGATCCCGGGCTTCCGCCAGAGGACATGGCTCGCATTCTGGACCGGCGGGCGGGCCTGACGCTGGATTCGGTCGACATGGTCTTTCTTACGCACTTTCACGGCGACCACCGCGCGGGCCTGTCCGCGTTTCCAAACGCTATCTGGTGCATGCCGTCTGCCGAAATCGAGCACGGGAAGAGCCAACTTGCACGCGATAGCGCGGATCGCCTCGTGCTGGACCTGATACGTCCGGCCGGGTCGGAACTCATCCCCGGCATCAGGGTCATCGCGACTCCGGGACACTCCGTCGGTCACGCATCGCTGGTGTTCGAAAGCGAGGGGATGCGCGTCGTCGTGGCAGGGGACGCCGCGATGACGCGTGACTTCTTCCGGCACAACGACTACTACTTCAATACGGTCGATCCGGAAGCAGCAGTTGCCTCAATCGCGATCATTGCTCACGAGGCCGACATTGTGGTGCCGGGTCACGACAACTATTTTCTCAACCGTCGTCCGGGGTAGTTCAGCAGGGAGCCGGGTGATGACTCAGCCAGCGAGCGGACGGTTACAGCTTAGGTGGGAGGCCACACGTACATTCAGCAGGTCAGCGACGACCTCAGCCCTCATTCCAGGATTAGTGCGGCGTGGTCGCCGCTAGCCTGACCTCCGGCATCCCGCTCGTTCACAGCACGTACCACTTGGATCGGCTTGCGCTGGGGCGAGACCTACGCAAGCTGGATCGCCGCGTGGCTCGAGCCTGAGGGCTGGTGATGTAGGGAGTACGAACGAGGGAGGAGCAACGATGCGGATCCTGATTACGGGTGCCGGCGGCAGCATCGGTTTGGGGCTGACCGAGCGGCTGGGCGACCAGCACGTGCTGCGACTGTCAGACGTGGCGGTGCTCGAGACGGAGCACGAGTTTGTGCAGATGGACGTGCGCGACCGACAGGCGTTCGCACGCGCGGCGCGAGGCATGGACCTGATCATCCACACCCCAGCCTGGCATGGGATTCACCTCCGCGATCATGCCGAGACTGACTTCTGGGATCTCAACGTGACCGGCACGTTCAACATGTTCCAGGCGGCGGTCGCGAACGAGGTCCCACGGGTCGTGTGGCTTTCCAGCCAGTCGGTCTTCTCGCGCGACAACATATACGGCCTCACGAAAGTCGTTGGGGAGGAGCTCTGCGGCTTCTACCATCGGAAGCATGGTATCCGCTGCGCCATCCTGCGGCCGGCTGACT
>CADCWI010000050.1 GCA_902806355.1 uncultured Thermomicrobiales bacterium | reverse complement strand
CGTCTCGGTCGCGGAAACCGTGAAGCCAAGCATGTCCTCGATGCCTGCGGGCATGCCACGGGTCGTGGTCGTCGGTGCCGGGTTCGCCGGATTGAACGCGGCCAAGGCCCTGGCGGACGCACCGGTCAAGGTCACGGTCATCGACCGGCGGAACCATCACCTCTTCGCGCCACTGCTCTACCAGGTGGCGACGGCCCAGTTGTCGCCCGCCAACATCGCCCAGCCGATCCGCGGAATCCTGCGCGGGCAGAAGAACCTCAACGTGATCCTCGGCGAGGTCGGGCACATTGATGTCGACTCCCGGAACGTCGTCTTGCTGGACGGGCAGGCGATCAGCTACGACTACGTGGTCGTTGCTGTCGGCGCGACCCACTCCTATTTCGGCCACGATGAATGGGCGCCGATCGCTCCGGGCCTGAAGACAATCGAGGATGCACTGGATATCCGGCGGCGCATCCTGATGGCCTTCGAGAAGGCCGAGAAGGAGCAGGACCCCCAGAAGCGGGCGGCGTTGCTCTCGTTTATCGTGATCGGGGGTGGTCCAACGGGGGTCGAGCTGGCCGGCGCGATCGGCGAGATCGCCAATCACACGCTGGCCAACCAGTTTGACAGCATCGACCCGCGGGACGCCCAAATCCTGCTGCTTGAGGGCCTGCCGCGCATCCTGCCGATGTTCGCCGAGAAGCTGTCAGCCAAGGCGGAAAAGGATCTGGAGCGATTCGGGGTCAAGACGCGGACGAATTCGCTCGTCACTGCGATCGATGAGAACGGCGTCAACATCGGTGATGAGCGGATCGAGGCGACGACCGTGATCTGGGCGGCTGGCGTTCAGGTTTCGCCACTCACACGCGCATTGTCGGAGATCGCCGAACTGGATCGTGCCGGTCGAGTGCCCGTGGAGCGCGAGCTGCACGTCGCTGGCCATCCGGAGATCTTCGTGATCGGCGATGCCGCCAGCGCAAGGAATGGCGAAGGCAAACCATTGCCGGGTGTAGCTCCGGTGGCGATGCAGGAAGGTCGCTGGGTTGCCAGGAACATCGCCCATGCCGTGGCGGGAGAGCCGTACGAAGCGTTCGATTACAAGGACCGGGGCAGCATGGCGACGATCGGCCGTAACCAGGCTGTCGCCGAAATCAAGGGCGTGAAGTTCTCCGGGTTCCCGGCCTGGCTGGCATGGGTCGTGGTGCATGTCCTCAACCTGAACGGCTTGCGCAACCGCGCTCTGGTGGTTGCGCAGTGGATCTTCAGCTACCTGACCTTCAACCGTGGAGCACGCCTGATCACTGGCGAAAGAGACTCGATGAAGGTCTGAGTCTTTTGGAGCCCGTCATGCTGGTGGCGGGATCCGTAAACCTGCGTAAAGGATGTGAACTCCCATCTGCTCCTCTCTCCTTTTCCGTAGAGGAGCGGGTGGGGAGTTGTGTTCCCTCCAGCACGCGGCTCGACGAGCATCTAGAGATTCATACCGCCGGAAACTTCGATTCGCTGGGCATTGATCCGGCGATTGTCTTCGGAGAGGAGGGCGGCGGTCATCTCCGCCACGCATTACCAGAATCAACTGCGCCTACTCGCAGCACGCCGTCTGATGGCGAACGTCGAAACCGCCCCATTCCAGGTCGGCTACAAGAGCCCGTCCCAGTCCTACGCTGAGTACTCTCGCATGTTTGGCGCCTCACCCCGGCGTGACGTCGTTGGTTTGCAAGCGCAATGTAGATCGAATGCGGTCATCCCGGCCGCGTGCTAGATGTGGTGATGTTCGTGATCTGGCCCGACGGCGTGACGCACCTCCAGGTGCCGTTCCACATCCCGTCGCTGTCGGCCGGCGTGTGGAACGGGCTGCCGCTCGGCAGCCTGAAGGCGTGGCTCGTAGCTTACCGCCTGATGGATCGCCCGATCAAACCAGACCGCATCCACGAGTACCTGGCCGCCGCCGACCGCGACCGCCTGGAACGGATGCTGGCCGAGCCGCTGCCACTACCGATTCGTCTTGAACTCAAGCGCCTGCGCTAGCCCGGCGCCCGTTCGGCGCTGATTAGCCGGGAAAGCGTTTCGACGAGGCGTCGGTGCTCGTCGTCAGTCAGGCGTTGGCCGAGCATCGCGTGGATGACCTCGGCGTGCAGATGAACGCTCCGTTCGAGCACCTCCCGGCCCGATTCGGTGGTCGCCAGCAAGACAACCCGACGGTCGGCAGCCGTGTCCTGCCGACAGAGCAGGCCCTGCAATTCGAGCCGGGCCACCAGCCGGCTCACGGCCGATTGGGTGAGGGGTGTCGCCATTTGTACATCCCCGAGCCGGGCCATGCCCGGCTCGGCGCCGTTGACGTAGAGCAGCACCTCGAACTCATTCATCGTGATTCCGAGCTGGCGCGCGAATGCGTCTTCCAGCCGGCCGTTGATCTGGGCGTAGATCGACCGCAGCATCGTCCACGCCTCGGCGCATTCGCGTGCGTCGATCCCGGGTTGGCCTTCAGAGCCTGGTTGGTTCCTCGACGTGGGGGTCATGAGGTCGAATCCATCAGGAACGCATGAGCGGCCAGCTCTGCCACTGCCGCAGGGCTGGCGAGATCGCGTCTTCCTCGTAGTCGAGCTGAGCGAGGAGGTGCTGGGCCAACGCCCCCACGGAGTCCACGATTCGGCGGCGGGTAGCCGTCGTATCGTCCTCGACAAGCCTTGTGGCGCCGGCCTCGATTTCGTCACAGATAGCCGAAACCAGGCGGTGATCGGCTTCCAGGCAGTCGACGACTGACTCCAGCGCCGGATCGAAGGCGCGCAAGGCGGGAAAGAGCGACACGTCTTCGTGCGTGTGATGCGAATGCGTGAACCGGCAATAGGCAAGGCAGTTGCCCCGGAGTTGCCAGAGGGGACTCGTGGTCTGCAATTCCGCGATCTCGGCTCGGATCGATTCCGGGGTGGCGTTGGTCGCGACCCGATCGGCAAGAACGCGCAAGCGCGCCAGGTCGTTACGCAGCAGGTCGTGAACCCAGGCGAGTTCGCGGACGAGATGCTCGCCTGGGAGGTCGGCGGTGATATCCGGAGGCGCTGTGCTCACAAGAGATCCTTTCATTACTGCCGGCCTTGTGTTTCGACACTTGAATATGTATGCGCATGAATATAACCTGACGGCAGCGATCCATCTAGCTGGGTACCACACCCTGATGTTGCGAGGAGCACCATGACCGATTATGGACATAACCTCGAATTCGGCTACTTCCTCAATCCTGGCAGTCGGGAGCCCGAGCGCACGCTCGACATTGCACAGCGCGTCGACGCCCTCGGCTACGACCTGATCGGGATCCAAGACCATCCGTACCAGCCGGCCCACTTCGACGCGGTCGCGCTTTCAGCCTTTATCCTCGGGCAAACTGAACGGGTCCGCCTCTTCCAGGATGTCGCCAACCTACCGATGCGCCACCCGGCGGTGCTGGCCAAAACGGCGGCCACGCTGGATCAGCTGAGCGGGGGGCGTTTTGAGCTTGGACTCGGCGCGGGTGCTTTCTGGGACGCGATCCGGGGGCTCGGCGGTCCGGTGCGCACGCCGAAACAGGCGCTGGATGCGCTCGAAGAGGCGGTGATCGTGATTCGCGGGATCTGGAGCGGCCAGCGTGGCATGCGCTTCGGCGGCGAGCACTATCCCCTCCACGGAGCCCACGGCGGTCCGTCCCCCGCCCACAATATCGGCGTCTGGCTCGGCGTGCTGGGTCCCCGGGCCCTTGCTCTGACCGGACGGGTCGCCGACGGTTGGATCCCCTCGATGTCGTACGTGCCGCCAATCGAAACAGTCGAGCGCAACGCGGCCATCGACCGCGCGGCAGCCGCGGCCGGCCGCGAACCGGCCGCCATCCGCCGCATTTACAACATCGGCGGCTCCTTCGCTCCAACCAACACGAAGGCCGACAACATCGACCGCGAAATCGTCGGCCCGCCGGAACACTGGATCGAAGTGCTTACCCACCTCGCCCTCGATCTCGGCTTCGCCACGTTCGTGCTCGCCGCCGAGCCCGACGGGGCGACGCTCCGCACGTTCATCGAGGAGGTCGCTCCCGCCTTGAAGGACCGCGTAGCCGCCGTGCGGCTCGCCGGTTCATAGTGCTGCCAGCTAGAGATTCATACCTCCGGAAACTTCGATCCGCTGGGCATTGACCCATCGATTTCCGTCAGAGAGAAGGGCGGCGATCATCGGGCCAATGTCGTCCGGTTCGCCCGCGCGACCGAGCGCCGTCATCTCCGCAACATGGCGGTTCATCTCGGCGTTGTCGCGAACAGCGCCACCACCGAAATCTGTCGCGATCGCGCCCGGCGCGACCGTATTCACGGCGATCCCTCGCTCACCAAGCTCCTTTGCGAGGTATCGTGTCAATACCTCGACAGCACCCTTCATCGACGCGTACGCGGACGATCCCGACAGGGCGAACCTGGCCAGACCTGTCGAGATATTCACGATCCGCCCGCCATCGTTGATGAGCGGCAGGAGCTTCTGCGTCAGGAAAAAGACACCCTTGAAGTGCACGGAGTACAGCGCGTCCAGTTCTGCCTCGGTGGTTTGATCGAATGGCTTGTACAATGCCATCCCGGCGTTGTTGACGAGGTAGTCGAAGCGCTCGGCTCCCAGACCGGTCAGGGCCGCCCGCACCTGTTCCACGAATGGATCGAAGGTTCCGACGTTGCTCGTGTCGAGCTGGAGCGCGACGGCCCTGCGCCCGGCGTCACCGACGAGCCCGATGACCGCTTCAGCTTCCTCCCGGTTCGTACGGTAGGTGAAAATGGAATCGACTCCGCGCTTGGCGAGATTGAGCACGGTGTTGCGCCCGAGACCACGGCTCCCACCCGTGACGATTGCGATCCTGCTGGACGATTCGTTGTGCGTTGTTATCGACATGTTTTTCTCCTTGCGAAAACGACTGTCCACACGATACTTCCACTGTCCGGCGGTTTGAATACCGGAAACCGCTTGTTCCTTGCCTATTCCTGCTCACGCATCGTCGAGCTCAAGACAGAAGGGGGCAAACGCAGATGCTGGATGATCTTGTGGCAGCGGTTACCCGGTACACGGCTGGCCAACGCGGAGAGAGCCCATTCGCCACGGCGATCGACGGCCTCGTAATTTTGCGCTCGAACCAGGAGAGATCGCCCGCCCACATCCTCTTCAAGCCCTCGTTGTGCATGGTTCTTCAGGGCAGGAAGTGGGCAATCTTCGGGGACAAGCGGTACGACTATCGGGCGGGTCAGGCTCTCGTGGTGAGCGTCGATCTGCCGGCGCTCGGCAGGGTTGCGGAAGCCAGCCCGGCCGAACCCTACCTCGGCGTCATCATCGAATTCGACCTCGCTGCCATGCGGGAAGTCATGGAAGGCCTGACCACACGGCCCCAGCCGAGCGGCGACCATGGTCCAGGCGTCTTCGTCAGCGAAGTTGACGGTCCGATGGCTGACTGCGCGCTACGGTTGATCCGCCTGCTCGATACGCCAGGTGCGATCCCAATCGTGGCGCCATTGATCATGCGTGAGCTGAGCTACTGGCTGTTGACGAGCGCTCGCGGCGGCGACATCGCCGAGATTGCACTGGCGAACAGCCATTCCCGGCAGCTCGTCAGTGCCATCCATCTCTTGCGCGACCGGTTCGTGGACGCGGTGCGAATCGAGGAGCTCGCTGCGACGGCGGGAATGAGTTCTTCGGCATTCCACCGCCAATTCAAGGCGTTCACGTCCATGACCCCATTGCAATACCAGAAGCAACTCCGCCTGCTTGAAGCGCGCCGCCTGATGGTGAGCGATGCGGCGAACGCGGAGACAGCCGCGTTTCAGGTCGGCTACGAGAGCCCGTCCCAATTCAGCCGCGAATATTCCCGCATGTTTGGCACGTCGCCGCGGCGTGACATCGCTGGATTGCGAGCGCAGCTCGGGCCGAATGCTGTCATCCCCACAGTGCAATAGATGTTGAACCCTTCAAGACTGTCCGCCTGCTCCTTGACGTGTGTCATTGAAGATGACACCGCTCGTTCTTGAAAAAGATGTCTGCAGCGGCGTCTTTTCGAGGAGATATGGTTAGCCATTATGGTAGCCGCTGCAGATGGTTAGGGTCAGGCGCGTCGATGCAGGGGGACACTGCTCAGCTGGGAAGTCGGGGTGGATACCAGTCGCGTACTTCACTGCGTCAGCTTGGCGCGACGATCGGAAGGGCGTTGGAATCCAGAAGCAGCGCGAACGCAGCGTAGGGGAAATTCTTGGCTGTGTCCTGTGGCTCATCGCTAACCGCTGTCGATGGCAGCCTGTGGATGTCCAGGATGAACGTCACCGGGGTACCTCCCGGGTGATTCGCGGGTTTGGCAACGCTGCAGGGCACGACTATCCCTGGAGGGTCAGATGAGCCTTGCTGGTCCGGGCATCGATGGATAGGGCAGGATCGTACATAGTTGCAAGCTCCTGTTGTTCCCGTCCCCCTAGGGCGTGTCTGCAAACCCGTTGCTG